>JAIUOC010000008.1:0-300000 GCA_020161265.1 Chloroflexota bacterium | reverse complement strand
TGGCAAGGGTAATTCACCTTGCTCAGTCACATCATAGGCGAAAGCATCGACCAAATCACGGCGCAGCGCTTCGTGTGCAGCTTCCATAGTTGAGTAAAGCCGAAACTCCAGCCGCTCCAAATTGGGGCGACTATTGGGAATATTCGGGCGATAATCGGTGTTGGCCAATAGCTCGATTAAATTGCTATCGCGTTTGCCAAAGCGAAAACTGCCAGTACCAACTGGTTGCTGATTCCAAGCTTGCCATTGGTCGGGCGTGGCATTGCGCAACAGATGCGCGGGCAGAATTGGCACAGTTAGTTGGTTGAGGAAGGGCGCAAAAGCCACTGGCAAATTGAAACGCACAGTTTGCGGATTCAGCGCGGTGACAGCGATATTTTGCCAAGCCAACTTAAGGCTGGGGTCGCCATTAAATTGCGGGCTTTTGATCCAGTCGATCGTCCAGATCACATCGTTTGCAGAAAAAGGTGTGGCATCGTGCCAGCGCACATCGGTGCGCAAAGTCATGGTATAGACCAAATTATTGCTGCTGACCTGCCAATTTTCGGCGAGATCGGGCACGACCACGCCCGTTGCCTCGACGCGGGTCAAGCCTTCAAACAACAGTGCACTTAAGTCGGCCTCGGCGCGAGTTTGGGCACTACCGCGCAATGGGTTGAGATCATTGACCTCGCCGACCAAAGCCTCGCGATAGACCCCGCCAACGCCTGCTTCGCCGCCTGCTGTTGTTGCTAGCGCGAGATGCGCCAACAACAACAAAACCAGACTAGCACAAACCAACGTGGCTCCAATTTGCCAACGAATACGTCGAACCATACGCTTATACTGTTAATAAGAAGGGATGCACGAGTGCTAAAATAATTAACACGCTGGCGATCACAATCGTTACATTAAAGAGGGTTTTTTCAACGCCGCGGCGGGTGCGATAGGTGGCTGAGGTGTTGCGGCCACCCAAAACGCTCGCGCTATTGCCTTTGGCTTGTAAAAGCACCAAAGTAATCAAAGCAATCCCCAAAACAACTTCTGCCGAAAACAAATACGTTTGCACCTGGTAAACCTCCACAGTTGGCTGTGTCTAGTTAATTGTCAATAGATCGCTATTATAAACCAAGAATATAGAACGGGGGATCGGGGATCAGGGGCTAGGGATCAGATTAGGTTTTAGTTATTCCAACCCATCGCCTTCAGCCAATAGCCTTCAGCCGATAGCCTCACACCTCTGCGTTAAATTCCGATCCCCGATCCCCAACAACCAATCCCCGATAAAAAAACAACTCCCTTGCCCAAAGAACTGAGCAAAGGAGTTGAATGCTAATGAAGTTTAGCGATTTTTGGCCCATTTGCGATCGCGGCGGCGTTCGTCGGTGTTGAGGATACGCTTGCGAAGTCGGAAATGCAGCGGAGTTACTTCGAGCAATTCATCGTCGGCAAGGTATTCAATACAATCGTCGAGCGACATGTTGCGCGGTACGTCGAGGCGCAAGGCATCGTCGGCACCTGATGAACGCATATTGGTCAGTTGCTTTTTCTTACAGGCATTGACTTCAAGGTCTTCATCACGAATGTGTTGACCAATGATCATGCCTTCGTACACATCAACCCCTGAGCCAACAAATAATTGGCCGCGTTCTTGGGCGCTCGACAAGCCATAGCTGCTGGTTACACCTTGTTCCCAAGCAATCAACGAGCCAAATTGGCGGGTTTGCACGTCGCCAGCGTAGGGTTGATAGCCAGCAAACAAGCTGTTCATAATGCCTGTGCCCCGAGTTGCGGTCAGCAATTGTTGGCGGAAGCCCAACAAACCACGGGTTGGCACGTGATAGACGAATTGCACCGAACCTGAATCGCTAACACTCATGTCGCGCATGGTGCCACGGCGCAAGCCCATCAATTCGACCACTGAGCCTTGATAATCGGAATCAACTTCGATTTCGACCAATTCATATGGCTCGTGGCGCGTGCCATCAATCTCTTTATAAATCACTTCGGCTTTAGAAACTTGGAACTCATAGCCTTCGCGCCGCATATTTTCGATCAAAATGGCCAAGTGCAACTCACCGCGACCACTAACGCGGAAGGTATCGGCGTTGTCGGTATCTTCGACCTTCAAGGCCACGTCGCGCTCGGTTTCGCCATACAAGCGTTCGCGAATTTTGCGTGAGGTGACCAATTTGCCTTCGCGGCCGCTGAAGGGGCTGGTATTGACCCCGAAAGTCATCTGAACGGTTGGTTCTTCGACCTTGATTGGTGGTAAGGCGACTGGATTGTCTTTATCGGCAATCGTATCGCCAATCCCAGCATCGTTAATCCCAGTCATGGCGACAATATCGCCAGCCGTGATTTCCTCGACTTCGACCCGTTCCATGCCATAGTGGGTGAATACTTGCACCACTTTGGCGGGCTTGGGATCTTTGCCTGCGGCGATGTGAGCAACTGATTGGCCTTTGCGGATGGTTCCGCTATTCAAGCGACCAATGATGATTTTGCCTTTGTAATCATCGTACATGGTTGAAGTGACCAGCAATTGCGGCGGGCCATCGACATCAACATCAGGAGCGGGCACATATTGCAAAATCGTTTCAAATAGTGGAGTCAGCGAATCTTGCATCGCGTGGGGATCGTGACCAGCCGTGCCGGCAATCCCGCTGGCATAAACAATCGGGAATTCGGCTTGTTCTTCGGTTGCGCCCAAATCGATAAACAAATCGAAGGTTTCGTTGACGGCATAATTGGGGCGAGCGCTAGGGCGATCGACCTTATTGACGACAACAATTGCGCGATGGCCTTGTTCGAGAGCTTTGCGCAGCACGAACTTGGTTTGGGGCATTGGGCCTTCAACCGCATCGACCAACAGCAACACGCCATCGACCATGTTCAAAACCCGCTCAACCTCGCCACCGAAATCGGCGTGGCCTGGCGTATCGACAATATTAATCCGCACGCCGTTATATTCAACAGCGGTATTTTTGGCCATAATCGTGATCCCACGTTCGCGTTCGATGGCGTTGGAGTCCATCACCCGTTCAGCGACTTGTTGGTTCTCACGGAAAATCCGACTTTGCTTCAACATGGCATCAACCAAGGTCGTCTTGCCGTGGTCAACGTGGGCAATAATTGCGATATTGCGTAAATCAGTTCGTTGCATAACACACCAAAAACCTCGACCACAGGGGCCGAGGTAGCTCATTCAAACGTCAGCATGGCTATTGTACCACACGTTGTTTCGTTAATTCGTTCGCAAGGTTAGCTTGAGATACTGCGATTACAACCAACACAACCCGTGCCAATCGGTTAAACAACTCGGCGGGCTAACCCAGCCCGCCGCCCGAGCGGCTCTCCGCAACCACTCAGACCTACCTTCATGTCTCCAGCACCAAAGTAGGCAGCATCTGTTTTCCAGCAATAAGCATACCGCTAGTTGTGCGGTATCGTTATCGGCTCTAAGACTGATTTATTGGTTGATTCTTCCTGTAGAACTCTCCTTCGTGCTCTTCGTGTGCTTCGTGGTTTCGTTCCGCTAAACTCTCATTCAGCGTTTACCATAGCCAAATAAACGTAACGATTTTTCGCCTTCGTGAATAATGCCCTCGAATTGCATGCCGATCCGTTCAAGCACTTTAATTGATTGTTGATTTTCAAGCTGGGTTGTGGCGATAATTCGTGGCAGTTTGAGTGTATTAATTGCATAATTGAGCAAGGCTTGAGCTACTTCGGTGGCATAACCTTGGCCCCAATATTCGGGCAAAAAAGCGTAGCCAAGGTCAATTTCGGCTTCGGGCGAACGTTTGATCAAGCCCGCCATGCCAATTAATGTGCCAGCTAATTCTACGCCACACAAGCCCACTCCATAGCGCTCGTACATGCTCAGCGGGCCGCTGCTGAGGTAGGTTTCGGCATCATTAAGGGTATGCACATTGCGGTTGCCAATCCATTGCAGCCATGAGGGTTGATTGACTAGTTGCACAATAAATGCGCCATCGGCCAACCTAAATCGCCGAATCACTAAACGGGCGGTGTGAATTGTTTGCATGGTGCTCTCTCTTTCGTGCTTGGTTAGCGCATCGAGCGATAAACTGCTAAATGCTGCTGGGCAATGCTGGCTTGGGTGTAATGGCTCAAGGCTCGTTGGCGACCAGCTTCGGCAATAGTTTGGCGATACTTTTCATCCAGATACAGTTTGTGAATTGCCTCGGCCAGCGCTGCAACATCACCCTCAGGAAATACCAAGCCTGCGGTATCGATCACATGGGGAATTTCACCCGAATCAGAGCCAATCACGGGCACGCCGCAGGCCATGGCCTCAATCAAAACCCGCCCAAATTGCTCTTTCCAATTGGGGGTGGTGCGCGAGGGCAGCACATAGGCATGAACGCTGCGCATCGCTTCGGGCATGGCGCTGGAGGGAATCAACGGCTCAAGCGTAACCCGCCCAGCCAGCGGCGCTTTGGCGATGCGTTGTTCAACTTCGCTGCTCAAATCGCCTTTGCCAATCAGGCGACAATGAATATCGCTGGGCAAGCGTTCAAGGGCTGCCAACAAATCGAGCACACCTTTCGAGCGCATCAAGCGCCCAAAAAAGCCTACGACAAACGGCTTGGCGGGCAATGGCTCAGGCGCAGGCCTAAAAATCGTCTCATCAACCCCAAATTGCGGAATGACGCTGATCGGGCCAGTATAGCCGTGATCGCGAATGAGTTGCTTGGCCAAATGGTTACCAGCAATTGCATGGGCTGCATGGCGATAACTGTAGCGTTCGAAGAAACTAAATGGCGGTGGATAACGTCGCGCTACATCAGCCCAATTATAAAAACAGAGTTTGGCTTTGGTTTTACGAGCATGCCAAAACGCCTGAAATGTTGCCAAATTAAAGGCTTCTTCATCGGCATGCAGAATATCTGGTTGCTCAGCGGCGATTAATTTGCCCAAACCCTGCCACCAAAACGTATGATGATGGCCATTGTGACCAAGTGGCACAACATGCATTCGATAATTGCGCGGCGTTTGAACTTCCAGCGGATACTCACCAACGCCAGGCTCAAACCACATCGGTGGCACAATCGCAGTCAATTCAACATCTGGCTCAGCCGCAATCAATTCAAGCTTGCGGTGATAGGTGGCGGCGGTCAGGGCTTTCGAAATAATCAAAATTTTCATGGCAACCAAGGCTTCAATAATCACGAAGGACGCAAAGTACCAGAATTGGCGCTTTGTGTCCTTCGTCAGCTGATTCAGCGAAATTCAATTTAGAGGTGGAGTGTGCCATCAAGCAAGGCATGACCAGCTTCGTGCATAGCTTCGTACAAGGTTGGGTGAGCGTGAATCGTTGCTAACAGCGATTCGACCGTGGCTTCGTGGCTCAAAGCCAAGCCGCCTTCGGCAACCAACTCGGTCACCCGAGGCCCAATCATATGGAAACCAAGGATCTCGCCATATTCAGCGTCGGCAACGATTTTTACAAAACCATCGCGATTGCCAATGGCTGTAGCTTTGCCAACCGCAGCAAATGGAAACTTGCCAACTTTGACATTGTAGCCACGTTCTTTGGCCTGAGCTTCGGTCAAGCCAACGTGCGCAACTTCAGGCGAACAATAGACACAACTTGGAATAATATCGTAGTTGATTGGGTTGGTGTGATGGCCTGCGATATGTTCAACCGCAATCACGCCTTCGGCTGAGGCAACATGAGCCAGCCATGGCGTTGGCACAACATCGCCAATTGCATAAATATTGGCAATATTGGTTTGCATGGTGGCATTGACCGGAATATAGCCGCGTTCGTCGATGGTTACGCCGACTTCTTCGAGGCCAATATTTTTGGTCAAAGGAGCGCGACCCGTGCCAATCAACACATAATCGGCTTCTAAAGTTTGCTCTTTGCCATCTGGACCCTCAAAAACCACACTAGCACCATCGGCGCGTTTGTTGACGGCCTTGGTTTTCGAGCCAGTGTAGAGTTTGATGCCGCGCTTGGTGAAGGCTTTGGCCAATTCAGCCGAAATTTCTTCATCCTCAGTGGCAACAATCCGTGGCAACATTTCGATGATACTCACTTGCGAGCCGAAAGTGCGATACATCGAAGCAAATTCACAGCCGATGATCCCGCCGCCAATTACCACCAAATGCTTGGGCACTTCGGGCAAGCTCAAGGCTCCGGTGCTCGAAACGATCCGTTGCTCGTCGAATGGCGCGAATGGCAAAGCGCGAGGAGTCGAGCCAACTGCCAAAATCACATTCTTGGTTTCGATGATCGTTTCAGCGCCATCGTTACCTTTGACGGCGACTTTATTGGTGCCAGCCAAACGGCCAAAGCCGCGATAGAGATCGATTTTCTTCTTTTTGAACAAGCCTTCAAGGCCGGTGCGCATGGTTTTGACCACTTTTTCTTTGTGGCCCATTGCGCCTTTGAGGTCGAACGAAACTTCGCCCGTGATTACGCCAAACTTCTTGCCTTCTTTGGTTTCTTCCAGCAAGTCGGCGCAGTGCAACAGCGATTTGGTAGGAATACAGCCAATATTTAAACAGACACCGCCGACTTGTTCTTTTTCGACGACAGCGACTTTTAAGCCCAATTGGACAGCTCGCAAGGCAGCAACTTCACCGCCTGGCCCTGAACCAATAATCACAACATCATATTGAGCCATTGAAATATCAATCCTCCGTATGGTAGACGTTTTGTCCATTGTCTATGATAGCACAGGCAATGGTTTAGGCAGAAATCAAAAGTCAAAAGTCAGAAGGCAAAAGCACAGAGGAAAAGAGGGGTCAGGATTCAGGGATCAGGGGCTAGATGTTAACGCAGAGGCGCAGAGATAGAGATGAGGGATGAAGGATGAATAGTGTGGCACTAAAAGCTTTGAGATAAGAGACCTTCGTGTTCTTCGTGTTCTTCGTGGTTGCAGCCCTTCGTGTTCTTCGTGGATCGGAATTTTAACGCACATCAAAATACCGATATGGTGCAATAATCAGCATAAGTAGCTGGAGAGCCATTGGAAGCAATACAGTGCCAATATATCGGGGAGGATCGTTGTCAAGGATGAAAAAGCCTGCACTAAACCCGATTCCTATTAACAAGATTAACCCATACATGCCAAAGGCGGTTTTTTTAAGCAATATGTGGGGATTTCGCGATACCCCAAGCGCTATAATACCCCATGAAAGCAACGTAAAAAGCAGGGTTTTCCAAACAATTCGCCAACAGAAGATCAGCAATACAAACATATTCCGATAATTCAGATCAT
Organism: Chloroflexota bacterium; assembly: GCA_020161265.1. Lineage (NCBI taxonomy): Bacteria > Bacillati > Chloroflexota > Chloroflexota bacterium. Next base: position 292,762 of record JAIUOC010000008.1, on the reverse strand, counting down.
TATTAACGCTCATAAGCCATACAGTCAAACTGATAGCACAGAAAATCGAAATTATCCCACTTGACTTGCAGAGCAGTGTGAGCAGTGAATGACTGGAAAATGGTGGTTTTTTGGGCCTGTTATTAATTGGTACTGTATACATTCATTCATCCTGATTTAATTTATTTTCAAGTTATGCCAAATCATTATAAATCCTGATTGAAAACTTAAATTAGTATTTATGTAACAAATGGGTAACAAACCAAAATATCGCCGTATAAATTTAATAACAAGCCTAAATCGCCTTGTGGATCGAAATTTTAACGCAGAGGCGCAGAGATAGAGATGAGGGATGAAGGATGAATAGTGTGGCACTAAACTATTAGCTTTGGGATAAGAGACCTTCGTGTTCTTCGCGTTCTTCGTGGTTGCAGCCCTTCGCGTTCTTCGTGGTTCAGCCCAACTGATCCCTAGCCCCTGACAACTGATCCCGCGCTCGTTCTGCTAGTGTTTCGTTAATCCTTGCTAAATCGCCCATGGATTGGCTAAGCCTGTGGTGTATAATTTTCGATAGTATTAAGTGTGGTGAGGCAACGATGCCAAAAATTGTGCCTGGGTATCACATTACAACCGCTGCCCAAATTCGGGCAATCGAGCAACGCGCTGTTGACGAAGGGGCGACGTGGGCTGGCTTGATGGCTGAGGCTTCACGCGGCATGGCCGATGTTGGATTAACCGTGATCGCCAAGCAAACCAACCCCAGCGTGTTGGTGCTGGTTGGTTCTGGCAATAATGGCGGCGATGCCTTGGTGATTGCACGCCATATCAAAGAGGCTGGTTTTCCCGTTACCTGCTATTTGTATAAACGCAAGCCGCACGCTGATGATTGGCCGTTTGCTGCCGCCCAAGCCGAAGCCATTCCGATGATCTTCGCTGCTGATGATCCACAAAACCAGCAACTCCAGCAGCTTTTGCAAACAACCTCTTTTATCATTGATGGTTTATTTGGTATCGGCCTGAGTCGTTCATTGGCGGCTGAGGTAGCCCAAATTATCGATTTGGTCAATGCCAGCAAATTGCCAGTTTTGGCGGTCGATGTGCCTTCGGGCCTTGACGCTGATAATGGCAAGATTTGGGGCACAATCATCAATGCAGCCTACACTGTGGCGGCTGGCCTAACCAAACGCGGCCATCATTTGTACCCAGGTGCGGCCTATGTTGGCAAATTGGCAATCGCCCCCTTTACCCTACCAGATTCTATGGAGGAGCCGATGACTACAACTGAACTGAATCTTGCGACAATCCGTTCGCTGGTGCCGGCCCGTCCGGTTGATGGCCATAAAGATACTTTCGGGCGCGTGATGGTTGTGGCTGGCTCGTATCTCTATCCTGGCGCGGCTTGGCTTGCGGCCACGGCGGCGGCTCGTTCGGGCGCTGGGGTGGTAACCTTGGCTTGCCCACGCTCAATTTATGGCAGCACCGCCGCCCATCTACACGAAGTAACCTATTTGCCATTGCCTGAAGTCGAGCCAGGCGAGTTGACCGAAGCTGCGGCTAAGTTGGTGCATGAAAAATTAGCCAAATATAAAGCCTTACTGGTTGGTCCAGGCCTTGGCACCGAAACAGGCACTGGCGATTTTCTGCGGGCACTGATTGGCTTGGCTTCAAGCAAACGTCGATTAGGCGTAGGTTTTCTTGGCTCAAGCGAGCTTGAGTTGCCAACCAAACGCAAAGGCGGGGTTGGTTTCGGCCTAGCTGCTCGGCCCAAAGAAGAAGCCAAAGCTGAAGAAGAAGGCCCAGTCGTGCTGCCGCCGCTGGTAATCGATGCCGATGGCTTGAATATTTTGGCCACAATTGAACATTGGGAAGAAAAATTACGCGATCAGCCTGTCATACTTACCCCACATATCGGCGAGATGGCCCGCTTGTTGGGCGAGGAAAAAATCGGTGAAGATCACCCACAAATTGCACTCGAAGCGGCGGCCCGCTGGGGCGTGACCGTGGTGCTGAAATCGGCCCATACGATTATTGCTAGCCCCGATGGCCGCTTGGCGTTGCATGGTTTGGCCAACCCAGCATTGGCAACCGCCGGATCTGGTGATATCCTTGCAGGACTAACTGCTGGCTTGTTGGCGCAAGGGTTAGCCCCATTTGAAGCCGCCCAGCTGGCCGTTGGCGTGCATGGCGTTGCAGGCGCTCTGGTTCGTGAAGAACTCGGCGAACGCGGCACCATTGCTAGCGATATTCTTAATCGCCTGCCCTTGGCATGGCGAAAACTTACAGAAGGCGGATTAAAATAATGCGTGCGGTTGATCTGATTATTAAAAAACGCAATGGAGCACAGCTCTCAACCGAAGAAATTCAATGGCTGATTCAGGGCTATACCAACGGCAGTGTGCCCGATTATCAGATGGCGGCGTGGGCCATGGCGGTTGTGCTCAAAGGCATGGACGATCGCGAAACCACCGATTTAACCTTAGCCATGGCTGCTTCGGGCGATCAGCTTGATTTGCGTGATTTTGCACCCGATGCCGTTGATAAACACTCAACTGGCGGAGTTGGCGATAAAACCAGCCTTGTATTGGGGCCAATGTTGGCAGCCGTTGGCTTGCAAGTTGCCAAAATGTCGGGGCGTGGCTTGGGCTTTTCGGGCGGTACGCTCGATAAACTTGAAGCCATCCCCAACATGCGCATCGACCTCAGCGAAGATGAGTTTCGCCATGCCATGTGTGAGATTGGCATGGTGATTATGGGCCAAACCGCCGATCTCGCACCTGCCGACAAAAAGCTGTATGCACTGCGCGATGTTACTGGCACTGTCGAATGTATCCCACTGATTGCTGCCAGCATCATGAGCAAAAAGCTGGCAGCAGGAGCCAAAAGCATCGTGCTCGATGTCAAGGTTGGGGCGGGGGCGTTTATGAAAACCCTCGATCAAGCCCGCGATTTGGCTCGAACAATGGTGCGGATTGGCCAATTGGCTGGTCGTAATGTCGCGGCGATTCTTTCGTCGATGGAGCAACCGTTGGGCTTGACAATCGGTAATGCGCTGGAAGTGCGCGAAGCGATTGAAACGCTCCAAGGTCGCGGCCCCAGCGATTTGGTTGAAGTTTGTTTGACTCTTGGCTCACATCTGTTGGTCTTGGCTGGCAAGGCCCAAAACCTTGATGATGCTCGCCAACAGTTGCAAGCAAGCTTGGATAACGGCCAAGCTTGGGCTAAATTCCGTGAGTTTGTTGCCCAGCAAGGCGGCGATCTCACGGTGATTGACCAACCAGAAACCCTGCCAATCGCGCCAATTCAAATCAGTTTGCTGGCCGAGAGCAGCGGTTTTGTCCAACGCATCGATGCTGAAACCTGTGGGATTGTGGCGACCGAGCTTGGAGCAGGTCGTGCCCGCAAAGAAGATGCAATCGATCCGGCGGTGGGCTTGGTGCTTCAGCGTAAAGTTGGCGAGCCAGTTCAAACGGGCGAGGCCTTGTTGACGGTGCATACCGCCGATCAACAACGGGCAGAGGTTGCTTTGGCCGCACTCAAATCGGCAATTACAATCAGTGCTACGCCGGTTGAAGCCTTGCCCTTGGTTTTCGAAAGCGTTGCCTAGCTACGCGTTGTGAGCATGGTTGCGTTGGTAGAGTTTGCGCTCTATCAACGCATTTTTTGTGGGTTTCGGCCTGTGGCGTGGTATAATTATTAACGAAAATATGTGCTAGCATAGAGCGCTTTAGCACTGGCGAAGCGTCATTAACGAACGGGCTATCTAGGAAGGAAATCATGGCAGAAATACTGTATTTAGGGCATGCCAGCGTGCGGATTCGCGGTCGTGAAGGCATTGTGGTGCTTGATCCCTGCGATCAATCGGTGGGCTTTGATATTGGCAAGCCAACTGCCCAAATTGTTACCATCAGCCATCACAAGGCTGATCACAATAATGTCGAAGCGGTCAAGCCATTGCGCGATACGCTGTTTGTGGCCGATGGGCCAGGCGAATACGAAGTGAGCAATATCTTAATTCGTGGCATTCGTACCGCGCATACCGATGGCGAGGGCAAAAAGCATGGCCATAACACAATTTATGTGATGTATATTGATGATGTGGCCTTTTGCCATTTGGGCGATTTGGGCCATGGCCTGACTGCCAGCCAACTCGATGAAATTGGCTCAGTCGATGTGTTATTTGTGCCAGTTGGCAATGGCAATCATGTGATCAAGCCTGATGGCATGGTCGAAATTATCAGCGAAATTGCCCCCAAAGTGGTTGTGCCATTGTATAACGATAATCAACAACAACGGCTCGAAGCGCTCGATTTGGAGCCATTGAGCGTGTTTGTGCACCAGATGGGCCTCAAGGAATACGAAACCCTTGATAAAGTCGTGTTTACACCCTCGACTTTGCCGCGCGAAGACGAAGAAACCAAGATTGTGATTCTCAATCCAAGCGCAGTTGCCGTCTAACAAAACTTAGCACAATCATTTACCGAAGCCCTGTTTCAAGTCCTGAAGCAGGGCTTTTGGTATAGTGAAGTGCTAGAATAGCCTAGCACTAAATCACCCTTGACGACGAACAAACTAGCTTGTTATAGTGCTGCCTGAGAAATTTGAGTGGTGAAGTCCTCGCTTAGATTCCCCCTATCACCACGATCAGTTATTTTTAGGAGCACTATGCCTGCCCCAATTATTGCGGTGCACTACGACCAACTTGGGTCAATTGCCAGCCGCTTGAATACCAAACGCGATGCTATGCAACAACTACTTCAAACACTTCAGCACAGCATGCAACCGCTGATCGCTGGCGAATGGCAAGGCCAAGCTGCCCAACGCTGTTTTCAGGAGTTCGAGAGCGTAATTGTGCCAACCTATCAGCGCTTGATTAATGTATTTGACACTAGTGCCCAAGTAACCCTTGAGATTGCCAAATTAATGGAAGCGGCTGAAGCCGAAGCAGCGGCTCTCTTTTCTATAAATGCCAGCTCATCTAAAAATCGACTAATGGTAGACCCATTAGAACTCCCAGATTTACCGCATACAGAACCTTTAGATGGCAGTAAAACTTTAAAGCCTGAACTCATCACAATGCCATCGCCACCGCCACCGCCGACTCAACCTAATACGGGCGACGGAAGTGGGAAACATGGTGCAATGGGACAACCAACTGAGCAGGATAAAGCCAATCATTCTAAAATGAGTAGGGCTGCAACTCTTGCGCGATTATCCGGAGTTTTTTCAGAAACCGGCTATCATATGCAACATTTCCTGAATAATTCTGGAGAGCCACTCACTGTTTCCGTCGATGATATGCTTGATGATATGCCTGTATTTAAAAGTAAGGTTGAATTTAGGTATGAAAATGAAATTATTCCCCAAATTAATCAAAAACTTCGATCTGATTATCATGGCGAACCATTAGAATTTCATGTAACAATTCCTTGGAAATCCAATTTTTATCCTGATCGAAGTGAGAATAAAAATTGGTATTACGCAGTAGGAGGATTTAGTTATGCCCAAACTGCTTATGTTCGAGTAACTCCAGCTCTAGATGGAACTCCAAATGTCGAAGTTATTTCTCAAGTACATATGTTTGATCGATATAACTGGGATCAAGGGAAATCGGTTACCATTCCATCTTCAGGAATTGAATGGATTGATAATAGTACAATTGCAAATGATCATATTACAGATGAAGAAATGGGAAGGCTTCATGGGACTGGGATCGCACAAGAATACGATCTAACAGGGACATCGAGTGGTCAGAAGCATTTTTATACCTATGATTCATTTATTGGTCTAAAATAAATTTCTAATTGACTTACGATAGGATACATCGATGAAATATATTTTTTTCATACTAAGCATACTACTATTATCTAGTTGCGAGGAGAATAATCACGTGAATAACCAAACCAATCACGATGCTACGGTTGAGGCTGCTTTGCGTGATCTCAGTAGTCCCTTGAACCGGGCAGAGATTGAACGCTTTATGGGCTTTGAGATTCCTAGCCAGGCTACCAATGTGCATAGCCACGGTGAATCAGCTTTGGATACAATGGTGATTGTGCGATTCGATTTGCCTGCTGCTGCGCTCGATGCTTGGCTAACGACTCTACCGATTAGTGAATCACTCCAAACAACCCCTGACTCCTTTGCTTCACTGCCTGCCCCTTACCGTGAGGCCAAAGCTTGGTGGCAACTTGATAGTTTAAATCTTCAACCTGAACAATATCGCTATGTCTATCAATTCGTTAATGGCAAAAGCTATCAAATATTGGTGGTGCAATTATCGCCCGATGCCGAACTGCTAACAATTTACCTGCAAGTCTTTAATACCTAATAAGCATACGTTATCAAGATCCAATTTGGTACTGATAAGGGCATAGAGCAGCAGCCGGCTAACCAAGCTTAGCACATTCGTTGACCGGAAGCCCTGGTTCAAGCATTTGAATTGTAAAACGCAGGTTCCACGATGGAAAGTAAGCACTTCCATGGTGAAACCTGCATCTTTATATGGCAAGCTATAACTTAGAATAGATTTAGGCCGATTGTCCAGTTTTGATGTAATCGACAGTTGCTTGATCGAGCTTGCGCACCACGGCGGCCAGCAAGGTTACTACTTGATCAAAATCGTCGCGATGCAACAATGAAGCGTGAGTATGGATGTAGCGGGTTGCCACGCCCAACGCCAACGATGGCACACCAGCATTATTCAAATGGAAGCGGCCTGCATCTGTACCACCACCAGGCATCGTATCAAATTGATAGGGAATGCCCAATTCTTCGGCAGTATCAACCACCAAATCGCGCAGCCGCGGGTTTGGAATAACGCTACTATCCATCAATAACAAGACTGGGCCAGCGCCCATTTTGGCTTGAGCTTCATCTTTGCTAATGCCTGGGGTATCGCCTGCAATACACACATCGATCGCAAACGCGATATCAGGTTTGACAACATTGGCAAGGGTTGCTGCACCACGCAAGCCAACTTCTTCTTGAACGGTTGCACCGGCTACAACCGTGTTGGGCAAGCTTTGATTGGCCAATTCATGCAAGACCTCAACCGCTGCCGCACAACCAAAGCGATTATCCCAAGCCTTGGCCATAACAATTTTGGGGTTGTGCAAAGGTGTAAAAGGGCAGACTGGCAGAATTGAATCGCCTGGTCGCACGCCCCATTCACGGGCCTCAGCAGCTGAACTCGCCCCAATATCAATAAACATATCTTTCTTTTCGACCAATTTTTTACGCGCTTCAGGCGAGAGCACATGCGGCGGCTTTGAGCCAATTAAGCCAGCAATTGGCCCATTACGGGTTTCAATTTGCACCCGTTGCGCCAGCATCACCAATTCCCACCAGCCGCCAAGCGCTTGGAATTTAATAAAACCATCGTCGGTGATCCGCGTCACCATAAAGCCAACTTCATCGAGGTGACCAGCCAACAGAATCGTTGGGCTGCCTTCGGGGCCAGCTTTACGGGCAGCGACACTGCCAAGCTGATCATTAATTAACTCGCCATAGGGAGCCAAAGCCTCGGCCATAACAGCGCGAACTGGGCCTTCGTTGCCTGGTACGCCCGATGCATCGGTCAAAGCCTTCATGAGTGCTAAACGTTCATCCACAGTGATGCTTCCTTTGCAGTTAAGCGGTTGCTAGTAGCATTCTATGCTAATTTGCGCATAACCACAATTGACAAGTGCCTAAAAGCCGATTATGATCAACGACTGTGCATAATCGCAGCAATGTAGCCGTCGCTGGCGCAAGCTAGAGGCAACTTCCCGACCCTTCCGACCACCCGCGTGGTGGACAAGTTACCCTGTGAAACCGTAAACAGGGGCGCGAGTTTAGGTAACTGGCTCGTGACGCAAGCCGACAACAGCAAATATTCCCGCCATCGGCCATTTGGCTGGTGGTAAGGGCTGAAACGGTGGTGTAAGAGACCACCAGCATGCCTCAGCAATGAGCGTGGCTAGGTGACTGCGCTGACCCTTGAAGGGCAAGGTGTGTGGGACGGGCTAAACTTGTGAGAGAGGCAACTCGTTTGAATCACGGCGTTCGTTCACATCGCAGCGAAACCGGAACGTTGGGTGACACCCAATCGACTAGGGATCGCCCGCAACTGCGGAGATAGATGGCGGCTAATCCAGAATCGGGGGTATTGCAGCGCTGTGGTTATGCACATCACTTGCTCGCACTAAATACACTACCCGCAGCGCTTGCGCCAAATCAACCTCATTCCCATCACGATCCAAGCGAGCAACCACGCTTAAACCAGCATCCGCCAATAATTCAACAATCTGCTGATCACTATAGGCTGCCTGCAAATGGGTTTCGCTGCCACGTTGCCAAGCCTCAGCTTGGCGCTGAAACCAGACAATTCTTCCGATGCCAATCTGCGCCTCCTCATCAAAATCGAGCACATTGTAAATATATAAATCGTCGCGATCAACGATTACTTGGTTACGTTCCGGCCATGTGGCATACAACAAAGGCGTATTCAGATCGAATACCAACCAGCCCTGTGGGTTGAGCGAGCGAGCAATTTGCTGAAACAAAGCGCCGAGTTGGGTTGGCTCAAGCACATAATTCAATGTATCAAACAGGCTGATAATTAAATCGTAGCCTAGGCCAGCCTGCCATGTAGTTAAATCAGCCTGTTGCCAATTGACTGTGGCGTGATGCAACTCACTATGCAATCGGGCTTGGGCCAACATCGCTTCAGAGCGATCAATCGCTGTGACCTGATAGCCTTGTAAGGCCAAAGCCACCGCTGCATCACCTGTGCCACAGCCAAGATCGAGCACCGAACTGCCACGCCAAGCCTGCTGCTCAAGCCACGTCAAAAGCCAATTGAGCATGTGCAAGCTCAGCCAACTCTGGCCAGCTTGACGGTAAATTGTTGCATAATCGTTGTACATGGTTGGTATTGTATCCGATCCACGAAGGACACGAAGGTTCACCAAGGGCTAAAACCGCGCAGCACCCGACGATCGAATATCCAGCTTCCCGCCCCCCGATGCCCAGTCCCTGATCCCCAATTGCGATGTTCTATGCTCTATGTTCTATGTTCTATGCTCTTTTACCGATACCACAAACCAGCAATATGGATATGCACAGCGTGAACATTCAGCTCGGTATATTGCTGAATGCTTTCGATCACCCGTTTGCGCAGCGCATTGACAATTGGTGGCAACGATTCGTTGATAAACGGAATTAATTTGAGATGCAAGACAATGCTCGCTCGCTCATCAAAGCGGGTTTGCGGCTCCTCGTTCGATTTTGGCTCGTTTTCAGCCCGACCTTCAGCGACAAGCTCGGCGCTTTCAAGTTGGGTTTCATAGATGCCTTCGATCGAACCGCTGACCGACTGAACAATTTGACCGATCACACCGATATCGATCGTGGTTGTATGGCGATTACTGCGCACCGAGCGAACAATCGATTGTTGTTGAGGCATAGTTGGCTCCTTAACGAGTTGGGGTGGCGGTTGGTTGTGGGCTAGCGGTTGGCGCAGTCGCCCCTAAAGCGATTCGTAGCCGCTCCAAAGTACTGCCAATGCTGGCTAAATCTTGTTCAACGCTATCAAGCCGATTGGTCAAGGCCGCATTGGCAGGAATCGATTCAAGCTCATTTAGGCGTGATTGAATCGCCAATAAGCCATCAAGATTCGAGTCGATTTGTTTTTGCAGGCTATCAAGGTCGGTTTCGCGGGTATTGAGTTTGCTCTCAATCGTTTGCACGCGCTCGCGCAAGCCATCGACCGAGCCACGCAAATCGGCTAAGCCCCGCAAGGTCGCTGCCTGATCAGTCTGTTGGATGATTGCGGTTTGTTGGGCTTGTTCAAGCGCAGCGATCCGCCCAGTGCTATCGGGAAAGCTAACCCCAAAATTACGCGGGCCATACCACATCACCAAGAGCGCCAATGCCGCCCCCAGTCCAGCACTAACGATAATCGTCAAGGCCGAACCCACAAGGGTGGCCAAACATCCCCGTTTTTGTTTAATCACAATTGGTTTGGGAGCATCGCTTTGTTCGCTCATCGATTTGGCTCTCCATACCATCAATAGATGGCTGCATTTGGCTTAAATAATACTCGAATCTAGCCAATACTCAATATTGCCCAAAATGTAAAATATAGCTTAAACACGACCATAATCAAGGCTTAACTTTGGGCTGCTAGCATTGGGCAATTTGAGTAATGAGAATGGCTATGCAGTTGCACGCACGCGGTGGGTTGGCGCTCAATCAGCTAATTCGGTTGGTCTATCTGATGGCAATTGCCGTTGGGGTTTTGGGGCTTGGTTTAATTGGCTATGGCCTTTGGCTGGCGCGTTTCGATTGGTGGCATTGGTTTTTAATCAGCCTTGGGGCATTATGGCTGTTGCTCCACATTGGTTTAATCGTGATGCTGCAACGTAAACGCCGCGCAATTCAGCAATTAACTGCTGTCGTCGATGTGCTAGCAACCGCCGATTTAAGTGTACGAGCACCCAATTTAGGCACTGACGAATTGGGCGAATTAGCTCAATCGATTAACTTGGCCGCCGAGCATTTTACCAATTTGCTCGATACCCAGCGCCGCGAAACCCAGCGCGAACGGGCAATTTTGGCGGCAATCGACGATGGCGTGATCGTTTGCGATCAGCTTGGTCAGATTATTTTGCTCAATACTGCCGCCTACAACATTATTGCCATGGCCGAAGCTGAACGCCTACAAACCAACCACGAACAGCCCAATTTGAGTTTGCGCTTTTATGCTGCGCTCGAAGCTGTGCAACCAGCCTTGGATCAAGCACTTGGTCGCCCGCATATCAAGCCCGCCGAACGAGTTTGTTTTGCTGGTCGCACCTATCGCCTCAGTGCCAACCCAATTTGGATCGACGATCGACGGATTGGGGCGGTGGCAATTTTGCAAGATATTAGCGCCCGGGTTGAGAGCGAACGCTTGCGCAGCGATTTTATGGCTTTGGCAGCCCATGAATTACGTTCGCCGTTGACCAGCATTCGTGGCTTTGCTGATATGCTATTGTGGAGTAACCCCGAGCATTTTAGCGCCGAGGAAATTAGCTATATCGAAGGCATCGGGCGCAACATCCAACGCCTGACCGAGTTGATGAACGATGTGGTTGATTTGGCGCGGCTGGAAACTCAACGCAATGAGCATACGCCGCAGCCTGTCGATTTACGCCAGGTGTTGAGCGCAGTGCTTGATGAATTTCGGCCCCGCGCTGAGCGCAAAAAATTGCAACTAGATTGTTTATTGCCGAATGAATTACCGCTTTTGAGCCTCGACCCGCTGCATATTCGCCAAATTAGCCATCATCTAATTAGCAATGCGATCAAATATACGCCTGAACATGGCCAGATTCAGCTTGAAGTGCAACAACGGATCGATGATGTGTTGGTAGTCGTGCGCGATACAGGGATTGGTATTTCGCTACGCGAACAGCCGCGCATTTTTGGGCGTTTTTTTCGCAACGATAATCCACTTTCACGCGCCGCAGGTGGCACAGGCTTAGGCTTATCGATCGCTAAAGCCCTCGTAGAAATGAATCATGGTTCGATCTATTTTGAAAGCATCGAGGAAGAAGGCACAACCTTTTATGTGGCATTTCCCTTGGCCTTGGTATGTGAACCATTGCCCTACAATCCAGCCGCCCTAGCCGATGCAGCCTAGCGTGGCCCCCAACCTAGCCCAAATTTGTTGGCCTCGGAGATGGTAAAGGGCTTGGCTGGCCCGCCCTCGGTTGAGACAACCCACACATTGAAGCGCGGGCGATTATTTTGCAAATCGTCGGGCATGCCCCACTTCGCCAAAAAGACAATCCATTTGCCATCGGGCGACCAACGCGGCTGAGTTACCCCACCAAGCCCCTTGGTCAGCGGATGCGGATTGGAACCATCGGCGTTCATCACCCAAATTTGGCGGGTAATTGTGCGCTGACTATCGCCAGCCACATAGGCGATAGATTTGCCATCAGGCGACCATTCGGCATAATGTTCGTCGCGGTCGCGGGTTGGGTTAATAATTTTCAAGCCGCTACCATCGGGCTGAATAATAGCCAAACCTAGTTGCTCGATATTCTCAACAATATCGCGGCTGGTGAACACAATTCCTTGCTGGCCCCAAGTTGGCATTGTGCCCCACATTTTGGTTAATTGCTGGCCCTCGGTTTGATCAAGCGCTTGAATATAAATCGTTGAACTATTTTCCTTCAGATCATCAAGCCGCCGATGGGCATAGGCCAATTGTTTGCCATCAGGCGACCAACTTGGGTATTCACAACGCCCAGGGTCATTGGTCACGCGCCGCTGATCGCTGCCATCAACCTTCATCACATAGACTTGTTCGCGGCCATCGCGCTCGGAGGTAAAGGCGATTTGCCGACCATCGGGCGACACCACTCCACCATAATTTGAGCCAAGCGTCGTCAATTGCTGCGGTTCGCCGCCCATCGCTGGAATTCGATAAATTTGATAATCGCCATCATCTTCGCGCATGCCCACAAAGAAATAGCCAGTTAATCCGGCAATCAATGGCTGGATCGTCGAGGTTGGCGCGGGCGTAGCAGTCGGCGCGGGTGTGCTGGTTGGCGCGGGCGTTGGCGTGAACAACGGAGCCGAAGTCGCACTATTATTCAACAATGCTGGAAAATAGGTTTGCCAATTGGGCGAGGCCTCAGCCGCATTTTGTTGATTGAGCAAGCTCCAAATCGTTGCACTAAAGCCACCCAAACTAAGGCTGCCAACCAAACCTAACCCCAACCAATGTCGCCAAGTGCGGGTTTGAATCAACGGTTTGGTGCGAATGTTGGGCAACTTGGGGCTAGCTGGCTGCACCGAACGCCAAGCAGTCATCAATTCTAAAGCCAACTGGCCCGCCGATTGCTGACGTGCTGCTGGCTCCAAGGCCAACCCACGTAACAACGGCTGATCTAAAGCACTTGGCAAACTGGGGCGCAAGGCTGAGGGTGCAGGCAAGCTTTCGCCAATCAACCGCGCAGGAGCTGCCAGCGGTGCACGCCCAGTCAATAAGGCATAAATCGTCGCTGCTAGGGCATAAATATCCGAACGCGCATCAGTTTGGCCGCGATATTGCTCTGGCGGCGAATAACCAGCAGTCACCGCCCGCCGCAAACCCAAACTCGAAACCTTGAGATCACGCGCAATCCCAAAATCAATCAAGACTAAGCGACCATCAGGCGTGAGCTTGATATTCGATGGCTTAATATCGCGGTGCAGCACAGGTTGCGGCAGGGTGTGAATATATTGCACCGCAGTACACAATTGCTGTGCCCATTCAACCACCCGTTTGGGCGCAATCCCATCGTGCTCGGTTGCCAGCAACACACTTAGGTCAACGCCCTCGATATAATCCATTACGACACAGGCACGGCCTTCGTGCACAAAATGATCGCGAATGCGCGGCAACGACGGATGGGCAAGACCCGCCAAAATAGTGGCTTCGGCTTCGAGCATCTCGACAACTTCGGGTTCGGCGGCAATACTTTGTTTAACCGCACATAGCCCACCGATCTGTTGATCGTAGGCAAGCCAAACAGTGGCAAAACCACCTTTTCCAAGTTGTTCGACAAACCGATATCGTTCGCGCATAATCTGTTTAGGGGTCGGTTATTGGGGGCTGGGGATCAGTCTCCCGTGCCAATCCACTGCCCTTGCCAAACCTTTTAATCATTCCGATAGCCAAAAGCCTAGCGCCTCACATCTCTCCGCCTCTATGTTAAAATCTTGATCTGCGAAGGAAACGAAGTACACAAGCAGGTACAAGCCTAAGCTCTGACCCCTGATCCCTGATCCCTGGCCCCCATTATAAACGCATTACCATGATGGCCAGCGATCGTGGCGCGTGCCATCGGAGAGTGCTTCAACCTTGCCAGTTGCCAGATTTTGCAGATAAATGCCCCAATGATCGTTGCGATAGCTTTCAAACGCCAAATAGCGCCCATCCGGCGACCAACGCGGCCAACGATTTTTGCCAGTGCCAAGGTTAGTTAGCTCGCGTGGTTCGCCGCCGCTAGTTGGTACGGTGTAAATTTTGGTGCGGCTATCGTTATCGCCAGTCATAAAGGCAATCGTTTGACCATCGGGCGACCAATCGGCCCAAAAAGCACTATCATCGACGCTGGCCAACAAATATTGCTTGTTGGCGGTCAAATCAAGCACCACAATTTCATAGAGGCCGCTGGTTTGACTGTGAAACGCCAGCTTTGTGCCATCGGGCGACCAGGCGGGGCCACCTTGCCAGCCGCCTTCCGCCGTCACCCGCTGCACATTCGAGCCATCAGCATCCATAATATAAATATCAAAACTATTGTTATTGCTGCGATCACGGTCGCTTTCGAAGGCAATTTTGCTCCCATCAGGCGACCAACGTGGGGCACGGCTTTCGCCTGGGGCGCTGGTCAATTGCCGCTCATCACTGCCATTAGCGCTAATCGTAAAAATCTGCTCAAGCCCATCAACCCCATGCGAGTAGGCTACACGGCCATCGCTCCGTCGCCGTGAAGCAATGGCATTATCATCGTGATGCGGCACAACTTCGCTCACCGTGCCCGTCGGGATATCCAAACTGAGCAAGGTGTATGCGCCACTGTTGCCGTCACGCGAGGATATAATTAAATCGCCCTCGGCACTATCGGGCAAAGCACTGGGCTGAGTTGGCACAACGAGCGGTTGATCCGTTTGATTCGAACGATTGAGATACCACCAGCCCGCCCCGCCACCACCAAACAATAGAACAAACAGCAGTAGCCAAGGCCAAATCTGAGCTTGGCGCTGATTGATTACAGGCTGGGGAGTTGCCTGAATTGACTGGGGCGTAACGCTGGCATGCCCATAGCTTTGCTGTTGTTGTATCTGTGGATTGACCCGCGTTGGCGCTTCGGCATTGCGGTAGGGCGCGGCTTGCGGCACAATCGCAAAAGGATCGGCGATTGGCACCATTGGCGTATCGCGAATTCGCTCCAATTCGGCACGCACAGCCGCAGCCGAAGCAGGCCGTTGATTAATATGCAGCGAGGTTAATTGGGTAATCAAATCATCAAGTGCAGGCGAAACCCACTCAACACTTTGACTAACTGGCGGCAAACGCAAGCCACTGGTCACGCGCTCGTTGGTCAACAACACATACATCGTCGAGCCAAGGCTATATAAATCGGAGCGTGGCTCGGTTTGGCCGCCATATTGCTCTGGTGGCGCATAGCCAGGCGTGCCAATTTGAATCGTATCTTGGTGCTGACCCTCTTTGAAGCGCCGCACAATCCCAAAATCGATCAAAATAACTTTGCCTTCGGGAGTGCGCATAATGTTGGCAGGCTTGAGATCGCGGAAAATTAGTGGTGGGCGTTGGTTATGCAAATATTCCAACACATGGCACAACTCAATTGCCCAATCGATTACCTGTTGCTCGCCGAAGGGGCCGTTGAGCCGTTTTTGCAAGGCCGATAACGACTCGCCTGGCACATAGCCCATCACCAACATCCAACCATCATCAACCGCAAAATAATCAAGCACTGGAGCGAGATTGGGGTGGCTCAAACTGGCCAACGTGTGAGCTTCTTGCTGAAACAAATGCGCCAACGAATCGAGTTCATCGGGGCGCATATGAGCAGTAGCAAAATATTTAATCGCCACATTGCGCTGGCCCAAGCGACCATCGGTGGCCAAAAAGACCGCCCCAAAGCCGCCGCTGCCTAAGGGCCGCACAATCGTGTAGCGATCCTGAATAATTGTGCCACTTTTCAACATGCCAATTGCCTCACCACAGAGCTACTTAACCATAACATTGCTATTATAGTCGATTCAATCATCAAAATATAGTTTAAATGGTCAGGCTAGCCCAAATTTCTGCAGATTAATTCAGCGTTGTAATTGGCTGAAAAGCAATTTTTTAGCTATGTGCCGCCGTATCGATCAAAAAAAGCCCCCTGCCTGATTTACAAGCAAGGGGCTAACACTTAAACGTGGTTATAGTTCTTCGCGCAGATCAACACTCAGAATATTCAGCACTGTCCAGGGCGAGGCAATCGCGGTGCGGCTTGGGTTGCCAAACCAAAGTACTTGCGGTTGTGCACCAGCTTGTTCAGTGAATAGCACATTGCCATCAAGAATGAAGGTTTGCTGACCATTCCGCTGTTGAATGATCAAGGTATGTTCGGCGGTATCAATTTGGCCGTTGGTATAGGGCAAGCGAATATCTTTTAATTCGTTATCAGCCGTTTGATCGCGATGGAATTCGACGATTAGCCCTTGTGTTTCGTCTTGCCAAATGCCGCCCCAACTTGTCCCAGCCCGATCGGTTTCGCCACAGGGCGTAGCCATTGCATCAGCCAGCATAAAGCCCGTGCCCAAGGCCGTGACATCGGAGTAGCGGAAGGTTACGCTCAAGGTAAAGTTGTTGACCGGAAACAGCGTATCGGTAATCGTGCGCACAACTGGATAGCAGGTGGCACTGGTTGCCGCGAGTTGCAATTCGCCATTAGTTAATTGAATTGTGCCATCGCGAGTTTCGCCAGCCCACAAACGCGGCTCAAGTGTGCTGCCATTGAAGCTATCGCCAACGATTTGGCCAATTGGCGTGGCAGTTGGGGTAGCTGGCAAAGCAGTTGGGCTTGGTTGAGCGACAGCGGTGGCCGTGCCGCCAGCAATCGTGGTTTGTTGAGGGCCAGCCGTTGCCGTGGCATCAACAAAAATCTTAATTCGGTCGCGGCGTGCCTGAGTATCTTTATAGGTCGGGTCTTGGCGCAAAATTTCGTCATATTCGCTTAATGCCAAGCCATATTGACCAGTTTCTTCGTAGGCCATACCACGCTGATAGCGGGCATCAAGCGCATCATCAAAGGCTAATTGGGTTGCAACGGTAAATGTTTGAATCGCATCAGCGGTCGCCCGTGGCACATCGAGGGTTGGAATTTGAGTTGCAGGCGGAATTGCGGCCAAAGCGGTGGCGGTTTTGGCGCTATCACTTAGCAAAATCCCTTCATCACGGGTAACGGTCGGCAAGCCATTGTTGGCAACCTGCGTGGCATTAACAAAGGCATTGCCCTTAGGCTTGAATAATAGCCATGCGCCCGCTAATAAGGCCAAGCCAATAAACACCCCTAGCACAATCAACCCAGCCCGACTATTTTGTTGAGCTGGGCGTTTGGGCAAAATCGAAGGCGCTGGCCCAAGATCGCGATCAGGAATGAGCAATTGCTCAAGCATCGCCTGATCGTATTGAGCGGTAGAACCACGGCCAGGCGGCACCGGAATTGGCGAGCTTTCCGAGGGCACATAGCGTTGAGTTGGGCCATCGGCTGGTGTGCTAGGCAAAATCGAAGGCGTAAAGCCAATTACTGGCAAATCGCCCGCCGATTCATGGGTACTGCTGGTTTGGCTCAAAGCCACCACAAATTGCTCGATATTGGCAAAACGTTGTTGCGGTTGTTGGCTCAGAGCTTTGACAATCGCATGCGAAACCGCTGGCGAAAGATCGGGCCGTCGCACATCAGGCGGAGCAAAAGCCATTAGCGGCTGGGTATTGGGGTCAGTGCCAGTCAGCAAGTGGTGCAGCGTTGCGCCCAAAGCATAAATATCTGAGGCTGGCGTGGCCGTCGCGCCGCTCCAAATTTCGGGTGCTGCATAGCGCGAACCAGCGTTTTTGGGGCAGCCAGCGGGCAAACCACCAAGCAATTTAATGCGGCGGCCATCTTGCAGCACGATATTTTGCGGCTGAATATCGCCATGCACAAAGCCTTGGCTATGCAAATAGCGCAAACCTTCGGCAATTTGCTTGGCCCACGCCAGCACCACGCCCTCGCGCAAACGCGGCCCAAGCGCGACATCGGCCAAGGTTTGGCCACGCGGATATTCCAACACCAAATAGCGCTGGCCATGCTCCTCGAATAAATCATAGACCGAGGGCAAGGCCGCTTGGTTTAATTGCGCCAAGCGTTGCAACGAGGTTGCATCTAAAACACCATCATTGAGTTGGCGCAAGCCAACCTCGCGGCCTGCCATCTTGCCATCGACCGCCAAATACATCACGCCGCATTCATCGCGAAACAGCTCATTGCGTACTTGGTAGCGTCCTTGTTGAAACGTGGCCTGTCCACTCATAACTGCTACATCACACTAGCGTTGCCATTGCAACACACATCGTCCAAGGCGAATTTCATCGCCAACATTTAAATTAACTACTTGGCGAGCTTGGAGCCGTTGTTTATTCACGGTTGTTCCATTGGTGCTATCCAAATCTTCAAGTTGCACCACGCCAGCCCGCACAAAAATTCGGGCATGGCGACGGCCAACGCCATCGGCCAAGCCATTATGGGGGTTTAAATCAACATCAGGGTAATTATTCGAGACAGCATCTTCGCGGCCTACCACAATCTCGGCTTTGGCTGGCAAATTAATCCGTGTGCCCGCTGCTGTTACCAGCACAAACCCCGCCAACGATTGAATGCCAACCGCTGCCGGAACAACGGGCGCTGCCACAGGTGGTTTTGGCACAACGGGCGCTGGTGGTGGCGTGTAAACCGGCGCTGCTGGCACAACCGGAGCAGCTTGGACTGGCGGTGCATAGCTTGGCTGCACAGGTGCAGGAGCAACTGGTCGAGCGGCTGGAGCAGCAGGTGCGCCCGCCAACAACGAAGCACCACAGTTATCGCAAAAAGCCTCGCCAGGAATAACCGCCGCGCGACAGCTTGGGCAGCTTGGTGCTGCATTGGCAATCGGTTGCGGTGCGGGATAACTGGGCTGAGGCGCGGGCTGAACACTCGGTGCAACGGGCGCAGGCGCAACTGGCACAGCGGGAGCAGCGACAACTCCAACATTCAACGGCGTGCCACATTCATCACAAAAAGCCTCGCCAGGCGTAGCAATATGCTTACAGGTTGGGCATTGAACGCCACCTGCAACCGCACGCGGTGGGGTGACCGCCGCTGCCACGGTTGGCAAACGATGGCCACACATTTCACAAAATAACGCACCTGTTTGGTTGGTCGCATTACAGACAGGACAAGCAATCATACAACGATCACTCCACAATCATGAGACTCTGTGGCAACGATAGCACGCCGCGTTCCTTGATGTCAATGCAATTTAGCGATAACCCAAATCGGCTAACGCTGCAAGCAAGGCATCATGATGTTCTGGTAGGCCAATACTCACCCGAATACAATTGGCAAGCTCTGGATTGCGATAGTAGCGCAGCAAAATTCCCCGTTTGGCAAGGTCGGCTTTGAGTTGGGCAGCATCGCCACGCTCAACCCGACACAGAATAAAATTTGCCTGCGATGGAAATGGCGTAAGGCCATCGATTGCTTGCAAGGCAGCAAATAGGCGTTCTCGTTCGGCAACCATAATCTTGGCGCGGGCATTGAGTGCCTCGGTTTCGGCCAACGATTGCAACACCGCGACTTCGGCTGCAACATTGGTATTGTAGGGCTGCTTAATTTTCCACAAGTGGGTAATCAACCACTCGGGAATTAGCCCATAGCCCAAGCGCAACCCCGCTAAACCAGCCCATTTGGAAAAGGTGCGTAACACGACCAAATTGGGATACTGCCCAACCAAATCGGCGACACTCCCCGAACTAAACTCGGCGTAGGCTTCGTCCAACACGAGCATTGTTGGCAATTCCAATAGCCGTAGGACGTGTTCACGCGCTAAAAGGTTGCCAGTTGGATTGTTGGGCGATGGCAAAAACACCATTTTGGCCTGATGCTCAAGCACTGCCTCGGCCAGCGCCTCGATATCGACATCGAAGTTGGCATCGCGTGGCACTGCCACAAAACGCCCGCCAACCACGCCAGTATTGAAGCTATACATGCCAAAGGTCGGTGGGCAGGCAATCACCACATCGTTGGGTTGCACCAACACCCGCATCAACAGATCGATAATTTCATCTGAGCCATTGCCACACAAAATCCGTTCAATCGGCTGGCCAATAAATGGGCTAATTGCTCGCCGCAAACGAGTTTGATCAGGGTCGGGATAAATTGCATAAAACGGGCAATTGTGCAGGGCTTCGGCAACGCTGGGCGCTGGCCCGTAAGGATTTTCATTGGCATCAAGTTTAATAATTTGCTCAATCGGAATGCCCAATTTTTCGCTAAGCACATCGAATGGTTGAATCGGGGTATAGGCTTCGAGCGCCGCAATATCAGGCCGCACAAATTGGGTTACATCAGCCATCAGTTGGTTCCTTCGCTGAGGTGGCTTTAATCTGGCCTATGATACCATGGTGCGATCAAAGCTGCTGATTAAATAGCGCCTTGAGCCAAGTCGATCATTGCCCGCATATTGGCATAATTGTTATTGCTGGCAGCAAATAATGGCTCGTTGGCCGATGCTCCTTGGTAAAACCGCTGCCAATCGAATGGCCCGCCCGAAAATGTTGATAACTTACCACCAGCCCGCTCTAAAATTGGCCATGCTCCGGCAATATCCCACAAACTAGCATTGCCCAAAATTGCCGCACATGCTCGACTGCTAGCCACATAGCAAACATTGGCGGCGGTGCTGCCAAGCGAGCGCGTTTTGCCTGGATAAGTAATTTTGTAGCGACGATGGGCATTCGATGGCACGGCCATCCACGATTGGCTATCGAGAAAATCAGGGTTTTCGGCGTTGATCACTTGGCCATTGAGCGTTGCGGCTCCAGTCAATCCCGCCAAATAACATTCATCGAGCACTGGCAAATAGACGCAGCCAGCCGCCGGATAGCCATCGACCAATAAGCCAATTGAAACGCACCACACTGGCAAACGCTTCACAAACGAACCAGTGCCATCAATTGGATCAAGCACCCAAATCCGCCCGCTGTTGCTGGCTTGGCCGCCGCCCTCTTCGCCCATAATCAGATCATCGGGAAAGGCTTGAGCAATATGTTCGCGCAGCATCTGTTCAATTGTTTCATCAACTTCGGTTACCCACGAGTTATCAGCTTTGCGGCGGGGTGCGGCTGCATTGTAATCTTGAAAAATATCAAGGGCATAGGCTCCAGCTTGGCGTGCCCAAGTTTCCATTAATTGGGCTTCGTTGGATGATTGCATTGTTGTATCCTTTATTTGCGACCAACAAAGCTACCGCGATCAGCGCAATGCTGGTCACGGTGAGTGGCTTCGTCGTCACAGATTGAATTAGTCGTCGTCTTCGGCTTGAATCTCAGGGCGTAGAATGCGTACAGCATTGACTGCTGGATCAACCCGTAGATCACCTAGCTCTGGAAATTGTACCAGCAATAGCTCGCGGCCATCGCGGATGCGCGTTTTTTGCACCACACCCTCGCCATAGGGCACGCAATGCACCCGATCGCCTTGTTTGAAACGCGATTCGCTTGGCTCGGCGGCTTGATTGGGGCTTGGCCGCGTGATTGGCTGCGCTACACGGGCTTCAGCTTCGCGTTGCTCACGTAAACGCCGCGCTTTTTCAAGCATTGTGCGTGGATCGGCAGCAGCTTCCACGGGCTTGGCTGGTTGCTCATTACGTTGATATGGCCGCACTGGCTCGGCCAAGTTTGGCTGAACTGGCCGTTGCGCAGGTTGAAGCGGACGCTGTGGCGGCTGATTTTCGCGTGGCATCGGCTTGGTTGGCTGATCATTGCGCTGATACGGTCGCGCTGGTTGTTGCGCAGGTTGAAGCGGACGCTGTGGCGGCTGATTTTCGCGTGGCATCGGCTTGGTCGGCTGATCGTTGCGCTGATATAGTCGCGCTGGCTGTTCACGCTGAACTGGCCGCTGCGGCTGGCTTTCGCGTTGGGCAGGCCGTGAGCTTGGGCGCTGGGCCGCTGGTTTTTCTGGTGGGTTGCGCTGTTGAAACGGTGGCCGTTCGTAGGGCGGCGGCTCGTTGGCCACAGGCACAACCACTGAACCGCGTTCAGGCGGCAAGGGGTTGCTTGGCGCTGGCGTTTTGGGTTGTACCAATGGCTGGGTTGAGCGCTGCGCCTCATTGCGCCCAACGTTAGCCTTACGCCGTGACGGTCGGGTCAGGTTGGCCTTAGCTTTTTCAGGGCTAGGCGGCGCTGGCGGAGCTTCGTTGCGCACCGCTGGGCGTTGGTTGGTCAGCGGCTTGTTGGCTGGCGGTTGTTGGGCGGCCAAACGCATGGGCTGCGCAGGCAAAGCTGGTTGGTTTGGCACAGGATTGGTTGGACTACGCTTGATCGCCTCGCCTTGCTTGGGTAGTGAACGTGGCAGCGCAAACACATTGCCCCGTCCACGGCGGCGGGCATTCAAATCGTTGGTGCTAATCACCATCGATTGACGGCTCGCTCGCTCGACTCGTGGCGGTGCAACTTGGGCTGGCTCTGGTGGCATATCGGCGCGTAATGGGGCAGCGAGTGGCACCAAAATCTTTTCAAGCCAACGCAATTCGGCCTGTGCATAACTAGCATACAACGGGTCTTTGCTTAGGGTGCGAGCCGCCAAGCCAGCCAAATGCAGCCAAGCCTCAAATTGGCTATACAACTGCTCAACGATGCCGCGCCCGCCAGGTTGAGCCTCGACCAAATACAAGTGTTGATCGCTGACACAGGCAACCATCGCATCAGGTTGGCAGTGCAGCAATAATGGCAACACGCCTAGCAGGATTTCGCCCAAGCCAGCCCCAGCTTCTGGCGCAGCCAACCACAGCGCTGGCGCATTCCACTGAAGCTGAATCGGCGGCTCAAACGGCACACGCCGAATGCCGCCATCATCAGCCACGCTGCGCCGCGCCACAATTTCCTCGGTTGCCACCACACGACCAATCATTAATTCGATCTCGGCGCGTGCGCCATCAAGCGGGCGTTGACCAAATTGCTCGCGCACCGCAACACTACAGCGATGTTCAGCCAAGGTTGGCGCAACATCCTGCAAACGCAAGCCCAACGAACCATCATCATTCCAGCCAATCACCCGCCCACCGAGCACACTAGCGCCGCTAAATAAACGCCGCTCAACCGTCACCGAATCAAGCTCGGCCAAAAATGAGCCTTCGTGATCGACAATCTGCACAGGCACATCGCTAATTGTGGTTGGATGCAGCGTGGCATAAATATCGCTGCGCTGCTGCAAATTGGCGACTGGTTGCCAGGTTGGGCTATCGGGCAACTGGGCTAGCTGATTGCGCTGGGTCAAACGCTCAACTAGATCGCTCACTTCCCACGCGCTAATTTCGCTTTGTTGTAAGGGCCGTTCTTCAGCGGCGCAACGCAGATGACTACTGCTGATGTAGTTGTTTTGGGTGGCCACGGGCAAGGCTGGTGGCACAGTTGGGGTGAGCAAGGCTGGTTGAGCCAAGGCGGTTTGGGCAGCAATCGATTGATCGGTCACCAACACCACGGCGCGATGTCCGCTGGCGAGTAAACTTGGCAGGCTGGTAGCATTCACGCCACCCACCATCACCAACACATGGGCTGGAGCCGCCGCCCGTGGCACCAAACTCAAGCCTTGAGCTGCACCACGCTGAGCCAATATCGCCCGTTCTAAACTATCGGGTGCATCAAGCTGCACGCTTAAACCTGCTTGGCGCAAGGCTAAGGCTAATTTCAAAGCTGCATCAACTGGCTGCGTGCCACCATTCCACAAAGCCCACGTTAAGGGAATGCGGGCGGTATTGGCATAAACCAGCGGTGGCAAGTGGTCGAACACTCGCGCCAGTAATTCATCAATCTCGGCAACGGGCGCTAAACTGGCATAGAGCGTCAATGGTCGGGCACGCGGGCGCAAGCGTTCGATTCGGCGCATCAACCAACGGCAATGGCCAAAGATGGTGCTGCTGGCTTGATCAAAGGCTGGCAATACCACTCCATTGAGGTGTGGCCAAATATTCGACCAACCACGGTGGTGCGAACGCAGCATGCGTTGATGCAAGATTGTAGGGGTGGTCAAAATCAAACGCGGTGGGTTATGCGGTGGGCGGGTGCTTTGCTCAACCACCAAATGGGGAAAGCCGCCACCAAGCAGCGCATCAATATTATTCGCAGTTTGAGCCAAATCGTGCAAGCTAGCAGCATCAGGAGCCAACAGCAACAAACTACCTTGATTGGCGCTCACATGCTCGGCAGCCAACAGCAATAAACATGCTGGGCCAAGTGGCGCGGGTGCAACCAAGGCCAAGCCCAAGCCACGTCGCACGGTCGCCAATGCCTCAGCTTGCCAAGGCCAACCAGTTTCGCCGAGCAAGGCCCGCCAAGCTACCGCCAACTCCGGAGCCAAGGGCAGCGGTTGGGTGCTAGCGTCAGGCAAGGCTAATTCGCCACTCCTCAACAAAGGCGAGCGGCTGCTTTGGGCGAAACGTTGGGCAATTTGCTGCAACACGTCGCCAATTGGGGTTGAGGCAGACGATATACTCATAGCACCATTTTAACATGATCCTGAACAATTGAGCGAGGGGTATTTAGGCTGATTTATAGGATTGCTGGGTTCTGCATTCAATCGACAAATCATCATGGTTCGCCACCCTGCGTTTCCCTCCGGCGGAGTATTTCATCTCACTACACTCGACTCACTGTCCAAGAGCCTTGGATACCAAGCTAGATCAACCATACAGAGCGGCGCACCAGGTGGAGTACAATTGCTAAGGCTATTTGTTAGTGGAGAGTAGATTAATAATCGATGTCCATCGCCAATAATACTACTGATGAGGAGTGTGTCATCAGGAGTCATCCAAACTGGCTTAGTAGGCAACATTTCACCACTGTAATCATCAGGATCGATTGGACAAATTGCCTGCTGATCGCCAGTCTGAATATTGAGGATGTTGAGAAATGCCCCATTTGTTTGACGTGAGAGATACGCTACAAAACTGCTCGATGGAGACCACGCTATCGGACTTTCATATTCAATAGATGAAATTGTATGGATACGCTCCCCGTTCAGGGTGAATATCTCCAATGATCGTCCTGTTTCGCTACTAAAGCTACAAGCCATAGATTGATTATTAGGCGAACAATCAATCTGTGTCAATTGACCGTGAATCGGGATGGTGTGTTCAAGTTGAATGCCTAGTGCATCAGTAATAATCAATTCGTTGGTATTTGGCAATGCCCGAATGAGGTGCTTCCAATCAGGTGACCAAGCAAAGGCGGTATTGCGAACCGAACTTATAAGAGTGCTCTTCCCCGTTTGGCAATTGAGGCGATTTATTGTCCAATCATCATTATCCATCGCAAAAAATGCGATATGCTCCCCATCAGGAAACCATCCTAAACCATAACAATATGAATGGGGAACTATGAGTGGTGTAGTTGTAAGGGTTCGATAATCGATCTGATAAAGTTGATATTGCCCTTGTAGATCGACCCCTGTAATTAATAGCCTATCGCCTGTTGGTGACCAATAAGGTGATAACCAATGCTTTATTGTTGGAAGTGTCGGTATCCTCTGAACGGTACCATGCTTGAAATCAGGAATTACAGCAATATACATCGATGAGTCGTCAGAATCACCGAATCCCGTAAGTGCTAACATAGCATTGATCTTTCTTTGGGTCTAAGGTATGTTTCCTATAGCATTCCATCATCGTCCTCTGCTTGCCAGCAGCGTGGGAGAGGGGCGGGGGTGAGGGCATATCATCCCAAGCGTTTGCAAGCCTGAATTAGCTCATCGAGGCTAGCAACTTGGGGAATTTGGTAACGAGCGCAGATAATATCGACGTTGCCCTTGCGCCAAAAACCTTCGGGGCAGCAAACCACCACTTTTCCGCTACTCGCGAATAAGCCCAGTTCGAGCAAGCTGATGGGAGCTTGAGTTTGCGGCGCAAAATAAATCACAATCAAATCAGCGCAGGCAAGGCCGTCAAGCTCCCATTCAACTTGGCCGCGAAACAGAGGATTCTCGATCGTCTGCGCCCACGAGCTATCCCAAGCATCGCGGCGCGGGTTGAGCAGCAACACATCGGCGTTGGCCAATTGACGCTCGATTTCAGCTTGCCAATCGATCGCACTGCCCATATCGATCGAGCCAGCCAGAAAAATCGTGGGCATAGTTTTGGTGGCGGGCAAAGCAGTTGGTGGTTTGAGCACAACAGCCATCTCAAGCTCCTTTGAAGGCCAGCATTTCGAGCGCTGGTTGACGGTCGCCGTTGCAGGCGATGCGCCGTGGTGCAGGCAAAATCTCGATTGCAAAGCCCAAATGACGATATAAATCTAAAATACGTTGGGTTGCTTGATTCGATGCCAGCACAGGGCCAGGGTGTTGCGCTAGCCATTCAGCCAATTGCACTTGTTCAGCCCAGCTAAATCCTTGCTGGCTATAGGCGCGAAATGGCACATCGTAGGGTGGGTCGGCGTAAATTAAGGCTTGAGCCGGGATTTGCATTTCAATAAAATGGCCCTGCTGAAACTGCCATTGGCCCAATGTTTCGGCATAATGGCTAAAATCATAACAATAACGAATGCGTTTGTAGCGACCAAACGGTACATTAAACAAGCCACGCTGATTAAAGCGACATAAGCCATTATAGCCCGTGCGATTGAGATAATAAAATAACCCAGCGGCTTGGGCAGTTTGCTCAGCCCCAGCACGAATTAATTGATTGAATTGGTCGCGATAACGATAATACGATGTTTGATCGTTACGTAATTCAAAATCAATCACCAAGCCGCGCTGCAACCAATGATAAAAATTAATCACATGCTGATTAATATCATTCAAAAGTGCCTGTTGTGGTTGCAAACCCAACGCAATCGCCAAACCACCAACAAATGGCTCAACCAAGGTATAATCTTGATAGGTATGCCAAAAATCGCTCAGGCGGGGAATTAGCCAGCGTTTGCCACCAGCCCATTTGAGTGGTGGATTGAGCTGTGATAGGGATTGGGTCAGCATAGGCTTCCTGTTGGTCGATAATTTGCCCAACTATACCATACTGACACAAACATGCTATTCCTGTGCTAGTGCTTCGAGCTGAAAATCGCGAAATTCGGCAGTAAAACCGCTTTGGATGGGCGCGGCAGCCATCAGGCCAACTTGCACCGGCAAAGCGGGCGGAAAGTAGCCTAAACGCACCATCGTTGGGGTAGAATCAGCCTCAGTCGCATAGAGCACTTGGAGCGTATCGCCGTTGCGCGTGACCGTTAGCCAAAGTTCTTCCGGCGCTTCAGCCAACTTTACCACCGACCAATCCGAGTGTTCAAGCGTCAATACGGCACTCACATGGTAAACGCCATCGAGGTATTCAATGCCACATTTGAGCCAATTATATTCATCAAGCCGCACCATCAGCCCAGCTTGATCATATTGATTCTGATAGTTGGCCTTAACTCGCACACTACAGTTAAAGTTATTCTCGGCAACCTGATAGTAAAAATGGCCAGAATCATAAATAAAACCATAGTGGGTTGTGCGCCAAAAATCGCTTTTTGTTTCAGCCGTAACGCTCAGGACATCATCACTCAATGACCATTGTTGCGGTTCGTTTAACCATTGCATTAGGTTTGCTCCTTCAAAAAATAAGCTGGATCTGAGCAAGTACCGCTATTATAGCGCTAGATTAATAGATCCAGAATTAAGGGCGTGATTTGGCTAATATCTTCGACCTTGGCGGCAGCTTGGGCCTTGGCTCCCACTACCAATAGCGGCACTGGATTACGGCTGTGGCTGGTGTGCTCAATCATCTCAAGGTTGCCATGATCGCTAACCAAAATCAAGCTATCGCTGGGTCGCATTTGGCTGATGACCGACCCAAGCATGGTATCGATCAATTCAAGCGTATGTTCGGGGGTTTCGACAATCCGGCGATGACCAACGAAATCGGGCAAATAGCACTCGTAATGCACCAAATCGGCCAAACGCAGCGCTCGCCCAAGCCTCAAGCCTGCTTCGTGGGCAGTAATCGTGGGCAAGCCTGCCAATGCGCCCCATTGTTGCAAATAATAACCCGTAATGTCCCAAGTCACTGCTTGACCAGCTAGCCATTCGGGTGTGGCAGGCAAGGCTAAATCGACAACTTGAGCGGCGAGCGCGGCGGCAGTTGCCCGTTGCTCACGCTTGGCAACTAATTCCCAATAGCGATCACGATGGACGGTAGCGATCAAACTAGTACGGCCAAGTTGCTGGACTTTGGCAAACAAGCTTTGTTCGGCGATCATCGGGCGTTGCGAGGGCGCAGGATAGGCTGGATAATGCCTGCCCAACAAGGCCGAAGCATTCACGCCTGTCCATAAACTAGTATGGCCCGTGCCACTTTGCGGCAAGCCCTCAACCCCCAAAGTGGCATCAATCGCCCGAAAATAGAGATTGGGCTGATCAATCTGCAAATTACTGTGTGGCAAATCGCCCAGTAATTTGGTGAGTATTGGCAGATGGGCGGTTGTCCAGGGTGCGGCAGCATGCGGCAACAAACCAACGCCATCAATAAAACAGACAATCACGCTCATAGCACATCAATCCCAAAACGAGCCAAAAGATCGCGACAACGTGCGGCTGGCTGTGGGCTGAAAGGATCTTGCGGGCCATGCGAATCGCCGCCAGCACTGATCAAAAAGCCATGCAGCGCGGCCTGCTGCTCAAAAAATGCCACTTGCTCAGGGCTGTGCATTGGATAATAAACTTCGATGCCATCAAGCCCAATCGCTGCCAACGCCGCAAAATCAGCGGCAGTTGCTGGAATGGCATAAACACTTTTTTCGCGACCAGGGTGAGCTAAAATCGCCACGTCGCCAGCAGCATGCGCGACTTGCACAATCTCGGCTACGCTCAAGGGATTATAGGCCTCAGGCTGGTTGGTTAGTAAATAAGCCATGCCCGCCGATTCAGGATCAACGCCAGTTTGGCTGGGCCAGATGCCATCACGCACCAAGGCATGGGCCACATCGGCCAAATTGGCAGGCCGATCGACGGCAATCTGGGCTAGGCTTGGGAGATCATGGCCTGCCTTGCGCGTCTGGTCCAGCAGGTGTTGAGCATCGGCATGGTTGCGACGAACCACGGCCTCGCACAAACCCAAAATTCCAAGATCGTTAGGGTTTGCGCCATACACCAAGGTATGCCAAAGTTTACCATTGAAGGCACTATCGAATTCAACGCCGCCAATAAAATCCAAGCCCGCTGCTTGCGCCGCCTCAGCAAAGGCCGTCACTTGGCTGGTCGTATTGTGGTCGGCGATGCCAATAACCTGAATGCCAGCCGCTTGAGCCGCTTCAATTAATCCGGTGGGTGTCCAATACGAATGATGAGGTGTCGCAATGGTGTGACAATGTAAATCGAGCAACATTTGAGCCTCCCAACACAAAGGGCCAAGAGCATTAGCTCTTAGCCCTGCGATGGCGTTGCCAAAATGGTACCACAATTTAGGGTTGGTTGATGGAAGGATTTTGGGTGGTGATTGGGAGATTTTGGCTTTGGCTATATTTACGCCATTTGCGCCAGCCAAACCAAGCGGCCAAGACCAACGGCAACCAAATTGGAATCCATACCGCCCAGACAACCAAGGTTTCGGCAACATCTTTGCCAATTTCCAACACGTCGTCCCAAGCGCCAGTTGCGGCGGCGAGTGGTGTCCAGCCTGGACGTTCGGCTTTAGCCAAGGCATTGCGAATATTTTGGCCAATATCAATTTTAGCAAACATGCTGTAGTCAGCAGTTTTTGGCCGAATCAACAAGGTAACCATGCTCATCGAAGCGCTATCGCTCAGATATTTTTGGCGACCTTTGATCACTTCGATTTGGCTTTCGTATTGCATTAATGTTTCGTTGATTTGAATTGTATCGGCGATGGTTTCGGCTTTGGCCAGCAATTCACGAATACGGGCGGCGGTGGCTTCTAAGTTGGCTAAGCGTGATTGATTATCGACAAATTCTTCGGTTACATCTTGGCCAGAAACTTCGCGGCGCACAACTTCAAGCTTATTTTCTTCAAAGGCATTTAGGGCTTTTTCAAATTGGGTAGCCGGAACCCGAAAGGCTAGCGAAATATAGGCTTGATCTTCGTCATTGCTGCTGGCATCATCGGTCGCAACAATGTAGCCACCCAAACGCAGCACCATATTTTCAATTTGGGTGCTGGCCAAACGCATTTGCTTATAATCGATTAACGCTTCAACATCAGCATTTTTAATCACCAAACGATCAGCAGCTTGGTTGGGGGCGGCACTCGGTTCTTGTGATTTTTCTGCATCGGCTGGCGCAGCCCCACCAAGTGCCGGAGCAGCAGCATTCTCAGATTCAGTCATTAAACCATCGGTAGTTGTTTGACGGCTAAGGTCAGCTGAAGCAGGAGCAGAATCGGCAGAGCCGCCGTCTAGCGCATAAGCAACAGTTGAAACTTTATTTTCTGTAGCATTACCAGAACCATTCAACAATTTTGATACGATCCAAAAGAACACAAAGACAGCAGCGCCAATCGCCAATAAACGTTTGTGTGAACGAATTTGGGCTAACATACCAATTTCCTTTCGCGGGATGGGTCAAATTTTGGATTGTCGCGACGTTTCTATAGCATCAACGTTACGAATGTTCAATTTGTTCCCGACTAAATAGCTATTTAGCCATCCACTTGGAAATTGATGCTAAATACCTTGACGTTTGCGCAAAGCTGGGCGACGACGTAGTTGGGTTCGCCGAACGACTGGAGCTTTAGACTGCGTGGCTAGGGGTTCCACAGCAGGTTGAGCTTCGCGAATCCGTTTGATCCAAAATTCCTCGACTAAAGCTTGGCCAACCACTGCCAGAGGAATCGCAATCACCCCGCCGATAATCCCCAAAAGCTCGATCCCACTAAACAAGGCCAAAATCGTGATCACTGGATGGGTTTCGACTGCATGGCCCATAACTTTTGGCGCAATGATATGCACCTCAATATTACCAACAATCAAATGCAACACCAGCACCCAAACCGCCAACATCGGCTGCACCGTGAAGGCCACCAGCATAGTCAAAATGGTGGCCACGAAACCGCCAACATAGGGAATTAGCTCAAGCATGCCGCCGATTACGCCCAAGGCGACCGGATAGGGCACGCCTAGCATCCACAATCCCATGCCAAAACAGACGGCGTAGAAGGTGGCAACCGTCAGTTGCGCCCAAACCCAACGCCCAAGGCGGCGGCCAATCACATTGGTCACATTGATTAAGCGTTCTTGAAAGCGGTTCGGAATCATCAACTTGATAAAATTGCTGGCAACATTGGCGCGGCTAACCAAGAAAAAGGCTAAAACCAAGACCACAATAAAATTAATGATTACGCCCATCAAGGTGCGACCAAAAGTGAAGGCTGCGCCACTAAACCCGCCAACCACCGTGCCAGCGTAATGCGCCGCTTGACCAGCCAAATCACCAGTTGGCAAGGTTTCGCGCAAAGTTGGAAATTGCTGAGCCAACCAAGCACTGGCTTGTTGGGTTGGCTGACGTACCAAATTAGGGAATTGCTCAGCCAGAAGTCGCACCTGTTGACTAACCATTGGCACCAGCACAAAGCCCAAACTAATAAACATCGCAATAATAATCGTATAAATCACCAAAATTGTGACTGGACGGGCGATACGCAATTGTTCAAAGCGTTGCACGACCCCCGAAATTGCCACTGCCAGCAGCACCGCCACAAAAAACAGCACCAACACATGATTCAGCAGAATCGTAATCCAGACCCCTGAAAAAATCAGTAGTGTCCAGCCGACGGTGCGGGCACTGACTCGCACGGTTAATTCTTTGGGCATATGTGCTACCTTCCATCGACCCGAAACACTTAGCCTAACCGTGGGTTTAGCCGCAGTTCGGGGCGATTATGTTGAC
This sequence comes from Chloroflexota bacterium, assembly GCA_020161265.1. Lineage (NCBI taxonomy): Bacteria > Bacillati > Chloroflexota > Chloroflexota bacterium. The sequence continues at coordinate 261,080 of JAIUOC010000008.1, read as the reverse complement.
ATTGACCACACAGGCCAAAGGCTTCGAGGGCATGGCCTTGAATCACAAAGCCAGTCGATTTCCCAAGCTGATTCAAAATGCCATCGAGATCGCAGGTATTAAAAGCAACCGCAGTGCCACAACGGGTACAAACTAGTTGATGTTGATGGGGGTGGGCTGGCAAATAGGCATGATCACCTTCATCGTGGTGAATCCGAGCCAACCAATGGCTTGCCGCCAGCATATCCAAGGTACGATAAATCGTGGCACGACCAACATCGGGCAATTCGGCCACGAGTTGTTCGGCAGTAAACGGCTCGCGACGGCTGGCAATCGTGCGAACAATCAAGCGCCGTGGGCCAGTCATGCGACAACCTTGCTCGTTCAGCGAGCGTAAAACATCATGTTCCCAAGCCATACAAAAATTTCCTTACTAGGTTATGAGAGATCATAGGGTGCAGGCGTTTCGCGAGCAAGCACATAATGCATTCCACCAACATGGCGAACCATGCCTTTGAGTTCCATCAAGCCCAAGGTTGCCGCCAGATCATGGGCCGCTAATCCACACGAGCGCCCTAATTCGTCGATGTGGGTGGGCTGGCCACTCAAATAGGGCAAGAGCAAAGCCTCAGCGGGAGTTTCGGGCACAATCGTACTGACCGTTTGTTGGGCTTGAGCTTGATGCAGATTCAGTTGCTCCAGCAATTGCTCGACCGAACGCAAGGGTGTTGCCCCATCGACGATTAATTGATTTGGCCCGTCGCTGCTATGGCTGAGAATCGAGCCAGGCACCGCAAACACATCACGACCTTGTTCGAGCGCAAAGCGGGCAGTAATTAATGCGCCGCTACGTTCGCCTGCTTCAACCACAATTGTTGCCAAACTTAGCCCGCTAATCAAGCGATTACGAGCAGGGAAGTTACCACTCAATGGCTCAGTCGTCGGGGCATATTCCGAAAGCAAGGCTCCCTGTTGGCTCACATCAGCTGCTAATTGGCGATGTTGGGAAGGGTAAATCTGTTGGAGTCCACTGCCAAGCACCGCCAAGGTGCGACCATTATTATCTAAAGCGGTGCGATGGGCGATTGCATCGATGCCCAAGGCCAACCCTGAAACCACCGTCAACCCTGCGCGGGCTAACTCGCCAGCAAACTTATAGGTGACCTCACGTCCGTAGGGGGTAGGGTTACGTGTTCCGACGATCGCCACCGCCCAACGATCAGTTTCAATCAGCGAACCACGCATGTACAGCAACGGTGGCACAGGCTCGATCGTGTGCAACATCGGCGGAAAGTCCGGATCGGTTTGCAACACAACCGTGATGTTTTGTTCAGCAATCGTGCGTAGCTCAGCCTCAAGGTCTAAATGCTGCTGCGCATGCTGCAAGGCTTGAATGCTGCGGCGATCCAAACCTGCCGCCCGCCAATCGTCGAGCCTAGCCGACCAAGCTGCCGCCGCCGAGCCACAATGCTTAATCAAAGCTTGGAGGCGCTGTGGTCCTATACCAGGAGTGAGATTAAAGGCAATGTAGGCATGACGTTCATCCATTGCAGACTCCCACACATGTGTAACGCTTTAATTATACATCAGTCGAGTTGGTAGCAAAAGCAAATAGGAATTGCGGGCGGTATCAAAAGCTATGAGCTTCACGGTATAATGAAGCTATTATGGCTTTTTTCCACCATGGCCGAGTTTATGAATAGTTTTAGCGCTACGTCCTTCCAACCAGCTATGGAGCAACCAACGCTCGCTGAATTAACCCAAACTATCGCTCGTTTAGAGGCTGAGCTAGCTACTACCAAGCAGGCCTTGCTCGCCAGCGAACAGCGTAATCTGCAATTTTTTCAACAAACTCAAGCGATTGAGTTAATTGTTGAGCCAGATACTTGGCGGGTTTTAGCGGCCAATGCCGCTGCTTGCCGTTTTTATGGCTATAGTCAAGCTGAGTTTAGTAACATCAACGTTCGCGACTTAAATGTATTGACCAGTAAAGAACATCGGGTGGCAATTCGTAATGGTGAGCTTGGTGGTAGCAATCGCTATGAGTTTCGCCATCGTTTACGTTCAGGAATGGTCTGTGATGTTGAAGTTTATATCACTCCCTTTGAATATCAACAGCAACCAGCCTTATTTTGTTTAATTCACGACGTAACTGCCCATAAACAGACGATTCGCCAAATGCAGCGCCAAAATGCCTACCTTGGCTCGCTTCACGATGTGACCTTGGCGTTGATCGAGCAGGCCGCGCTGCCCGATTTGCTCGAAATTATTTTGTGGAAGGCAAGCGATTTGGTCGGCAGCGAATATGGTGTGATGTATATTCGCAGCGCCGATGACCAAGCCATGGAATCTGTCGTGAGCCGCGGGGCAATCAACGTGATCCAGCGCATCGAATTAGGCCAAGGTGCAGTTGGCAAGGTCGGCCTTAGCGGTCAGCCATTAATTATTGATGATTACACTGCCTGGAGTGAGCGTTTATTTACGCCGCAAGATGGTTTTGGCAATGGCCTGTTGGTATTACCATTATTCCGTGAACAAACGGTCGCTGGCGCACTAGCGATTATCTATGAGCCAAGTCAGATTCAAATTAGCATTACGATGCTTGAAATGGTGCAACAATTTGCCCGCTTTGCCTCGCTTGCACTGGAGAAGCATATGCTCTACACCGCAGCCCAAACTGAACTGGCCGAACGTCGGCGGGTCGAACAGCAGTTGCGTTCGCTCAATGAGCGGTTTGAATTGGCCCAAACGGTGCTGAATGGCGGCATCTACGATTGGGATATGATTCAGCAGACCACGGTGGTGAATCGGAGCTTTACAACGGTGTTTGGCTATACCAGTGAAGAGGTTGCCAGCAGCCCAACCTGGTGGGAAGAACATCTGCACCCCGATGATCGCGAGCTGTTCATCCAACGAACTGCCGATATTTTTGCTGGCCATAGCGATGTTTTTTCAGCCGAATATCGCTTCCTCGATCAACATCAACATTATCGCTTTGTACAGGATCGCGGCCATGTGCTGCGTGATCCCAATGGTCAAGCTTTGCGCATGGTTGGCACGCTGATTGACATCTCCGAGGAATATCGCCATATTGTTGAGATGCTGCCTTTGCCGCTGTTTGTGGTGCAGGATGATCGGATTGTCTATGCCAATCAGGCTGGGCTGGCGTTGACCCAAACCACCAGCAGCGAATTATTAAGCCAATCGGTACTTAGTGGCTTGCGCCCGCAAGATCCTGATGATTTTTATGTGCTGATTCGCCATGCCAGTACTATTCCCACCAGTTTTATTGAAACAACCTTTTTGCGCCGCGATGGCACGCCAATTTATGGCGAATGTTCCACCTCAGCAATTTTATTTGAGCATCGAAATTCAGTCCAAGTGATTATTCGTGATATTAGCGAACGCAAGCAGGCCGAGCAAAAACGCCTAGAAATTGAACAACACTTTTCAGAAACTCAAAAATTAGAAAGCCTTGGCGTGTTTGCTGGCGGGATTGCCCACGACTTCAACAATGTTTTTATGTCAATCCTTGGTAATACTCATTTAGCCATGCTCGAACTGCCTGAGCAAGCCAACCTGCGTCCACTTTTAGCCGAAATCGAACAATCGGCCAAACGAGCAGCGCAAATCACCAAGCAAATGGTCGCCTACACCGGCCAAAATCTTGATGTGCGGCGTAGCCTGATGATCAACGAATTAGTTCAAACCTCAATTCGTTTGCTCCCCTCAAGCCTGACCCAGCAACGTCATATTCAGAGCAACTTAGCTGATAACTTGCCGCTGATCGAGGGTGATCAACAACATCTGCGCCAAGCGATCAGTAATGTGCTGATCAATGCACTTGAAGCGTCGAGCAGCGGAACGCTTACGGTTACCACCAGCTTGCGCGATTTGCAAGGAGCACCCGAGGGCCACACCTACACCACTGGTACATTTTTGCCCGCCCAATATATCGCGATCGAAATTAGCGATCAAGGCTTAGGGATGGATCATGCGACGATCTCGCGCATGTTCGACCCATTTTTTACCACCAAATTCACTGGACGCGGGTTGGGTTTAGCGGTTACTTTAGGGATTGTGCGCGGCCATCGTGGTGGCATTGCGGTCAAGAGTCGCCCTCAACAGGGCACGACAATAGGAATTTATCTGCCAATTATGACAGCAGTACAAACCGAGCTAGCCAGCGAACAACCAGCCTTAGTCGATTCTGGCCCAGGCAAAATTCTGGTGATCGACGACGAGCCTGATGTACGAATCGTGATTGATCGGATTTTACGCCGTTTGGGCTACGAAACCTTACTAGCCGAGGGTGGCAATCGTGGCATTAGCCTCTTCCGCGACCATCATCACGAGATTGCGGGCGTATTTCTCGACCTGACGATGCCCGATCTTGATGGCCAAAGCACCCTAGCAGTGCTCAAACAGATTCAGCCCGAGATTCGCGTGGTAATTATGAGCGGCTATAATGAACAACAAGTGAGCCAACAATTTGGTACTACTGGTACAACCCAATTTCTAGCAAAACCATTTATGATTGAGGAGATCCGCGATAAGCTCACGGCATTACGGCTCTAGCCATGCCGCGTTGGCAATTTTTTGAAAGGGGCAGTTATGTCTCGGCGTTCTCCCAAACCATCACCATGGCCACGGCGGTTTATGTACATTACGGGCATTGTGATGGTTATTTTTTTTGTGGTAGCAGTGACGGGCTTATACAGTAATAATTTTGCCCTCGCCTTCCCGATGTTTGTTGGTTTGACGGCGTTGATGTTGTTTATGATTATTTTGCTCTTTTTACACAACCGCCTCAATCGCTAGCCAAACCAGTGCGTTGTTTCAAGGCCAAGGGCTGATTGCAATCATCACAATCAGCCCTTGGCAACGTTTTAAGTTATAAATTTGGAATTTGCCAATCGATTGGGCTTTGGCCATGAGCCTCAAGTGCCATGTTGATTTTAGAAAATGGACGACTACCAAAAAAGCCATTATCAGCCGAAAGCGGCGAGGGATGCGCCGATTGAATAATCGTGTGGCGGCTCGTGTCGATTAAGCTGGCCTTCTTTTGGGCATAGGCTCCCCACAACACAAATACCACATGTTCTGGTTTGGCATTGACTTGGCGAATCACGGCATCGGTGAATTTCTCCCAGCCGCGATTTTTATGCGAGTTGGCGATATGCGCCCGCACCGTCATCACCGCATTGATCATCAACATACCTTGTTTGGCCCATGGCAGTAGGTAGCCATTATTCGGCACAACACAACCAAGATCAGTTTTGAGTTCCTTGAACATATTTTTGAGCGATGGTGGCGCTTTGATTCCAGGTAGCACCGAGAAGCATAGGCCATGGGCTTGGCCTGGGCCATGGTAAGGATCTTGCCCCAACAATAGCACTTTAGTTTGTTCAGGCGAGGTTAATTCTAAAGCCGAAAAAACTTGATCTGCTGGTGGAAACACCTGTTGTTCAGCCCGTTCGGCGGCAACAAATGCTTCGAGATCATTCCAATAGGGCTTGCTGGTTTCGTCGGCGAGCACTGGTTGCCACAAAGCCGGAATCGTTAATGCCATCGCTGTTGTCCTCATATTCACACAAAGTTGGCTCTTGCATCTGCACAAGTTGCCCATATCATACAGCTTAAGAATCACTCAAGCCTGTGTCAATGGTTGTCACAAGCCTAGAGTACCCGAAGTTTGCTTTGCGGAAGGAGTATCTGTGTGTTGAATCGGTTTCGAACACCTCGCACGTTCTCGCTCTTAACCTTGCTCTCGTTGTTTAGCCTTGTCGTTGGCCTCAATTTGGCCCAAGCCGCCCCGCGTACCATTCAAGGTGGCGGTGGCTTTACCCCAGGCAATTTGGTGGTAGTACGGGTTGGTAATGGTAGCGGTTCGCTTTCAAGCGTTTCCACAGCAGTATTTCTCGATGAGTACACCACCAACGGCGATTTTGTGCAAACTGTGCCCATGCCAACCGCCTTAAATGGCAATAACCGTCGCCTCACCATGTCGGGCACGGCAACCTCGGAAGGCTCGCTCAGCCTTTCAGGCGATGGCCAACATCTGCTACTGGCAGGCTATGATGCTGATGTTGGGATTGGAGCAATCGCGGCTTCCTCAAGTAGTACATTCAACCGCGTGGTTGCCAAAGTTAGCCTGAGTGGCCTGATTGATACGACCAACGTGATTACTGATTCCTATAGTGCTAACAATATTCGTGGCGCGACAGGTAACGGCGATAACCTTTGGGCAACTGGCACAGGCAACCCGGGCGGAGTACGTTTTCTGAATGGGATGGGCACGACCACGACCTTGATCACCCCAACCAACACGCGGGTGGTGCAGACCTTCGGCGGTAATCTCTATTTTTCATCATCATCAACAGGCTCGCGCGGTATTTTTCAAATTGGCACTGGCTTGCCAACCAGCGCTGGTCAAACGATTATGCCAATCGCCAGCGCCACCTCGCCCTATGGCTTTGCCTTTTTAGATCGCGAACCAAGTGTGGCAGGCGTTGACACGTTATATGTCGCCGACGATGGCACGAACTTGCGTAAATTCTCATTCGATGGCACAACCTGGACATTGCAGGGTGTTTGGGGTATTGCAAGCACCGGGTTTCACCTTGCGGCCCAAGATAATGGAGCCAACGGTGTTGATTTATACCTGACGCGTGGCACCAATAGCCTTAGCAAATTGACCGATACTGCAGCTTATAACCAACCAATTAATGCTGCTGCCCTAAATCCAATTGTTCCGGTTGGGGCCAACACGGCGTTTCGTGGAATTATCGTCGTGCCCAGCCCAGTTCAGGCTACGCCAACTCCGACTGAAACTGCGACAGTAACGCCGAGCGAAACCCCATCGCCAACCGCCGTGGCAAGCTGTTTGCGCTTTATGGTCAGTTTGGAAGGCTCGCAGGAAGTACCACCAAGCGGCAGCAATGCAACTGGTGGTGGCACAGTCGATGTTGATACCGTCAACAACATTTTGAGCTATAACCTCAGCTATCAAGGCTTGAGCAGTACCGAAACTGCTGCGCATATTCACGGTTTTGCGCCACGCGGAGCCAATGCTGGCGTTTTAGTTGGCTTGAGCACTGGCTCGCCCAAAGTTGGCATCTTCAACTACAGCGAAGCTCAAGAAGCCAGCATTTTGGCCGGCCAAGCCTACGTTAATATTCATACCAATAGTTTTCCTGGTGGCGAAATTCGCGGCCAAATTGACGGAGCAACCATCAATTGTCCACCGCCAACCGCTACGCCAACCGAAACTGCAACCCCAAGCAACACGCCAACCGCGACTGCTACGCCAATCCCAAGCTGTTTACGCTTTATGGTTAGTTTGGAAGGCTCACAGGAAGTGCCACCAAGTGGCAGCAATGCAACTGGTGGCGGCACGGTCGATGTTGATACTGTCAACAATATTTTGAGCTATAACCTTAGCTATCAAGGCTTGAGTGGCACTGAAACTGCTGCACATATCCATGGTTTTGCCCCACGTGGCGGGAATGCTGGCGTTTTAGTTGGTTTGAGCACCGGCTCACCCAAAGTTGGCATTTTCAACTACAGCGAAGCCCAAGAAGCCAACATTTTGGCCGGCCAAGCCTACGTTAATATTCATACCGATAATTTCCCGGGTGGCGAAATTCGCGGTCAAATCGATGGTGCGACAATTAATTGTCCACCGCCAACCGCAACCCCGACCGAAACTGTTACGCCAAGCGCTACGGCAACTGCGACGGCAACAGGCACGGCCACGCCCAGCTTAACCCCAATCATCACTCCACCACCAAGCTGTATCACCATGACGGTAAGCGGCAGTGGTTCGCAAGAAGTGCCACCGAATATTAGCAATGGCATGGTGATGGGCATCATTGAAATTAATACGGTTGCCAATACGATCAACTACAATCTCAGCTACCACGATTTGAGCAGTGCCGAAACTGCTGCCCATATTCATGGTTTTGCGCCGCGTGGCTCAAATGCTGGCGTATTATTCAACCTGCCGCTTGGTGCAAGCAAAGTTGGCTCGGTCAGCTACGCCGAAAATCAAGAAGCCAATATTTTAGCAGGCCAGACCTACATTAATATTCATAGCAACAATTTCCCGGGTGGCGAGCTTCGCGCCCAACTGGATGGCGCAACCGCATTATGTGCTACGCCAACACCTACGGTAACCAATACCCCAACTCATACAGCAACCCCAACGGCCACAGTGACTACTACTACTGTGCCGCCAACCTTTAGAATCTATCTGCCATTGACCATGAAATAAACATCAAAAAGCCGCTGGATCAGCTTGATCCAGCGGCTTTGAATTTAATCGGGTTAATGCCAGAAATTAATTCCCAAGAAGCCGAGCAGGCCGCCAACCAACAACGTGCTAGTCAGGGTTACGCCCAAAAGCATAAACAGCACCAAGGCTGCTAATACATAGCCTGCACTGAAAAAGAACATTCCTTCCCAACCAACATCGTGAGGCGGTAAATCGAAGAGTTTTGAGGGTTCAGGTGGTTGTTGCATGAATTAGGCTACCTCAGGGTGGTCACGCTGATTTCGGCAGGGCGGAGGGCCGGGACTCCCACCGCCGCACGCCAGTCACGGACACACCAGACCACTTCTGGTCTATGAATTCGATTATAGGGTGGTTTAAAACAATTAACTATGGTCAGATTGCCATAAGCTCATGGCCCAATTGTTGTGGAAAGTATACAAGATTGTGCAATTTGTCAAAACGATGCTCCTTTCGGAACCGCCAAAAACGCGCAGATCAGGAATATTCAATGTTAAGCCACTGGTTGCGACCAATTGAGCTTGCAATCGAACCAACCAAATAGCTGAAATTATCGTTGGGATGCAAAATTCATCGATAATCATTATGCCGAACAACAGATTTCGCCGAACTACGGCCATCTGCTATACTGTAGGGATAGAAAGCCACCTGCATTTAGGGAAGACCATGATGGATAAGCTCCCACATACGTTTTATCGCCGCCGTTTTGTTGATGGTCGCCATCATGTGTTCCATTCGTATGGATTCGGGCGGGTTGTCCGCAACGATGCTGAGTTGTTAGTCTATGATTGGTCGCTTGGTACGCCACAACGGATTACCGATACGCTGGGTTGGGGCAGCGACGCGCCGCGCACGCGTTTGTTTGATCAACGAGCGTCCCGCGCCTTTGGGCGTTCTTGGTGGTGGCGTTCACGGCCACTCAACATCACCAGCATGTATGATGAACGCGGCAATTTGATTGTGCAGCGCATCGATTTTGCCAGCAAAGCCATGGATATTAGCGGCAGCTTTTACCAAACCGATCTCTACCTCGATTGTTTTGTAGCCGCCAATGGCATAACCCACGTCGTTGAAGATGAAGATGAAGTGATCGAGGCCGAGGAAGTTGGTTTGCTCAGCCAAGCTCAACGAGTGATGATTGAAACTGAACTGGATACAGTGCGCAATTTGCTGCGCAATGGCACATGGCTGAGTTGGCTCGAAGCCGCCGCTGGCGCACCATTTGATCGCACATTTTTGCCCAAAGCGCGTAATTACGATGGTTTCTGGCAATCGCGGGCAAGCTATTGGCCGGAGGATTAACATGGCGCTCGATTGTAGTGTCGTGATTATTTCATGGAATGTGGCAGATTTGTTGCGCCAATGTTTGGCCTCGATCAGCCAATCGCTAGCAGGCAGCAACTATAGCTACGAAGTGATTGTGGTCGATAATGCTTCGCACGACGATTCGGTGATAATGGTGCGTCAAGCATTCCCCAAGGTTCAAATCATCGAAACGGGAGCCAATTTAGGCTATGCTGGCGGGGTGAATATTGGGGTCGATGCCGCCCAAGGCCAATGGGTTTTGGTGCTCAACCCTGATACCGTGATGCAAGCCGAGGCAATTCCTCAGTTGCTTGATTGGGCGCAACAGCAGCCCGCTGCCAGCGTAATTGGCCCGCAACTGCGCTACCCCGATGGCTCAATTCAATCGTCGCGCAGACGACTACCCACCAAAGCTAGTTATTTTTTTGAAAGTACCATCCTCGAACGCTGGTGGCCCAATAATCCTTGGGCGCTGGCCTATCGCTGTGCCGATCAGCCCGATGATCAGCCGCAACAGGTCGAATGGCTCATGGGCGCGGCCTTATTGGTGCGTAAATCGGCAATCGAGCAAGCCGGCTTGATGGATCGACGCTTCTGGATGTATTCAGAGGAAGTTGATTGGCAAGCCCGCTTGGGGCGTTTTGGGCCAATTTGGTATGTGCCGCAAGCAGTGATCGTCCACCACGAAGGCAAATCCAGCGAACAAGCCCCAGCACGCAAACATTGGGCCTTCCAAGAATCCAAATTGCGCTATGCCGCCCTGTACGAAGGGCCACTATTTGCCACCTGTTTGCACTTTTTCTTGGCCAGCAGCTACCTTTATGAACTAGTAGTTGAGAGTTGCAAATGGCTGCTTGGGCACAAACGCGAGCTACGTTGGCAGCGCATGCAGATTTATTGGCAGGTGTTGCGCCATTTTGGCTAGGCTTTGACATTTACCCATGGCCTCGTATAATGCCTATATGCGACCTTCACGTTCGGCCCAACAGGCAGCCCCCCCAGCAGCGATGGTTCATCTCTACCGTGGTTTGATGGATCGCGCAGTGACATGGCGTTCGCGGATCGATACGCCAACCAACTGGGCGGTGGCAATTACGGGTACTGTTTCGAGTTTTGTGCTGGGCGATGCCAATCATCATCATGCAGTTGTGCTGCTAACAATTGTCTTCTGTATGGGCTTTTGGTTTATCGAGGCACGGCGCTATCGCTATTACGATTTATGGGCAACTTGGGTTCGCATCCTCGAAACTGATTATTATGTACCATTGCTTGGTCAAAATACCCTCGCAGTTGATCAATATTGGCATAAATTGCTGCTGACCGATATGAACACGCCGCATTTTAAGATCACAACTTTAGAAGCCTTGGGGCGACGGTTACGCCACAATTACATGGCGATTTTTCTGTTTTTGCTGTTTATTTGGCTGCTCAAGCTGATGATTCATCCGCAAATTACCAATCGGCCTTCACTCGAAACCTTTATCTACGATGCGAGTTTAGGGCCATTCAACGGTAAATTTGTGATTTTATCGGTCTTAGGGTTTTATGCGCTCTTGATCATCGTGGCATTAATTACGATTCCCCGTTGGGGCGCTCGCACCGAAATGGTGAGCCACGAACGGGTATTACGGAAGTTAGCGCTGCCAGAAGCCATGCCAGTAGGGAAAGCCAAACGACGGGGAGGGCGACGCAAATCATATGGAAAAGCCCACGACTGACCAACCAACCGATCTCTGCATCATTATGCATGCCCATGCGCCGTTTGTGCGCCAACCTGGGCCATCCAGCCATGGCGAAGAAGAGTTGCATGGCCTGATGGCCGATTGTTATATTCCGCTCTTGCGTGGCCTCGCCGACTTGATCGAGCAAAATAAAGCGGTCAAAATGGGCTTGGCCATCAGTCCAATTCTGTTGCATCAATTGAATGATCCGGTTGTGCAAAAGCATATGCTGCATCATCTCGATGAGGCGATTGTTCAGGCTGAGCGGCGGCTTGAAGCAACCAAGGGCGACGAGCACGAAGCCTATCTAGCCCAATTTTATTTACAACTGCATCAACGAACCTTGCATGTCTTTGAAAAGCAGTGGAGCCGCAATATTGTGGCCATGACCCGCGAGTTGGTCGAGGCTGAGGCGCTAGAAGTGCTGGGTCATACGGCAACCTATCCAGTACCACATTTGTATGATCGCCCAACCTTACGCACCCAAGTCGAAATTGGCACGATCGCCCTGATGCACTTGCTCGGCCAAACGCCAAGCGTCTTGTGGAGCGCCGAAGATCCAGTTTCGCCAGAGTGGGAGCAGATTCTCAAGCCTTTGGATATGCGGGCATTGGTCGGCACGGCCAACCCTGAGTTACGCGGCCAAGCCCTTTCGTGGCTTTCCGAAGCTCGTCAAACCGCTGTGATTACGCCCGATCAGCGCTTGCTGACGCATATTCGCTCGGTTGGCTTGGGCTATCCCGGCGATCCATTGTATCGTGCACCGATGGAAATTCCCATGGATGATGGCATGCTGAGCCGCGATGGTAGCGCCTATGATCCATTTTATGCCTATGCGCGGGCACGAATGCATGCGCGTCACTTTACTGCTGTGCTCAGCGAAACCGCCAGTAACGGTCAGCCCTTGGTGATTGTGGCCGATATGGAATTATTTGGTAGCGGCTGGTTTGAGGGTGGTTTGTGGCTGCGCACCTTGCTCGAAGAATTGCCTAGCCATTTTCGCTTGGTTACGCCTAGCACCCTGCTCAAACGCCATAAACCCAGCGTGGTTGTGCCACCACAGCATTTTGCCGGAATTATCGATGGCCGATTGAGCGCCGCCCATCGCCAATTACAGGCGGCAGTGGCGCAGTATCCCCAAGCCTATGGCGACCGCGAACAAGTGCTCAACCAAGCTGCCCGCGAATTTTTGCTGGCGCAATCAGGCGATTGGGATCGTTGGGTTGGTACGCCTGGCGCAGATTATGCCAATGCTCGGCGTAGCGAACACCTGCAAAAGTTCGATTGGCTGATGCAGTTATTGCCGCATGAAACCTTGTTGCCAGTTGCCGCCCGTGAATTTGCCGCCTTGCAAGAGCGCGATAATCCTTTTCCAACCCTGAATTATCGTTTGTTTGGAAATTTTGAACGATGACAACCTACACTTGGCTTGGCCACGACCAGCCACATCTTGATACACTGTTCGTTCAAGACCTTGGGGCGATGGTCTTCGCCAGTTTTGGCGGGGTGGTCGCCCAAGGCGCTCGGAAAAATGAAGATGCTGCGGCAATTTTCATCGATTCTGCTGGCGGATGGGAATTGGCGGTGGTAATCGATGCTCATCATTCAGCCCAAAGTGCCCTGTTGATTTTAGAAACCTTGGTTGGAGCCGAAACCCAACTGCGCGAATGCTTGAACCAACCCTTGAATCAAGCCTTTTTTAGCTTGGATCGGGCTTTACTTGATATCTTTCGCAGCAATCGCTTTCGGGCGCGGTGTGCCGCAATTCAAGGCGAGGCCTCGTGTTTATTCGTGGCCCGCAAAGATGAATATGTTTGGTATTGGGCAGTTGGCGATTGCATTGGTTATATTTTCCACCCCAGCATTGCGCGGCTCGGCGAGATGCAACTCAACCAACGCCGCTTCTACGAATGGATTGGCAATGTCAATACTTGGGATGGGGTGTTGCCTTCGTACTCCACTGGCATGCGTTTGCTCCAACCTGGATTGACCACGATTATGTTAACGACTGATGGCTTGCTGGAGTGTGGCACACGCCCGTTTGAAAACCCAACCACCTTGTATAACGCGGTTTGTTGGGAGCAGCACAGCCTGCCACGAGCCGCCCGCGCCTTGCTCGAACGAGTACAAACTGAAGGCGGTCGCGATAGTGCCACCGCCATTTTGTGGCAATTTGATAGCACATGGACTGGAATTAATCGCGATTTCCGCTAAACACATGGGCCAAGCCCCCCCAAATTGACTGATGCTCAGCCTGTAGCCCAGCTTGTTTGAAGGCTTGCAGCACATGCTTGCCATCACCAAACCGTTGTGCTAGCGGCGCAAGCTGGCGATAGGGGTAGCTTGGCGCACCCAAACTACGAGCAAAAAAAGGCACAATCGTTTGCAAATAGATTTGGCCTAAGCTGCTCAACCATGAACTGCCTGTACCAACCTCAACCAAGCTAAACCGCCCATTTGGTCGCAACAAGCGCCGAATTTCGCTAGCAAAGCGCACCAACTCGCTATAACAAAAGGTTTTTAATCCAAAACAACACACCACTCGATCAAGGCTTTGGCTAGCTAGTTTGTTGGCAAACATATCAGAATTGTGCACTTCAATCCGCTCAAGTAAGATCGGATATTTCAAGGGTTGCGCTACCAGATCGAGTGCAATCAACGAACCATGCCCTTGCATTGCTTGCTCCAGCCATGGCCAAGCCTCGCCACCGCCACACAGCAAATCACCAACCACCATACCTGGCAGAATCTGCGCCGTAGCAACACATCGTTTGCGCCAAGCATTGATAATACCCAAGCTGCTGAGCGAGCTGACTTGAGCATAGGAAGGAGCCATTTGTTCAAATAGTGCGTGTAAATCGTTGCTATCAAACTGATCGACCAAGCCATAGTTGGGTGCTGAAATCATCGTGGAAACCTCTCTAATAACTGCTTGGTTTCCACGATAGTGCGCGGCTGTTACACCAACGTTACAAGGCTTCGTTGGCTAAGCGTTCGATCAGCGCCTGCATCGTTGGATCAACTTGGGTATGTTGAGCCAAGAACGTGACGATTGCCAAAGCCGCAGCTGGGCTAGCCTGATAGCCTTGCACCCATTGGGCTAATAATGGTTTAAGTTCAGGCAAACGCTGCTCAATTCGGCGTTCATTGGCAAAAGCATCGCCAGCAGGCAGGCTGAATGTTGGCAAATAATTTAGCAATTCCAAGACCCGATCAACCGCAAAATGTTGGATAAAGCGCTGGGCCGAAAGCCACTCGCCACGCTGATAGCGGCATAAACCAACATACAAACAGGTCAAGGCTTCGCCTAACAACCATGCGGGCTGATGTTGATTGGTTGCTGGCATTGCCAGTTGGGGCAGCGCAATTGCGGCCTCAGCATGCGGCGCTTTCCAGATAATTTGGCCTGGCGCAAAGGGGATTTTGGGCAATTCAGCTGGCTCGAAAATCGCAAATTCACAGAAAATCTCATCGCTATACAGCAATTTATAGCCATCAACCGTATTTTGGAAGGCATAGCTAATTGGCTGAATTGCGGCTAACCAACTCAGATCATTCATAAAAAGCGGCTTTGTGCCTGGCTCGACAATCGCAAAAAAATCCAAATCCGACCATTGATCAAGCCGTTCGCGCTCTAAACCAACCGAGCCAAGCCCAATCAGGACTAACCCATGGCCGCTAGTAGCAAGTGCTTGACCGATCGCAGCGAGCCGAGCTAAAAGTTGGGTTGGGGTGGGCATGAATTTACTCCATCAAACATCGATTAACGTCGCTGATAGATAATAACCCGATCGGCAATTGTATGGAGTTGTTGCCATTGAGTTTGGTCAGCAAATTGCTGGGCAGGCCAACCCATTCGCTCAGAATAATGCTGATCCCAAACCACTAAAGTGCCTGAGTGCATTGTTTCTGGCTTGGGCACGCTCCACCAAAGTTTATTAGGGGCAGGCAGCGGTAATTTTTGAAAATAATAAAACCACACATGGGTAGCATAAATTGGTTGTGCTTGCGGCTGGTTTTGGGTGATCCACGTTTGGGCTTCAAGGCTGGCCTGCGCCTCAAGATCGACCGGAATTGGCCGAAGTTGGGCTGGCCAGCGCAAAGCTATAACCACGAATAAACTCACCAAAGGCCAAAAAAGTTGGGCTGGAGCCAACCAACGATCAAGCAGCAGGTGTAGCGACTCAAGCCATTGAGTCGCCCAAAGGCCAATCACAAAGGCAATTGGCAATAAAAAATAACTATAACCGCCCGAAGCAAACAAGCCAAAGCGATAGATCACGACATGGCTCAGCCCATACAGCACACTTGGCCAAACGATAAACCAAAGCTGACGCTTGCGCCAACTCCAAGCAGCTCCAGCTAAACCCAAAAGCACCAATGGCCAGCCAATCCCAGCTAATAAATCGGGGCCAAAATGCCACCATGTGCCTGAACCATACAAATCGGTTGGTTTTGGCTCGAAAAAAATCATCCATGGGCGATTGCCTAAAACCAGCCAGCACAAGCCATAATAGGCCAGCAATGGCAGACCGCTCACGAGGGTTGAGCGCCAATCACGCTGCGATAGCCGATATAGCCCCCAAAAACCAAGCAATAATAAGCCTTCATGGCGCATTAATGGCAAGCAGCCAATCGCTAAGGCCGCCCACTGCCAACGTTGATTAAGGCTGCAATAGGCGGTTAAGCCCAAACAAACTGCAAATGGCAACACGGTCGTGGCATAAGCGAATTGGCTGACCCAAGGCTGAAGATAGACAAACAGCGGCACAAGATACCAGTAGCGAAATTCCAACTGGCGAGCAATCAAAAGATAAAGGCCTGCTGTAAATGCGGTCATGAGTACGGCAAAAGCTCGCGCAACGTACAGCCCACCGAGCGCTGCTGGCATATAAAAGAGCGTATTGCCAAAACGCCCCCATGTATCTAAAACGAAGGCTGGTCGCTGCCAAGCCCGTTGCGCAATCACAATATGGCCAATTTCATCTTGCACAATTGTGCTCAGCGGCGAGAAATAAGCCAACATGCCAATCCAGATCGAGCCAAGCCCAAGCAACAAACCACCAATTAGCCAATAGCGCCGCTGCATACTTCAACTCCTATGATTTGAGCAATTCAGCCTTGCATAGTAGCACACAACTCCGTCGTAAGCCGCATGGAGATTGTGACGGCCTATGTCACAATGCTCGTGTTTACTTGCAACCGCACTGCGGCAATCAAGGAGGGTCTATGGCCGACTATCAGCTTGCCCAACTTAATATTGGCACAATCAAAGCCCCGTTAGATACGCCACTCATGGCCGATTTTACCAATAATTTAGATCGGATTAACGCCTTGGCTGAGAATTCTGAGGGGTTTGTTTGGCGCTTGAAAGACGATTCGGGCAATGCCACCGATTATCGCCCACTCGACCCGCTAACGATTGTCAATATGTCGGTTTGGCAAGATATAGATTCGTTGATGCAGTATGTCTACAAATCGGAGCATGTGGCAATTATGCGGCGGCGCAAGGAATGGTTTGAGCGCATGGAAACAGCGTTTATGGTATTATGGTGGGTTCCTGCTGGCCATGAGCCAAGCGTGGCCGAGGCCTTAGAGCGATTAGAACATTTGCGCAATAACGGCGAAAGTAGCTATGCGTTTAGTTTTCGTAAGCCCTTCGCTGCACCAGATAGTATCCAAGCTGTAGAGGCCCAATAATGCCAGAACTTAGCCTACGCCCGATTGAAGCAGCCGATCTAGCTAGCTTTTTCGAGCATCAACAAGATCCGCTGGCAATTCACATGGCCGCCTTTACCGCCGCAGATCCCAGCGATTATGCTGCATTCCAAGCGCATTGGCACAAAATTATGGCTGATGATCGGATTATCAAACGCTCAATTATCTGGAATCAGCAACTGATCGGGCATATTGCCCAATTTGAACAATTTGGCGAACCAGAATTGACCTATTGGCTCGATCGCACCTATTGGGGACGAGGGCTGGCCAGCCAAGCGCTCGAATTATTGCTCAACGAAATTCCCACGCGACCTTTGTTTGCCCGGGTTGTGCAAGATAATCATGGCTCGCTGCGAGTACTAACCAAAGCTGGCTTTCAAATTATCGGCGAAGACACAGGTTTTGCCAATGGTCGGGGCTGTGACGTGGCCGAATATGTGCTACGGCTTGATTAATCATCGTTCGGGTTGGAAGAGTGTTCTTATTTTAGGAGGATAACGCAATGTCTCAACCACAAATGCCACCCCAAGGCAGTTTTCAATTGCCACCACATTCAAATTACCCAGGCACACCTACCAATCAGCAAGCTGGCGGCAGCAAAGCCAAAGCACTCTTGATTGGTTTGGGAGCAGTTGTTTTAGGCGCGATTGTTTGGGGCTTATTGGCCTATTTCACCCAGCGAATTTTTGTGTATGTGGCAATTTTGATTGGCTTGGGGATTTCCTATGCCATGATTTCGCCGCTGCGCAAACCAGTATCAAAAGCTGTGCTCTTTTCGTTGGTTGTTCCAGCAATTCTGTTTACCTTGCTCTCGTTGGAATTGGGCAATCTGATAACCTTTGTCATGACCTTTCAACGGGATTTTGAAATTCCTTTGGGTGAATCCATTTCGCTGGCTGTTGATTTTATGTTGAGTGAAGAATGGTTACCCACCAAAGATCACATCTTAACCGTTGTCTTTGGTTTGTTGGGGGCTGGTTACGGCTTCTACAACAATCTCAAACGTGCATTAAGCTAATTCGGCAACGCGGGGCTGTGGAATTGCAGCCCCGCGTTTGTCTTTAATTATTGATTGCCCAGCAATTGTTCTAGGCGATCAACATAGCTGGCCAGCACGCGGAAGGCGGCTTCAACTGGCTCAGCGGAAGTCATATCGACCCCAGCCAATTTCAGTGCATCCAATGGCGCTAACGAGCTACCAGCACTGAGGAAGGCCAAATAGTTAGCTTGGGCATCGGGCTTGCCTGCCAACACACCCTCGGCCAAAGCATGGGCAGCAGCAATCCCCGTTGCATATTGATAGACATAGAAGTTGGCATACATATGGCCTGAGAAGGTTGCCCAGGTAATCCCCATACGATCAGCATCGGGCACAACTTCCTCGCCATAGCCTTCACGGAACAGATCGAACATGATGCCGTTGAGAGTTGCAGCGGTTAATGGTTCGCCACGCTGACCACGCTCGTGGATTTCGAGCTCGAATTGGGCCAAAATTGGCATGATGAAGAAATAGCGGTGGAAGTTGCTCATGGCTTCTTCGATCAAGGCAATTTGGAAATCGGGGTCTTGGTTGGTGTTGAACAGGTGGTTGCGCACCAAAGCTTGATTGAAGTTTGAAGCTACTTCAGCCACAAACAAGCCATAGTTGCTATAAATCGTTGGCTGGTTTTGCCAAGTCAAATATGAGTGCATGGAGTGGCCAAGTTCGTGGGCCAAGGTGCTCATCCCAAAAATATCGTTGTTGTAGTTCATCAAGATATAGGGTGGCGTGCCTTTCCAGCCACTCGAAAACGCCCCGGCACTCTTGCCTTTATTTGGGTAAATATCAACCCAACGATCTTCCAACAGGCCACGTTTGGCAACGCTGGTGTAGCCTTCGCCCAACGGCTGCATCCCTGTAATAATCCAATCGACGGCTTCGGTGTAAGGGATTTCAAGCTTTTTGGTGGTTAATGGCGCTTTGATGTCGTAGACATGCAATTGATCATAGCCCAAGGCTTGACGGCGTAAGCGCCAGTAGCGATGCCAAGTTGGGTAGTTTTTGCGCACCGTGGCAACCAATTGATGAAATACATCGGTTGGGATGTTGTTTTCGCCAAGTGCGGCGGCTAAAGCTGAGCTATAGTTGCGCACGCGAGCATTGAACACATGCTGTTTGACACAAGTTGCCAAACAATTGGCCATGGTATTTTTGTTGGCCAAATGGGCATCGCTGTAGTTTTCAAAGGCTGTGCGCCGCACTTCCCGATCAGGATCGGTGACCAACAGGCCAATTGTGCCTTGAGTTAGCTCTAATTCAAGCCCATTAGCGCTATGGGCTGCGGGATAGGCCAAATCAGCATCGGTCAAAATGCGATGGGTTGAACTGGCAGAATCAAAGGCATCGCTGACCAAGCCCAATACTTGTTCAACTTCGGCTGAACGCACATGGGCTTGCCGCCGCTCAACATCATGAAAATATTGACCATAGCGAGCCAAATCGGTGTTTTCGGCTTGCCATTGCTTGAGCGTTGCAAAGCCAATCGCAATAATTTCTGGCTCGATAAACGCCGAGCTAGCCATGGTGCGCGAATAAACCCCCAACACCCGATCCATTTTGGCTTTGGCTACTTGGTCGGTGGTATCGACGTTATAAAACAGGCTGGCATAAATATAGAGCTTGCCAACCCGCTCGTTAAGCTGATCGGAATAATTCAGCGCGGCTAAAAGCGTTGCTGCGCCTTCAGCCAAACGGCCTTGGTATTGCTCGATGTCGGCGATCGATTGGGCATAGGCATCAAGTGCTTGTTCCCATTCAGCATCAGAAGCAAAAACTTTGGTTGCATCCCAGGTATCGGCGAGGGCTACTTCCTGACGGGTTGGCACTGTTGCGGCGGTTGTCATTCCAAAACTCCTTCAACACACAGGCTATTGCAATTGGCAACGATTATTCATCGTCATCATCAAAATCATCGTGATCATCGCCAAAATCGTCCTCAATGTCACCGTTCGCAGGGCGGAGATTCAGGCGATGCAAAAGGCGCACAGCAAGCGGCCAGCCAGCCGCCGAAAAGTGCATTGTTTGTTTGTCGTGGCGCTCGGCCAACAATTCAAGCATTGTGCGGTAGGCAGGCGGCAAGCTAAATTCAACAGGTAAGCTGTAGCTGCCATCAGCATTCTCAGTGTTATCAATTTCAATATCGGCTTCGTAAGTTGCGTGAGCATAGCCCAACAATAGCGCCGTATCTTCCTTGAGCGGGGTCAATTGGGGCGTGCCATTGGGCAAGCGCTCAATTCGAAAATAATCGCCGCTGGTACGTGAACGCCGCCGTCGGGCTACGCGATGTTCTTCAAACGCCACAAACAAGCGCGAGCCATTGGTTTGAGCTTCAACTGCTTGCCATGTCAAAGTATCGCTATCAAAGTGAAACCATTGATCGCGTGCGCCAGTTTCGATTTGCAGCAAATTGCCTGGAGCTTCGACCGTCGGCAATTCTGTCAAACGATCGATTTTATCTTTGAGCGTCACCACGCGATAGTTGCGAGTGCGCAAACGGGCAATTAAGCCTTGACCACGCGCCGAGGTTAGGGTAAACGAATGCCCATTGACCGTGCCCTCACCGCGTAAAATCGGAATCATGGCGGTATCTGCAATTAAAAAGGTATTAACCCTGACTTCTTCAAGATCTGGCCGACGAACCATCTAGGAATCCTCCTGAATGCGGTTAAGATACGGTGCTGCGTAGGCATGGCACATGGCAACGGCAAGGGCATCGGCGGCATCATCGGGCTTGGGAATATGATCCAAATTCAGGGTCATTTGCACCAGATGTTGCATTTGCTGTTTGTCGGCGTTGCCATATCCGACCACGGCCTGTTTCACAGACAACGGTTTATATTCAAAAATTGGCAATTTGGCTTGGCGCAAGGCCAACAAGGCCACCCCACGTGCATGGCTTACGGCCATCGCAGTTGTGACATTTTTAGCAAAAAACAATTCTTCAACTGCGGCAACCGCTGGCCGATAGTGGGCCAAAACATGAGCTAAATCATTGTAAATGCTCACCAAGCGATCGGGCAGCGGCTGTTTGGCGGGCGTGGTAAACGCGCCATAGGCAACCATGGTCAAATCGCTGCCATCGGCATCAATAATGCCCCAACCCATAATTGCCGTGCCTGGATCGATCCCGATAATCCGCATTGCTGATCCTCAATGATTATGCTGATTGCATTATAACGGCTTTCGCTTATTCGGCACGCCCGCGGTCGCTATCGCCGTAGCCAGTCAATTCAACATAGCCAAAACCTGTTGTGTTGCCACTAATCTCGACCGTACCTTCCCAGTAGCGCACGGTTAATGGCAGTTCTTGGTTGGCAAGTTGCGGCGTAATCGTCAATTCAAGCTGCTCGCTGGGCAAACTCAAGCGCCATTGGGCTGGATATTGTGTCCCTTGATCGCTTTGCCATTGCTGCAATACCTCTAGCTTGATGCTATCCCGCTCAAGCTTGCGCGTTGTACCATCGGCTAAGGTTAATGTGCCCGTCGAATAGGGGCTAATCGAGCCATCAGCATTACGAATATTGAAGTAGGTTATTTCGCGTTGATCATCAAGCTGAATCGAGAACCAATCCCAACCTACCGCCTGATCTTCGAGCGCACTTGTACCCCATTCGTGATCCATCCAAGCCTTGCCAGTAACCGCAATTTCGCGACCATCGATCTGCAATGTACCAGTCGTAGTCATGTTGGTCAGCGAATAGTAATAGGATGCATTGCCAAGCTCAGCACCTTTTTGGCTCAAGCCACGATCGCCTTGCAAGGTTGGGGTTTTACTCGATTGCAGGGTTAAATCGAGTTTGACTGGGGCTTGCTCTGCCCGTAGTTGCATGGTCATACCTTCGGGGCCACTGCCAAGCGCTTGCCAATCCTCGACAAAAACCTTGAATGGATCACCCGTGGCATTGGCCAATTGGGGATTGCCGCGCATAAAGCGTTCAAAGGCATAAAAGCGTTGATTCGCCACATCGGTCAAGGCGAAGTGCGCCATATAAATATCGCTGGTAGCCAAACTGGCGGTGCGGCTAATTACTTGGTCGGTGGCCGCAGAACGAAAAAAGGTCAATTGAAAACCAAAACGCTGGCCATCAGCACTCGCCAAATTGCCAGTGTAATACCACCATTCAGTCCGATAGCCTGGGTGCGAGCCATGATCGGCGGGAAACTCAAATGGACGTGGCTCGGTTGCTCGCCGATAATTGCCTTGACTGGATTGATTGAGCATACCAACCGCACTAATCGAGGCTTGAATTTGGGTTTGAGTCGGTTGTAAAACCCACCAAACAGCGCCGCCAAGCAAACCGACAATCACCAATATACTTAATATCAAACGTATTCGCATACGAAAACTCCTTGAAAACAGCAACGCATCCAGCATTGGACTGGATGC
The DNA here is from genome assembly GCA_020161265.1 of Chloroflexota bacterium. Lineage (NCBI taxonomy): Bacteria > Bacillati > Chloroflexota > Chloroflexota bacterium. Next base: position 238,638 of record JAIUOC010000008.1, on the reverse strand, counting down.
GGCTCATAGCAATCGTATCACGAAAATCGGCTTAAAAGAGCCAATACAACAACAATATTGCCAAGAAACTAATACCAACAAATGCCCCGATGATTCGGCGTTCAATTTTTGGGGTAGCATTAAAATCAAACGGCACTTGATATTCATTAGTGGCGGGTAGATATTGTAGAATCAACGGCCAAAGCTTGACAATATTATTCCACTGCAGCGGATTGATAATTAAAATCTCGTCGCGTAAATTGGCATTGGTCAGGCGGCGAAGATTTGGCTCAGGCAAATTGGCATACGGTTGACTTAAAATCAGATAGGGCATGGCGATACCCATCACCCCTTGCAATGTCCCAACTCCAGCAACATGGGTCCAATCAATTATCACTGGTTTGCCTGAATGTTTGATAATCAAACTCTGTTCAGTTACACGGATAAACTGATTCAAGCCACGCGCAATCCATGCGATGAATCCAACCAAAAACAACAAACCTAGGCCAAGATCAACATTTGGCGTTGTTAGTGCTTGAATCGTAATCACGATGACCAGCACACTAGCTAGCCCAACAAACCCCAAGCTTGCCCACCAATACCGTGGGCGAATGGTTAATAAATATCGTTGCATTGTAAAACCCTAGCCCCAAATAATAATAATTGGAATAATAATTACTCCATACACAAGCACTTGTTTGATAAAGCTTGATAAACTAAACGTAAATGGCACGATTAAAGCTTTATTCGATATTGGCGACATTTTTTGTTCAGCTAGCAGTTTGATTTGCTCATAATTACCCCATTCATTTAAAAGCAACACCCGTCGATTATATGGTTTTGGCACAATCGAAGGGTAGAGCGAATCTAATAACTGGACATCACGATCAAAAAGGATATATTCAATTGGCCGATTGAAAAACATAAAATATTGGATAGCAGAAATATCCTTCCATTCGGCAGTTCTGGTGGGATTGAATAATCTTTTGACAGTAATTCCCCGATCATCAATAATTAACTCTCTTCGGTAGTCACTGATTGCTCCATAGAAATATAATATACCCATAATGATAAAAAATACTGAAAATCTTTTCATATCAAAGATTACTTTAAATATAATTGGAGTGGCAATTGTCATACATCCGGAAAATAACATTATGAATAATTGTCGCTTATAGTTAAGTGCTCTGAAGGTTATTGGTTGCATAAGTTCATTCTCCTTAAAAAATATATTATTATTTTCGATTAAATCAATTTATAGATCATATATCCAATTGCAAATAAACCAATATTTCCAAAAGTGAAATACAAATCTATTTTCTCGTAATATAAGAAATTCGCAGAATAGCGTTTAATTTCTGGCATCACATAAAAACTAGTATTATTTTTAGAAATACGATGAAAGAGCGTTTCAAAGAGGTGTTGGTGTTTACTCCAGCCTTCCAAGGTAATTGCGCGATTTTGCTGTTCAGGCGCAAGTTCTGCTAAGCTAACTTGCGGAAAGCGAGCAATCGGTTCGCGTAGAACAATATACGGAATTGATGTAAGCACCAGACCTTTAGCAATGCCCAAAGCTTCAATATTGCTCCAAGGGATCAATGCCCGTTGCCAGCCCCGCCGAATCAATAAACCTGTATCGGTAATCCGCAATAAAGCAGTTGCATAGACAATATTTAAGGGTAATTTCGCTGTAAAGAGCCATATTAGCCACAAGATTGAAAGTTCGAAATATTTAGTACTTGCTAATACTAATCCCATAAAAACGATCAGATAGGTAATTCCATAAAGCCGCGAAGCTGACCGAAATGTTAAATTAACTGGATTGATTGAATCATTCTGAATTGTCATTTAATGTCCTCTATCACGCTCATTATTTCAAGATTAAATAGGCAAAAATAAATCCAACAATCAATATTGACCAAACAACGATCTGTTGATACGAATAAAAAAACTTCAGGCTTTTGGAAAAATCGGGAGTCACTTGCCATTGATCGGTCGTAGATGCCAGACTGGCATGTAAGGCTTTAGCAATAATTTCGGGGTTATCCCAACCTTCTAGGGTTAATGTGCGCTGTCGTTGTTCTGGCGTTAGTTCTTTTAATTTCACGCTTGGTAAGCCTTTAATCGGCTGATGCAAAATAATATAGGGCAGATAGCGCCGTCGGCCAATTGAGCCAATGCCAAACGATTCAATGTGCTCCCAATTAACTTCAAAACGTTGCCAACCACGTCGCATGACCAAGCCACGAGCACTCAGATCGAGATAAGAAATAACATTCATGCCGAATTGAATCAGCAGAAGCGGATATATAATCATATTCGAGTAGGTAATTAATGGCACACTGGTCTTCGTTGGTATCCAGAAATTGAAGACTACCAAGATAAAATATAGAAAGACAGCAAAAATCTGCCAGCGATAATATGGCACACGTAGACGTTGTTTGATCAGTGAAGATTGCATGGATGTTCTCTCATTACTCATCAGAATCGTGATTGTTTACGTTGGGGGATCAACAAGGTTGCAGCAGCAACGCGGTTGCACTACTGCTGCACGGATTTGGGCTAAATCCCTTGGGCTAAGATCGTATCGATCATCGGGCCAAGTTCTTCGGTTGTAATTCCACCCTCATATTTATTGACAATCGTGCCATCTTTGCCGAGCAAAAACAACCATGGCTCGCTTTGCAAGCGCCATTCGGCCATGGCTGGGACTAATAATGGTGGATTAGCTTGGACAGATTCGCTAAAGGGAAATTTATAGACTTCCACATGGATAAAATTCATCTTTTCGCCATAGGTTTTCTGTAAATTGCCCAACACTGTGACGCTCGGGCCACAGGTGGCGGTTTTGCAAAAGCCAGGTGTGCCAAACAAAATCGCGGTGGGCTTGCCGCTCGTAATCGCATCGGCAATGCTCAATTGATACAAGGCCGGATTGGGATTTGGATCAGAGCTGATTTGGCTCAGATCTGGCGCAGTTTTGACGGTTGGTGTATCGACGGCAATCGCTTTGCTACCAATCGCAGGCGTAGGATCTTGGGCCAAAACCGAGAGCCGCAAGGTACTGACGGTTGGCTCTTTGCCAGGCAAGGTTGCCTCAACTTCAACGCCCCAATCACCAGCCTTTTTAAAATCAGGGTAGGTTACGTAAATACCAGCGGGCAAGCCTTGGCCAAAGTAATCGGCGCTGCCTTCACCAGCCACTTGAGTTTTCTCAGCATCGGTTCCATCAAGATAATACAAGCGCAACTTGACTTGCACATTGGGATCGTTAATCGGTGAACCATCGACGATCAAGCCGATTGGCAAGCGATTTGGGCCAACTACCAAATTAGATGCTGCCAAAACTGCCTGAACGCGGCTTTTGGCCACCGGAGTTGCGGTTGGTGTAGCTGCACCACAGCCCACCAAGCCAACAATAATCACACCATAAAGAACCCGCCACCAGCGCTGCATACAATTGCTCCTCATAGATTAGGTATCTGTTTAACTAGTTGCCAGCGCCGAAACCCTGACGCTATTCACTCTAGCACAGATTTGATTTTCGCCTATCCGTTAATCAATCTAGTTAACACGCTCCGCCTAAGTTCTGGGATGGATCGGGCGTAGTGTTACGGCCATTGCGCCAATCGTTCAAATAAGGCACTGGATTGAGTGTCCCCCGCCGAATTTGCCAATCATCGGGGCTACTGGGGTAGGAGATGCCGAAATGAAGATGCGCAGGGGTTGAACGGGCATTGCCACTTTGGCCAACCCAACCAAGCAACTGGCCAATTTCCACGCGATTGCCAACCGTAATCCCATCGGCAATACCTGATAAATGCGAGCCATAGTAACGAATTCCGTCGTCGCCAATCAGCGCAATCGATAAGCCGCCACGTAGCGCAGGATCGTCATTGCTTGAGTCCCATTCATCGCGATAACTGACAAAATCAATAACTCCGCCCGTGACTGCCACAAACGCTGTACCAAGTGGTGCAAAGATATCGCTAGCCGGATAATCGTGATGACACGACCCGAACGTTGCAACATTGGCAGGTTGAATCGGAAAAACATATACAAGCGTGCTTGCAGGTGGCTCGGTTGAGAGTGGTGGTGCAATGGTTGGTGCGTCTGTTGCCACAACTGGGCTGGCGGGTAGCGAAGTATTACTAGGAATCGGGCTTGGGGCAAACGTAGGTTGAATAATTGTTGGTAGCATTTCAGGCGTAAAGGTCGCTTGAATCATGGTTGGCAGCATTTCAAGCGTTGCAGTCGCTGAGGGTTGCATGACCGTAGCGATTGGCAACTGCGCTTGGAGTGTCGCGGTAGCCACAGGTGTTGGAAAGGTTGTTGGTGAACTTGTTGGGGTATCCGTTGCTTGAGCAGATGGCGCAGGAGTTGAGGTTGCTTGCATACACCCTTGCAATAGCAGCACAATCATGATCCTCTTGCCAAAAAATGGTATATAACGCATAACCTACCTCACTTAATACCAAGCCAGCCGCTTAAATGGGCTATGCTACAATCGGGCTACGATTGCGATGCCCAAAGCAAGGAGGCTGTGATGTCGCTCTATTTTAACGCTGAGCATGAACTGTTTCGCCAAACGATTCGGCGGTTTGTTGAACGCGAAATTAACCCGTTCGTCGAGCAATGGGAGCATGAACGGGCTTTTCCAGGCCATGCCTTATTCAAAAAATTAGGCGAATTAGATGCGTTGGGCGTTTCCTACCCCGAAGCCTATGGCGGCGCAGGCTTAGATTATTGGTATAACGTGGTGTTGGCCGAGGAATTAGGCTACGCTGATTGTGGTGGCGTGCCCATGGCGATTGCGGTACATACCGATATGGCCACGCCCGCCTTGGCCGAATTTGGCAGCGACGAGTTACGTCAGCGCTTTTTGGCTCCCGCAATTCGTGGCGAAATGATCGCAGCGGTGGCCATTTCCGAGCCTGATGCTGGCTCCGATGTCGCGGCGATTCGCACGCGGGCGGTACGCGATGGCAATGAGTATGTAATCAACGGTCATAAAATGTGGATCACCAATGGCACACAGGCCGATTTTATTACGCTTTTGGCCCGCACCAGCGACGAACCTGGCTATAAATCTATGTCGCTACTGATCGTCCCAACTAATACTCCAGGCTTTCATGTTTCCAAGAAACTAGAGAAATTGGGCAATCATTCCAGCGATACGGCGTTGTTGGCATTTGACGATGTGCGCGTGCCAGTCGCCAATCGCATCGGCGAAGAAGGCCAAGGCTTTGTATTGCAAATGCAGCAATTTCAAAAAGAACGCTTGATTGGCGCGGTTTCGGCGGTTTCGGCCATGGAACGCATTGTTGAAATGACCAGCAACTATTGCCGTGAGCGTCAAACATTTGGCAAGCCCTTGATTGAAAACCAATATATTCATTTTCGTTTAGCCGAGTTATTGACCGAGATTGAGGCATTGCGTCAACTCAATTATCACTGCACTCGTTTGCTTTTGGCAGGCCACGACATTACCAAAGAGGTTTCGATGGCCAAACTCAAGGCTGGGCGCTTGGCTCGCGAGGTTGCCGATAGCTGTTTACAATTCCACGGTGGCATGGGCTATGTTGAAGAATATCCGATGGCGCGTTATTTTCGTGATGCCCGTTTGCTATCAATCGGCGGTGGCGCTGATGAAATTATGCTGGGGATTATTGCCAAATATGCGGGGTTGTTGCGCAAACGTGGTTAGCTGAAATAAGCCACATCCATCAAGTTTGCTGTTGATGGATGTGGTCTATTTTGATTTAGCGAGCTTGGAAGATTGCCAAATAGGCTGGATGCCAAGGCAAATTGCGCCATACCACGGCTGGAGCAAATGGCGAGTAGGTTTCGAACACAGTTTTAAAGCCTGCTGCCTCGGCTACTCCGCGAAATTCACGGCCACTTGGCCGATAAATATGGGTTGGGTCGGCATCATATGAGCCACGATAAATCCGCGCTTGCAAACGATTGCCGATTGTTGGTAAATGCGCGACAAACAAACCACCCAATTGCAAGCGTTCGCGAATCGCGGCAACTGCCAATGCGGGTTGCTCCAAATGTTCAACTACATTGATTGCCGTAATCACATCGAAATTAACGCTGAATGGAATTCCATCCAAAATGCTGCCAACGAATAATTTGGCTTGGGGCAGGCGTTGCTGAGCTTGAGCCACGGCATAGGCCGAAATATCAGTGCCAAATGGCTCAAACGGCGGGGTCATCGATTGCAAAAATAAACCCAACCCACAGCCAATATCCAACAATCGCCCAGTTTGGCGAAAGCGCAACACATGGCGACGAATATAGCGATCGCGTAAGGTATCAACCAGACTTTTGCGCCCAGCCTCAGGCCGCGACATGGCATAATAGGCCTGATCGTAAGCATTTCCATCGGGCATTGGACAAACCCTTTCAATTAATAATTTACAATTCTCTATAGTTTTGACGCTGATTAAGCAGATTAATTGCCAGCACTCAGTGTAGCATCTATTTGATCCACGAAGGACACGAAGGACACGAAGGACGGAACCGCGAAGAACGCGAAGCGCACGAAGGTTAGGGGTTTTAGCCACAGATTGGAACAGATTGACCCAGATTATTTTCCTATAGCCCAACGCCTATAGCCCTAATCTCTCTGCGCCTCTGCGTTAAATTGACTGACCCCTCGTTTCCAACTCCTATGTTCTATGTTCTTTGCTCTATGTTCTATCTTCCCTAACGCTGGCCGCGCTGGCCTGCTATAATACTGAGTATGAGTAAAACTGAGTTGGTGTCGTTGCCGAATGTTCCACGTCGCCGCCGTTTCTTCCGCGTCGCGTGGTTTTTTGTGCGCTTAGTCGCCCATATTATCGTCTGGGATCTGTTGCTTGGACGGCAGTTTTGGTTTCGCTGGTACGCGGATCGCACGCGGATCGAGCGCTATCGGCGGTTTTCGCGACGTTTTCGCGACTTGGCGATCGATCTTGGCGGCGTGATGATTAAGCTTGGGCAATTTGCTTCAACACGGGTTGATGTGTTGCCGCCAGCAGTGGTTGAAGATTTGATCGGCTTGCAAGATGAAGTTTCGCCTGTGCCATTTCGCTTGATTCAAGCTACGATCGAACACGAATTAGGCCAACCACTCGATCACATTTTTAAAACGTTTGAGCGTGAGCCAATCGCTGCTGCTTCGTTTGGTCAAGTACATTTTGCCACGCTTCACGATAACCAACCAATTGCTATCAAAATTCAACGTCCACAAATTGAGCAATTTGTCGAAATTGATATTGCTGCACTGCGCTGGGTTGCTAGTTGGATGCAATATTACGGCCCGATTCGCCGCCGTACCGATTTACCTGCACTGATCGAAGAATTTTCGCGGATCACCTTGCGCGAACTCGATTACCTAAGCGAAGCTGATCACGCCGAGCGCTTTCAGCGTAATTTTACTGGCAACGATCACATTTACGTGCCAAAAATTCAGCGCGATTATTCAACTGAACGCATTTTGGTGATGGAGCGAATCGAGGGCATCAAAATTTCCGAATATGCTGCGCTTGATGCCGCCGGAATTGATCGGCTGGATTTGGCCGAAAAGCTGTATTTGGCCTATTTGCAACAATGCTTTACCGATGGTTTTTTTCACGCCGACCCGCACCCAGGCAATTTATTTGTGCGCCCGATTGGCGAACGTTTGGCAAATGGCAAACAACCTTTTGTAATCACCTTCCTCGATTTTGGTATGGTCGATTCGATTCCCCAAAGCGTGATGGATGGCCTCGCCACAATTGCGGCTGGCGTGGTGATGCGTGAACCACAGCGCATGATCGACGGCGCACGCTCGATTGGCGTGGTCATGCCCAATGCCAACGATCAACAATTGCGCCAAGCCTTAGAAATTTGGTTTTCCTACACCTATGGCCGCACGATTCGCGAACTGCAACAAATTGATGTTGAGGGTTTTGTCGGCGGATTAAGCGAATTGCTGTATGATTTGCCGTTTCAGTTGCCCCAATCGTTGCTGTTTTTGGGGCGCACAGTCGGCATTATCGGTGGCGTAGCAGCTGGTTTAGCGCCCGATTTTGATATTTTCAGCGTGACCAAACCATTTGCCTTGCGTTTTATTCGTGAGCAAACCAGTGGCCGCGATCTACGTGAGCGGGTCATTAACGAAGGCCGCGAATTAATCACTGATCTCAGCCAAATTCCGCGCCATGCCAAACAATTTTATGCCAAAGCCGCCCAAGGCGATTTGCAAGTACGCACCGAAATTGTGAAATTAGAGCGTACCACCAAACGGATCGAACGGGCATTTAGTCGGCTCACCGCAACCATCGCCGCCAGCGCCCTGATGATCAGCGCGAGTATTTTGCAAACCATGCAGATTGATAACCCTTGGATGTGGTGGCTGGCTGGTGGTTTGTTGGTTTGGGCGTTGTTGCCACGCTTTAAAGATATCTGATCCGCGCAGGGCATGAAGCGCACAAAGCTTGAAACCACGAAGATCGCGAAGAATGCGAAGGCTGTTGTAGCCACGAATTGCACGAATTGCACGAATGATCTTTGTTATAGCCACAGATTAGCACAGATTGTTACGATGAGGTTATGGGCTTTTGACTTTTGATTTTTGCCTTCTCTCAGGGAGTACTCATGAGTTTTTTTCGTAAGCTTTTTGGTGGTGGCAGCGGCCAAGCTAGCAATGATGCGGGAATTTATTTTCAGGTGCGCTGCAAACGTTGTGGTAGCGTGATTCGGGTGCGGATCGATAGCCGCAACGATCTTTCCCAGCGCGACGACGATGATAATTTGTTTGTGCGCAAAACCTTGGTCGATGATCGTTGCTACAGCCGTATTGAGCTTGAAGCGCTGTTTAGCCCCAAACGCCAATTGCTCAATTGTGAGATTAATGGTGGCACGCTTGTGGCTGGTGAAGAGAATACTACCACCAGCACGCGCTGAGTGTGGTACGATGGGCAAAGTTGGCCGCTGGGCAACGAAGCCTTGCAACTGCACCGCCGCAGCCTACGACAAAGACCCAATTTCGCAAACAATAAGGAGTGTCATGAGTACTCAAGCTATTCGCTTTGATTACAACAATGTGATGGCCGATGTGATTGGTGAACATGGATTGACTGAGGCTGAAATTGAGGCAGCATTGCCCCATGCCGCCGCCGCGATTGAGGCTGTTTATGCGCAACGCGCCGATCTCGGCTGGATGGATTTGCCCTATCAAGATACCAGTGAAATTATTGCTCAAGCCCAAGCTGTGCGTGCCCGCGCCGATACCTTGGTGGTTTTAGGCATTGGTGGCTCAGCACTTGGCCCAATCGCAACCCAAACGGCTCTCCAGCACCCATTTTATAATAATTTGCCACGTGAATTGCGCCGTGGCCCTACTCTATTTGTTCCCGATAATGTTGACCCCGAATTAAACGCTGGCTTGCTCGATGTGCTTGATCTTGAGCGCACCGTGTTCAACGTCATCACCAAATCGGGCACGACTGCCGAAACCATGGCATCTTTCATCTACTTCCGCGAAGCCTTGGCCAAACGCCTCGGCAAGGATAAATTGGTTGATCACTTGGTATTGACGACTGATCCCAAAAAGGGTGCCTTGCGCCAAATTGCTGATCGCGAAGGCTACCCAACCTTGCCCTTGCCAGCCAGCGTTGGCGGACGCTTCTCGGAACTTTGTGCAGTTGGCTTGTTCCCAGCGGCAGTTACCGGGATTGATATTGATGAATTGTTGGCAGGCGCAGCCTATGCCGACAAACGCAGCCAAGAGCGCGACCCCCGCAAAAACCCTGCCGCAATGTGTGCCTTGATTCAATTCTTGCTCGATAAAAAAGGCAAGAATATGGTTGTGATGATGCCCTATGCCCAACGTTTGCGCGATGTAGCCGATTGGTTCCGCCAATTGTGGGCTGAAAGTTTGGGCAAGCGGGTTGATCGGGCGGGCAATGTGGTCAATGTTGGGCCTACGCCAATCAAATCGTTGGGCGCAACCGACCAACACTCACAAGTGCAATTATATGCCGAAGGTCCATTCGATAAATTAATGCACTTCTTGTTTGTTGAGCAGTTCCAAGTGGAAGCACCGCTGAGCAATGCCTACCCCGACATCAACGAGCTTTCGTATCTCGATGGCAAGAGCTTTAGCCAATTGCTCAAAGCCGAGGGCGAAGCAACCCAGTTGGCAATTGCCGAAGCTGGCCGCCCCAGCATGGCCCACTATTTCCCAGCGGTCAATGCCTTTACGCTTGGGCAATTCTATTACATGCTCGAAATGCAAACCGCCTTTGCTGGCGAGTTGTACAACATCAACGCCTTTGATCAACCAGGAGTTGAGGCTGGCAAAATCGCCACCTACGCCTTGATGGGTCGTGAAGGCTACGATGCTCGCCGCCACGAAATTGAACAAGCTCGTGGTCGCAGCCGCAGCGAATTCATCATCTAAAATTGCTCGACCAGACCTGCCATGCTGATTGCATGGCAGGTTTTTTATTTAATGATTGCTGATTAATTGCTTGTGATGCTTACGCGCTATACTAATCGTAGGAATTGTTGTTTAATTTTAGGCCGAGACAGATAACCAAGAATCGGCATTGCAATAATGACCAAGGCACTTTCAACCCACGAAATGCGTTCACGCTCGAATACAAATCGACTGAGCAAACTAATAATCGTGAGGATCTCGACCATCAAAAGCCCGCGATAGCCCCACGATCGAAATTTTACAAACCCAACACCAAAGCCCAAACGGCTAATAGTGACTAACAGGAAGAAGGCTGGCCACAACAGACTTAATGGTTGATTTCCGCTCAGCCTATTTGTATAAATCATAACGGCAAGAAGTGAACAGCCCCCAATCGCCGCAACAATGCTGATAATGGCATTGTAAAAGAAAATCAGGGCAATTGGCCAACTCAGTTGGTTTTGCGGGTTATGCGGAACACGATACATAGCGATTTCCTCTCAACTCAAACGATAACGAATGTACGCAGCATTGAATAGCTTATGGCATTTTAATAATGCTAAATAAATTATCTTCTAGTCACTATGACGCTTTGGATGCTGCAAATGTACGCCATACCTTGGGCCGAAAAAGATAGCCTAAAATCACTAGGGCGATGATTCCAATACTAATGACTATCAAATCTAATATTTGAATTTTATCGAAAGATAAAACCTGCACAGCACTAATAATAATAAGTATTTCAATTGAAATACTGCACCAATAGGTCCAGCGGCGCAATCGCAGTAATCCAATAAATAGGCCTAAACGGCTCGTATTAGCAATAAAGATTAGGCAAAACCAAAGGGTATTTGCAAGATTATTGCTGTTCAAGATACGTTGATGATCGAAGATAACATACATCAGAAAATAACAGCTAGGAATAGCACCAACCGCCCCTATAGCCCCATAATACATGCTTATAAAAAAGATTGGCCATTGGCTAATTGGTTTTACATTGTGCGGCACTTCATACATACAAACTCTCCTATCGAATCGCAGAATGCTTGCACTTCAAAGGTTGTTGCTAACAAAAAGCCCCACAGAATCAAGCGTTCTGTAGGGCTGCGTACTTGAGTAAGCGAGCAAGTTATTTATCGTTAAGCGCGGCAATACCTGGCAGCACTTTGCCTTCAAGCAATTCGAGGCTAGCGCCACCACCAGTTGAGATGTGGCTCATCTTTTCGGCTAAGCCCATTTGCTCAATCGCCGCAACTGAATCGCCACCACCAATGATTGTGATCGCGCTGCTATCAGCCAAGGCTTGAGCAACAGCGCGAGTGCCAGCGGCAAATGGCTCTAGCTCAAACACGCCCATTGGGCCGTTCCAAATGACGGTTTTGGCTTCGCTGACCACTTGCGAGTAGGTTTGGCGGGTTTCTGGCCCAATATCGAGAATTCGCCAGCCATCGGGCACATCGTCGATGCTCAGCACTTGGGTATTGGCTTCGGCACTGAAGGCATCAGCAACCACTACATCGCTGGGCAACAACAACTTCACGCCACGGCCTTGAGCTTCGTCGATCAAACGGGCGGCTTCAGCTACGCTATCGGCTTCGACCAACGAAGCGCCAACAGCCTTATTTTGCGCCAACAAGAAGGTATTGGCCATGCCGCCGCCGATCAGCAATGAATCGACTTTGCCCAGCAAGTTTTCGATCACGCCGATTTTGTCGCTAATTTTTGCGCCACCAATGATCGTGACGAAAGGTCGTTGAGGATCATCCAAGGCTTTGCCAAGCGCGGCCAATTCGGCTTCCATCAAGAAACCAGCCACGGCTGGCAGGAATTTGGCGAGGCCTTCGGTTGAGGCATGGGCGCGGTGGGCCGCTCCAAAAGCATCATTCACATAAATATCGCCAAGTTTGGCCAATTCTTCGGCCATGGCAGGATCGTTTGATTCTTCGCGGGGATCAAAGCGGGTATTTTCCAGCAACAGCACTTGGCCTGCTTGCAAGGCTTGGGCAGCAGCTTCGGCCTCAGCACCAGTCGTTGTCTGAATATAGTTCACTGGGGCATCCAGCAGCGATTGGAGATGATCGGCAACTGGCTTGAGCCGGAATTCTTCAGCCACTTTTTTCTTTGGGCGGCCCAAGTGCGACATCAAAATCACACTTGCACCTTGTTCGAGCAAATAGTTGATCGTAGGCAACGCTGCCCGAATCCGAGTGTCATCAGTGACTTTACGGGCTTCATCAAGCGGCACATTGAAATCCACCCGAACCAAAGCTCGTTTTCCGCTCCACGCTACATCACGAATGGTCTGCTTGTTCACAAGCGATCTCCTTGTACAAGGCTATAGGCGATAGGCTATCTGGGCGCTATCAGTGCTACGAACCAAGAACCGCATAGCCTATGCTCCCCATAATAAACGATTTTGTTGATCTGCTGGGTAGCAGGCTCTACGCCACAGGTGCAGAAATATCACCGTTATTCGTCGCCGCCAGCCTTCGCTCCCTGTTCAGGATTGAGCACCTCGCGCGAACGACTGCCCTCAGCTGGCCCAACAATTCCGCGCTGTTCCAGCAGTTCGATCAATTGGGCAGCTTTGCTATAGCCAATCCGCAAACGCCGTTGCAGCATCGAGGCCGAAGCGCGTTGATGTTGGCGCACCAATTCAATCGCCTTGGGCAACAGTTCATCTTGCTCGTCGGCTTGCAAAAATACATCGCCCATGCTGGTTTGGCTGCTTGGCGCAGGCTTGGATTGGGGGTTAGCAGCATCAGGCTTGGCTAATTCAGGTGGAATTTGCATGCGCCAGAATTGCACAACGTTTTCAACTTCACCATCGGAAACAAAGGTTCCTTGCACCCGAATCGATTTGGCAGCATCGACCGCCAGATAGAGCATATCGCCACGGCCAAGCAATTGCTCGGCTCCAGGCGTATCCAAAATAACCCGCGAGTCGATTTGCGAAGTCACGGCGAAGGCGATCCGCGTGGGGAAGTTGGCCTTGATCAAGCCTGTTACGACATCGACCGAGGGCCGTTGAGTCGCCAAAATCAGGTGAATTCCGGTGGCACGGGCCATTTGGGCCAAGCGACAAATCAAGGTTTCAACTTCATCAGGAGCCAGCATCATCAAATCGGCCAACTCGTCGATGATCACCACAATATAGGGCATTGGCTCAAGGTCGGGGCGCTTGCGGGCAGCTTGCATATAGCTTTCGAGATTGCGAAAACCACCCTTGGCAAAAACCTTGTAGCGCCGTTCCATCTCGCGCACCGCCCACTTGAGCGAACTAACCACCCGTTCAAGCTCGGTTACCACCGGCGTGAGCAAATGCGGAATATTGTTGTAAACGATCAATTCGACCATTTTGGGGTCAACCATGATGAATTTTAGCTCATTGGGCGTGTGTTTCATCAACAGCGAAATAATGATCGAATTGATACAAATACTTTTACCTGAGCCAGTGCTGCCCGCTACCAGCAAGTGCGGCATTTTGGCGAGGTCGGCAATCACTACATTGCCCGAAACATCTTTGCCTAGCGGAATTTTGAGCTTGCCGCGTTTGGTATCAAACTCTTCACTGCCCAGCACATCACGCATAGCCACCGTGGCAATCGCCGAATTGGGAATTTCGATGCCAACCACCGAGCGGCCAGGCACAGGTGCTTCGATCCGTAACGATGGCGCGGCTAGCGCCAATGCTAAATCATTTTGGAGACTGGTGATTTTGTTAATTTTGACCCCGATTGCTGGTTGGAGCGCAAATTGCGTAACTGCTGGACCAGTGTTGGCCTCAACCACCCGCGCCTCAACCCGAAACGAGGCCAAAGTTTCCTCGATAATCCGTGCTTTTTCGCGCTTTTCTTCATCGCCAATTTGGCCTTCAACAAACTCATCGAGCGCATTGAGGGTTGGCAACGGCCAAGCACGATGGGTCAGGGCTTCATCTGGCTCGATAAAGTTGGGGTCTTCAGCATTGGTTTTTGGCTGATTGGGTTTGGTTTGATCGTCGGCGGGCTTGAGCCGTTTGGTTGGAGCCATACTGCCAGCTGCATTTGGCGCAACTGGTGGCGGAGCAACTTCCTTGCGGCGGGCAGGTCGATTTGGCTCTGGAAGATCGCGATTAAACAAACTGGCTTGGGCGGGGCGCTCAGCAATTGGCGTAAGCACCACCTCTTGGTTAGTTGTATCTTCAAGAATCGCTTGACGACGTTTGTTGCTGACCTTAGGCATGGCTTGCGGTGCGGGCAATTCCAGCGGCCTGAAATGCTCCTCAGGATAATCATCAAACATTGGCTCACGCCGAACGGGCGAACCCAACAAGCGGCGACCTAAAATACGCAAACCGCCAGTGTAGTAGAACAATGCTGCCATAATTTGGCGCAGCGTCAGATTAAAGGTCAGCATAATCCCAATCAGTCCAATCGTGACTGAAAAGAGCAATGCCCCACCCTTGCCGATGCCGCTGATCAAAATTGTCAGCAAGGTTTGACCAACGACCCCACCGCCAGCACCAACATGAAACTCAGGGTGTTCGCGATGAATTTCATAGCCCGGATATTCCAGCAGCATCAACAGCGAAAGCAACACCATCAGCGTGCCAAGAATATTCGCGCCGCTCAAACGACTATCGCTAAATCGCTCCTGAAAGATCATCAGGCCGCCCAGAATGCCCAGCGCCACCGGAACCAGCACCTTACCAGTGCCAAAAGCCCGCGCCACAGCGGTATTCCATTGCGTGCCAATCACCCCTTGATCGCCGCTAAATGTACTGAATAGCAAGGTCAATAAGCCCAAAAATACCAAAATAACCGCAAAAATCTCACGCTGAAGATTTTGGGGAATTTGGATTTGCGGGGTGATTGATTGTTTGGCTGCGCCCCGTTTGCGGGCGGTTGCAGCGGTTGGCTTTTTGCCACTTTGGCGCTTTGGCGCAGATTTTCGCGTTGACATTGCTACTCTATCCCCAAGTGATGTACTCAATTCGTTGGTGTTTGATTGCTTCGATTATAGCACACACGGTCGAATTGAGCAGACTGTAACTACGGGCCTGCAAACGCTTTTTAGGCCGTCAGAATGAGCTAATTCATGTTATTTAGCACCTGTGGAATCCAAACCCGCTGGCGAAAATGATCAACTAAATCGCGGTAGGCATAAAAACTAGGTTTATACAAACTGACTGTGCCGTTGAGATCGTAGGCTCCGTTGCCGTCGTAATTGATATGCACAACGCCCCAAGCCTCGCTGGCAGGCGGAAAATCCTCGTACTTGAACCAAAACCAGTTGGCAATTTCGGGGCGACCATAGATCGTTGCCACAAATTGACGCATAAAATCGGCTTGGCGTTGCAATTCGCTAGGATTTTGGGGGTCGCCACGGGTGCCAATTTCGGTCAGCCAAAGTCGGCTGGTTTGGTCGAAACTGCGGATCGTGGCAATCAGGCTATCCAAACGTGGCCCAACTAAATGCAAAAAGTCGTTATCGCTGATCAAGCGGCGCATCTCGGCGGGATACGGATGATAAGCCACGCCATCGATCGGATATTGGCCGTTGTGGCTATTAGCCCAATTGCTGAACGGCGCTGCTTGGTAGAGCGCTTGCAAGTAGCCGCGATCAGTGCGGCCCGATTCGTTGGACGTTAATGGGTGCAAACCGCCAATGATCAGCGGCGTTTGATCGTTGCGGCTGGCATCGCGCAAAATTCGATAGAGTTTGGTGATTGTTTGAGCCAGATAATAGGGATTCATCTCATCTTGCTGGCCATTAGTATCGCCAATCAGCCCAAAATAAAAATTTGGCTCGTTGAAAATCTCATAGGCATCAATCCGGCCACGATAATAATCGGCAATGCTGATCGCACGTTCGAGCCAGGCTTTTTGATAGGCATTTACGCCACAACCGATTGGGGCTGGTGGGCAAGGCGCAAGCTCGCGGTCGGGATTGCTGGTGGGAATGCTGCCTGAAACCGTGCCACCATCAAAATGCTGTACTCCGGCCTGCGGGCCACGCAAAATATCAGTGCCTAGCAAGGCCAGCACCTTCAAACCACGGCTATGCGCGGCACTGACAAAATAATCAGCCTGAGCTAAATTAAAACTTCCATAACTTGAGCCATCCCATGCGCCGTGAAACTCGAAGCGCACCCAACGCCCGCCCATCGCCACAATTTCATCAAGCATGCGATCGATAAAGGCTTGGTTGGCAGCATTCGGATAGGCTGGATTGGTATTCCACTCATAGGCTGGGTCGCGCACGACAATGCCCCACCAATCGCTTGGTTGGTCGGCGGGTGGCTCGGCATGGGCTGGTGGTAATATTCCGAGTAACCAGCTAAGGCTGATTATCACAATCAAAAAACGACGCATATTGTAAGCTCCATGGCAAAGAGATTTAGGTTTTGTTTTGATCCACGAAGGACACAAAGAGCACAAAGGTTGAAACCGCGAAGAGCGCAAAGGACGCGAAGGCTTTAATTTTTTAGCCACAGATTCACACAGATTTTAATGATCATTATGTTCTATGCTCTATGTTCTGTGTTCTGTGTTCTATGCTCTATGTTCTATGCTCTATGTTCTGTGTTCTGTGTTCTTTGTATTCTAGCCCTGAATCGCCCAAATGGCATGATCATGCACTATTTAGCTGCATCCACTCGGCTTTTGGTAGGTGTTCGATTCTTGACCGATTAAGCTTATAAACCTTCACCAAAGCAGAATGACAGTAACCAGCGAATGTGCTATAGTGGTGCAGAACGGCCCAGAGCCGTGAAAGCATTCTTAATTTGGTGCGAAATAATAAGGAGTCACTTGTGGCACGAGTAGCAATCAACGGCTTCGGTCGCATCGGTCGCCAAAGCTTCAAAACCATCTTGGATCACTATCGCGATGAGTTGGAAATTGTTGCAATCAACGACCTGACCGATAACCAAACGTTGGCCCACCTGCTCAAGTACGATTCAACCTATGGTTCATTCGATGGCGATGTTACCGCCACTGAAGATACAATCAGCGTTACCTTCGCCGATGAAGAAGAGCCAATGGTCATCAAGGCCTTGGCCGAGCGCGATCCGTCAAAATTACCATGGGGTGAGCTAAACGTCGATATCGTAATTGAATCGACTGGGATTTTTACTGATGCAACTAAAGCCAAAATGCACTTAGATGCAGGCGCAAAGAAAGTTATCATCAGTGCTCCCGCCAAGAACGAAGACATCACCGTGTGTATGGGCGTGAACGAAGAAAACTACGACGCTGAAAAACATACGATTGTCTCGAATGCATCATGTACCACCAACTGTTTGGCTCCAGTAGCCAAAGTGTTGAACGATAAGTTCGGCATTGTGCGTGGCTTGATGACCACCATTCACTCATACACGATGGACCAAAATCTGCAAGACGGCCCCCACAAAGATTTGCGCCGCGCTCGCGCCGCTGCTTTGAACATGGTTCCAACGACCACGGGTGCTGCTAAAGCGGTGGCTTTGGTTATCCCTGAGTTGAAGGGCAAATTCGATGGTTTCGCCGTGCGTGTGCCAACCCCAACCGTTTCGATGGTTGACTTTGTAGTTGAATTGGCCGAAGGCGCAACCGTTGAATCGATCAACAATGCTTTTATTGAAGCCTCAGAAGGCGCAATGGAAGGCGTGTTGGGCGTAACCAATGAAGAATTGGTCTCATCAGACTTCATCGGTACTTCATACTCAAGCGTGGTTGACTTGAGCTTGACCATGGCAATGGGCGACAAGATGGTCAAAGTTGTTGCTTGGTACGACAACGAATGGGGCTATGCTACCCGCATCGCCGACCTCACCGCCTACATCGCAGAAAAGCTCTAAGTTTTATTCATACCTAAAATACTGATCGCGCTGGTGGTTTTCGAACTTCCAGCGCGGTTTTTTACAGCTGGAAGTTGGAGATCGGGGATCGGGGACTGGAAGTCTTTTCTTTGATCCACGAAGGACACAAAGAGCACGAATAATACTCCGATAGCTAATAGCCATTCTAAAACAAAGATCGAGCTACTCCTAGCCCGATCCCCAACTACCAACAACCGATCCCCACTACTTACAACGAGCCACCATCGGCCAATTTATAGCCAACCCCCCGCACAGTCAGAATACGGCGAGGCTTGGATGGTTGCTCTTCAATTTTCTCGCGCAAGCGGCGGACACACACATCGACCAAATTAGTTTGGCCAACATATTCATAGCCCCAGACTTCGCGAAACAAGACTTCACGATCAAAAACTTGGCCTGAGTTAGCCGCCAAGAAATAGAGCAACTCAAATTCCATCGGCGTAAGATTAACGTCCTCGCCCGCGAGCAGCACTTTATGGCGTGGCTCGTCAATTTCTAAATCGCCGATGCGCACAATTGGCGAGGCCTTGCGATGTTGATAGCCTTCGACCCGCCGAATAATTGCCTCAACCCGCGCTTGTAACTCAGCAGTGCGAAATGGCTTAGTAATATAATCATCAGCGCCCAATTCAAAGCCATGCACCACATCATCAGTGCCATCACGAGCAGTAATGATAATAATTGGCACATCGGAGCGCGAACGAATCCGTTCAGTCACCGTAAAGCCATCAACATACGGCATCATTACGTCAATCAGCAAGAGTTGATATTCGCCATCGCGATACATTTTGAGTGCTTCGAGGCCATTGGAAACCGTGACAAGTTGATAGCGCTGGCCACTTAATGCCACCTCAACCAAGCGCAAAATTGCTGGATCATCATCAGCAACCAGAATTTTACGTTGATGGGGATTGTTATCTTCATGGCGTTCGTTGGTTCGGTTAAGCAGCCGCATACGAGCACTCCTTGCACAGTTAACCAATCTTTATCTATGCTACCAAGAAAGTGCGCTTTCGGCTAGGGCTATCGGGGCTTAACCTTTGACAGTACCAGCAGTGAGTCCGCGAATCAGTTGGCGTGAGAAAACCAAATAGAGCACTAAAACTGGAGCAATTGCCAAGGTCAACATCGCCAGCAAGGCGCTCCAATCGGTTTGGAACTGCCCAAGAAATTGTTGTGCGCCCAGCGTGAGCGTGCGCGAAGCCTCGCCTGGAGCCAAAACCAAGGGAAACCATAGATCATTCCAAATTGGCAGCATCACGAAAATTGCCAAGGTCGCGAGGGCTGGGCGCATCAAGGGCAGAACCAGCCAAAATACTTGATATTCGTTGGCTCCATCCAGCCGCGCTGCATCCTTGAGGTCAGTTGGCACTTGGCGCATATATTGCGAAAGCACAAAAATTGCCATCGGCAAGCCTTGAGCGCTATACACCATAATCAACGACCAAATCGTATCTTGTAGATTCAGGGTAACCATCAATTTGAGGATACTAACGGTTGCTAAACGAATTGGAATCATCAGGCCAATCAGGGCATATAAGGTCAAAAAGCCCCGCCCGCGAAAACGATATTCGGTTAGACCAAAGGCTGTCATCGCGCCCAATAGCAAAATTAGCAAAATCGAGCCAAGCGTCACCATTAAACTATTGCCAAGATAGCGAAAGATTGCCGTTTGTTCAAAGACAGTGGTATAGCCAACCGGATCAAAGTTTGCGCCAACTGGCAGCGAGTAGGGTTGTTGAAAAATTGCTTGCGAGCCTTTGAATGAATTCATTACTACCAAAACTACTGGTGCAATTGCCAATAGGGTATAACTGCCCAACACCGCATGCACCAGCAATGGTGTGAGCCAGCGGCTCGGGCGTAGTGCGTTTGGTGATGTTTTGGGTTGCGCCATTGGCGGTTCACTCACAAGCGAATTAGAGCTCATAGGTTACAACCTTACGTTGCCAGCCCAGCAAATACAACAGGCTACCAAATAAGATGATTAAGAAAATGATCACGGCAATCGTCGTGCCCATGGCATAATCGCCAAGTTGCAGTTGGAAGCCATAGAAGGTGCGATAGAAGAAGGTTCCGAGCAAATCGGTCGAGAAGTTTGGCCCGGCCAGTGCTCCCTTGGCGGTATACACCAAGTCGAAAGCATTAAAATTGCCAATAAAGGTCAAAATGCTCACAATCCCAACGGTTGGCAAGATTAGCGGAAACTTGACTCGCCAGAACAATTGCCAAGCACTCGCTCCATCAACTCGCGCTGCTTCCAAAATATCTTGGGGCACGGCCAAGAGTGCCGTCATAAAAAAGAGCATGGGAATACCGACAAATTGCCAAATTGAAATTAAGGCAATTGTTGGCAACGATGTGCTTTCTAAGCCGAGCCATGGCCGATAGCGCACCCCCAAAAATTCACTAATGGCTGGGGCAATGCCCCAAGTTGGGCTAAGAATTAGTTGCCACACAAAGCCCACAATCACAAACGAAAGCATGGTTGGCGAAAATAGTAGGGTGCGGTAGATGCTGCGCCCACGTAGGTTTTTGCTATCCAACAGTGCTGCCAACAACAAACCCAAGGGGTTTTGCAACACCATGTGTAATATAAAAAAGAGCACGGTATTTTTGAGCGCCCGCCAAAAATAGGGCCACCACTGGCTATCGGTAAATAAGCGTTGATAATTACTCAAGCCAACAAAACTCTCGCCATTAGAGCTAAACAAGCTCAAACGCAAGGTATCAAGCAAGGGAAAAACCATCACAATACTATACAGCAACAGGGCTGGCGCTAGAAATACCGCAATATGCCAGCGTGGGCGCGATTTGTTGGGGCGCAGCATAGGCAAACTCTTTCAACAAGCCAGCTACCTCGCCAATAATTTAGCGAGGTAGCCTTACTTTGGGCAAACTAGGGCTTTTTGTACCAATTATCTAAGCCCTTTTGCAGATCTTGGGCCGCATCTTCAGGCATAAACGAACCATCAATCACCCCAACGCTGATCCGCCAGAGTTCGTTTTCGAGGTTTGGCTCGCCACGTGAGAGAATTTGGTAGGAATTACGGATGGTCGATTGACACTGTTTGCGCCAATCAACAAAGGTCTGGGCCAAGGGATTCTTCAAGCTCACCGGATAATCCGAGAGGCTGAAGAAACCAGGCAAGGCATTGCTGAATTCACCAGCAAATTCTGGCCCTGTCATCCACTCAAGGAAGATTCGGGCTTGAGCCATGTGGGCAGTCTTGGCGTTAATCCCAATCCCAATATCGGTATGGTCGCTGATAAAACATTGATCATTGGCTTTAGCAACTGGAGCTTTGAATGCACCAAGCTCGAATTTAGCATTTTGGTTGAAGTAGCTAATATCCCAGGAGCCAGCGGGGTAGATTGCCCCTTTGCCTGAGGCAAACAACATCTGGGCATCGGCATATTTGACCGCTTCAAAGCCATCGGGCAAATAATCGCCCCAGCGTGCCAAATCCTTTAGGGTCGAAACATAAGCAGCATCGGATAATTTGGCGCTGCCATCGATCAAGGCTTTACGGCCATTTTCACCAAACCAATAATTTGGCCCGATGTTTTGGAAGCCCATGGTTGCTGATTCCCATTGCTCGGCAGTGCCCATCACCAATGGCGTATAGCGGCCATCTTGCTTAATTTTATCGAGCACCGCGAAAAACTCATCGACGGTTTTAGGTTCAGTCAAACCCAGCTCGTTAAAAATCGCTTTGTTGTAGATAAAGCCATGGATCACCGAAGCCATCGGCAAGCAAAAGAGCGTCTTGCCATCGTCGGTTTGCCAAGCGCTCTTGGCCACATCGCTAAAATGGGCAATGCCTTGTAAATCGTCGAGTGCAGTCAAATGCCCAGCAGTATACAAACCTAATGAAACATCAAAAGGCCGACAGGTGATCAGATCGCCAGCTGTGCCAGCTTCTAATTTGCTATTGAGCGCTGCATTGTATTCGGTGGGCGCGGTGGGCCGAAACTCCACATGAATATCAGGATGGCTCTTTTCAAATAGCGGGATAATCTGCTCAGTCCAGACCTTTTGGTCATCACTGCGCCAGCTTTCAATCGTCAGCGTGACCCGATTGGGATTGGTGGTAGGAGCTTGGGTTGCGCTGCCGCCACCACACGCGGCTAAAACGGTCGTTAATAGGCTAACCAAAGCGAGTTTCCAACGCCATTTGCGAACCATAACGTACTCCTGTCTAGGACGTTGCGGATTGTTGAAGTTTTGACAATAATGCGGGCAATGATGCAGTGAGGATTGAATAAACTTTATTATTTCATTGGATTTAGTAATGTAGACAGTACCATAATCGATTAAGAATTGTCAAGTTTTGGTTAAATGGAGTGAGGTAGGAGTTAAAACAAAGCACTCACTGCGTGGACAGTGAGTGCAAATGGTGACGCATACGGGATTCGAACCCGTGATCTTCACCTTGAAAGGGTGACGTCCTAGGCCGCTAGACGAATGCGCCGTTTGGTTTAGGGCTTGAGTATTCTACTCGTAACAGCGTATTTTGTCAAATGCTATCATCACCGCATAATTAGCCCGATATTCATCATCCATCAGTCCCGTTCGGCGACCATGATCCCACAGTAGCATAAGCACAATAGTTGCCCAATGGTATTATTTGGGTTCAAAAGTTTGTTTTAATTGCGAGTGACGTATGTTCAAACCCCAAGCGGTGCTTCTAATTGGTTTGCAAGCCAGTGGTAAATCAAGCTTTTATGTGCAGCAATTTCTGCATAGCCATGTGCGAATCAATCGCGATATGCTACGCACCAACCATCGCGAACGCAGCATACTAGAATGTTGTTTGCGCATCAAACAAGCCTTTGTAATCGATAAAATGAACCTTGAGCATGCTCAACGAGCAGCTTATATTCAGGCTGCTCATGCTGCGGGATTTAGCGTTGAAGGTTATTTCTTGCAATCCGATTTGGCTGCTTGTTTAGAACGCAACCGTCAACGCACTGGACAACAGCACGTACCTGAACTGGCCATTCGTGGCTCAATTAAGCGTCTAGAACTGCCGCGATTAGACGAAGGTTTCGATCATTTGTGGCTAGTACACCAATTGCCAGACCACCAATTTCAGCTTATAGCATGGGAGGAGCAATGAACTTTGATCAACTTGATCAGTTAATGCGCGTTTATGAAACGATCAACGATCAAAGTGTGCTGCCAAATATTTGGATGGTTGCACGGATTGATGGGCGCTCGTTTACCCGCCTAACCAAAGACGTGATGAACTATCAACGCCCATTTGATCAACGCTTTCGTGATGCAATGATTAGCACCGTGAGCCATTTGTTGGATTGTGGCTTTCCTGTGCTTTATGGATATACCCAAAGCGACGAAATTTCGCTGCTTTTGAGTTATCGTTGCGATGTATTTGGCCGTAAATTGCGCAAATATTGCTCGATTTTGGCGGGTGAAGCAAGTGGGCATTTCAGTTTAGCCATTCAACAACAGGCGAGCTTCGATTGTCGAATTTGCCAATTGCCCACCAA
This sequence comes from Chloroflexota bacterium, assembly GCA_020161265.1. Lineage (NCBI taxonomy): Bacteria > Bacillati > Chloroflexota > Chloroflexota bacterium. The sequence continues at coordinate 214,849 of JAIUOC010000008.1, read as the reverse complement.
TGAATTAGTTCATGATTACTTTCGCTGGCGCATGGAAGATGCTCACCGTAACGCACTTAATGCCTATTGCTACTGGACATTACGCGATCAAGCGCTTGATCCACAAACAGCCCATATGCAAATAGCAAAGCTGTCGGTTGCCAAAAAAAATGAGCTACTATTTCAAAATGGCATCAATTTTAACGATCTGGTTGCCTGGCAAAAACGCGGCGTTGGGTTATATTGGCAAACCATCGATCATCAAGGCTTTAATCCACAAACTCAAATGCCAACAATTACCCAACGGCGTAAAATTCATGTTGAGCTTGAATTACCCCAACGCGAAGCCTATATAGATTTACTAAAAAGCCTTTTTGATCGTTAATTTTGGAGGTATCTATGCCGATTAATCTAGCTTTGGTAGGTTTTGGCATGGCCAGCCAAGTGTTTCATGCCCCGCTCATTATGGCCGAACCACGCTTAAATTTACATACGATCGTGCAGCGCAGCAGCCAAAGCGCTCGCGCCAGCTATCCCCATGCTCACGTCGTCAGCGATCTAGCTGAGGTGTTGGCTGATCCAGCGATTGAATTGGTGGTGATTGCCACACCCAATCTAACCCACGCCGACTTAGCAGCTCAAGCCTTGAGTGCAGGCAAACATGTGGTGGTTGATAAGCCCTTTACCCTCAATAGTCAACAGGCTGACCAATTAATTGCCCTCGCTCAACAACAGCAACGCGTGTTGAGTGTCTTTCATAATCGGCGTTGGGATGGCGATTTTCTAACCGCTCAAGCAGTGATTCAGGCTGGCTGGTTGGGGCGTTTAGTCAGCTACGAATGCCATTATGATCGCTATCGACCACAACTAAAACAAGGGGCTTGGCGCGAACAAGCAAGTCAAGGCAGTGGCATTCTCTATGATCTTGGCGCACATTTGATCGATCAGGCCTTGGTGTTATTTGGATTGCCCCAATCGATTACGGCTCAGCTTGCCAAGCAACGCGAGGGTGCGCAAACTGTCGATTATTTTGATCTGCGCTTGGGTTATGCTGAGTTACAAGTCACGCTCAAAGCAGGTATGTTGGTGCGTGAATTGGGGCCGCGCTTCAGTCTCCATGGCACAAACGGCTCATGGATCAAGTATGGCATTGATCCCCAAGAAGTAGCCTTGAAAGCAGGCCAAGCTCCAAATAGCCCAAATTGGGGCCAAGAACCAACAACCGATTGGGGTATGATCAACACGGAGCTGAATGGTTTAACGCTGCGTGGCACAGTTGAAACCATCGCAGGCAAGTATCCGGCCTATTATCGCAATGTGGCGCAAGCCATTCAAGGCGAGGCCGAGCTAATCGTTCAGGCCAACCAGGCTCGAAGCGTGATTCGGCTGATTGAGTTGGCCGAGCAAAGTGCAGCTGAACAACGCACAATCGGCATTTAAACGCTAGCACCAGCCTCAATCAAGGCTGGTGCTAGGTTTTTAGCGATAATTATTGAATTGTAACGGCAATGGAAAATCGTCGCCGCGTTCGCGGAGCAAGCTCATCACTGCTTGTAATTCGTCTTTGCTTTTCGATGAAACCCGCAACGAATCGCCTTGGATACGAGCTTGAGCCTTGGGAACCTCGGCCTTAATCAATTTTTGAATTTTCTTGGCAATATCATCGGCGATGCCTTTACGCAAGGTAATAACTTGGCGAATCTTCATGCCGCCAATTTCCTCTGGCTCGCCAAAATCGAACATTTTGATCGAGAGATTACGCCGCAAAGCCTTGGTTTCGAGCAAATCACGAACTGCATTTAATGCCAATTCGCTGCTGGTAACAATCGTAATATCCTTCTCGCCAAGCGTAATATCGGTATTGGTATCTTTCAAATCGTAGCGCGTACCTACATCACGTTTGGTTTGATCAACAGCATTGATTAATTCTTGGCGATCAAAATCTGAAACAACATCAAAACTAAATTCAGCCACAAAAAGCCTCCCCATATGCTTGCTAGATTTGCGAATGCAGCTTTAACTATACCCCAAGAATCGTCAACAGCATTCAGCAAGTTTAGTTAGGCGTATAGATGGTGGTCACAACTTGGTTGGGTGCACCCATGCGGACTGGCGGCTTGCCATTGTGAATCACCTCAACCACGGCAGCGTTACCAGCCTTAACCTGAATCGTTTGCTGCGCCGAGAACGTCTGCGTCCAGCCGTTATTTTGAATCCCTTCAATCGTATTTTGGCCATCAACCAACACTTGCAACCACGACGAACCGCCATCAATCCGCAAGACAACTTGGACTGGCACATCCTGAGTTGGAGTTATCGTAACCGTTGGGGTTGCCAATGGATTGATTGGCGATGGGACAGAACCATCGGGATTGGTTGGTTGAGCAGTTGGGGTTGGCAATAAGGTTGGAGTTGCAATCGTTGAAGTTGAGGTTGCGCCGCCAGCGACCTCATTACTATTGAGTGTCGTAAGCCCAAGCGCATTCAGCGTCAGATAGCCAATGACGACCAACGCCAGCACCACCAAAATTACCGTCCAAAGACTGGGCAGAAAAATCGTGTTCCGACGGGGCGGCACTGCGGCTGGCACAATCCGAATCGGGGTTGAAGCACCACGCTCAATCCGATACAGATCGATCAACTCATCTGCGGGCAGATTCAAATATTGAGCATAATTGCGAATAAAACCACGGGCATAAACATCGCCCGGCAGATGATGATATTCACCATTTTCGAGGGCCGCCAAATAGCGTTGGATAATTCGGGTTTCACTTGAAGCTTGAGCCAGTGAAATGCCACGGGCTTCACGGGCTTCGCGAAATCGAAGGCCTAATCTGTTTTGTCCAGCGTTTGTCATGCTTTGCCTTGTGCCATGATGATGGTTGTCTGCATGCTGGTATTCGTCCATGGGGAACGGAGTGGATGAAGGTGCAGTTGTGGCAACGCTGCCACCAAGCAATCTCATGTTCACTATAACTGGGCCCAATCGGACGAATGTCCGTAAGAAACAAGCCATGCTTGCCTCAGCCACAGCGCATTATACCACAGCCACTTTTGCGCTCTGTGAAAAATGAGAAACTAGGATTAACAATCGTTAAGAATCCCTTGATGCTGGCTTCTACGATTATCAAAGCCAGCGCCAAGGGATTCTTATTATGCGATGTGGGTTAAACTTATGCGTCGCGGAAGAAGTCGATGACGTTGCCGCGTTCTTCTTCGCTGACCATCATTTCGATAAACGTTACCCGATGCCATGGATAAATCACCGATTGCACCCCACCTGCAATATAGGGCACATCTTTGCCATCACGACGGCGCATATTGCTGACCCGAATAAAGGCATCGGTTGGCTGGGGATCTTCTTCCATCTCAGCAATAATTGGATCTTCACCGCTCAAGTGCAAAATAACAACCCGTGTACCCATCGAAAACTCCTTCAATCAGCTACAACATTTATTGGCTAGTCAATTCAATTCGTAACAGAATATTGCCCAAACGAACTTCATCGCCATGGCGCAAAGCTTTGGGACTATTAGCCGCCAGCTTTTCACGGTTGATAAAGGTGCCATTTGAGCTACCTAAATCTTCGAGTGTGCAGACATTGCCGCTTTGAATGCGGATAATTGCATGGCGACGCGAAACGCCAGCCTCTAAACCGCCGTCGGTCGAAAGATCAATATCGGGGTAAAAACTACCCTTGCTGTCTTGGCGACCGATCACAATTGGTTGGTTGGTGTTGAAGCCAAGCTTGCGCCCACTATTGAGAATCACCACCCGCAACACCGGAATCGCTGTATCACGCGGTGGCGCTGGCGGCGGAATGACTAAATTACCAGAGCCACCCGCCATGGTTGCCGCACCCAGTGAGGCGGTGGTCTCACGAATGCGCGAAGGCAAAAACGACGAGCCACAATCAACGCAAAAGAAGGTGCCTGGTAAATTTTCGGTTTCACACGCTGGACACTTAATCATAACAACTTCCTATTGCTCTCCGCCCCGTTCGCGAGCGACCAAGCCACGAGTGCCGTATTTAATCCGTTTGCGACCCTCGTCGCTGGTAGTGCCGCTACGCAACAGGCGGGTGGCTTCTTCTTGAACGGTTTGGGCGAGATCAGTTTGGCCCGATTCGAGCAAGCGCGTGCCAGCCATGCGTAACTTTTTAGTCGCTTCCTCGATGTTGCCTTGCTCAACATGCTGCCAAGCCGAGGCTTGCAAGCGATAGGCCACGGTACGTTCAAGCCAATGTTTGACTACGCCATCAACATCAGGCCGAATTTGGTCGGCAGGCCGTACCGGCAATTGTACATCGACCTTGGTTTGCAAAGCTTGGCTACTGATGCTGGGCACTTCGTAAAACATCTCGATCCGACAGATCGTTTGATTGCCTGCGGGCAGCGGCGGCACGACCATCTCCAGTAAAAAGATTTGATCTTCGCGGCCAACCCACTCGCCCAGTGGCATGCGCCAAAGCGTTTCGTTGTGCAATTGTGGGGTGAGCGCCGCAATAAATGGGCGCACCCGAAACAGCGAACGAATTTCAGCCTGCGGGTGCAGATGGAAGCGCATTTCAACTTTATGTGCCATCACATTTTGCAAACGTTTGATCTCTTCGGAGAAAACGTTGACAATTTGCTGAGCATTGGTGATATATTCGGTGCGGCTGTTTTCGGCTGAGGCGATTGTTTCGAGCAGATCTTCATTCCACTCATCGCCAATGCCCAAGGCCGTAATTCCGATGCCTTTGGATTGAGCACGCCGCGCAATTTCGACACAGCGGCTTTCATCGCCATAGGTACGGCCATCGGTCAACAAGACCATACGGCTGATACCACGGCTCATCATGGGGCGTGAAATTTCCTGCAAGCCCATCATCATGCCCGTGGCCATTTCAGTGCCACCTTTGGCCTCGATCATACCAATCGCGCGTTTAATTTGGTCTTTATCGTTGGGACGTTGGCAGGGCACAACCACTTCAGCCCGATCGTTGAACGACACCACCGAGAAATAATCTTGGCGATTGAGCTGATTAACGACGTTATTACAAGCCTCTTTGACTTGGTAAAGCCGTTCGCCGCGCATCGAAGAGCTACGATCAACAATAAAACCAAGGTTGACCGGAATCGCCAAATCGGCATCGGGAATGCCAGCAGGCGAGGCTTCGACCAACAAATAAACAATTTGCGGATCGTTACTTTGGGCAACTGCTGGCCGCCCAGGGGTGATGCGCAGTTGAACCATTGCTTGGGTACTCATCGGAGCGCTCCTTGGCCTTGCAAGGGTGGCAATGAAACAACCACCGCGCTAATGTTATCTTCGCCGCCGGCTAAGTTGGCGCGGGCAATCAAACGCTGGCAGGCATCTTGCGGCCATGGCGTTTCGTTGATGATTGCGGCCATCTCATCGTCGTCAACCATACTCCATAAGCCATCGCTACACAATAACAAATGGCTGATACCCTCAAGGCTTTGGTAGATTGAATCGACTTGGATTTCCGGATGTTGGCCAACGGTGCGATAGAGTTGGTTGCGCAGCGGGTGATTGCGGGTTTCTTCTTCGGTCAATTGGCCCATCGCAATCAAGCGCCCCACGGTGGAATGATCAGCGGTGATCAGGCGGAGTTTGCCATCGCTCATGGCATATAGGCGGCTATCGCCAACATGGGCAATATACAAACCATCGCCAACCAACAAGGCAGCGGTGCAGGTTGTGCCCATATCAGTGCCACGCGATTGAGCTTCGTTCCAAATGCGGGTGTTGGCATCTTGCACGGCGCTCATCATCAGCAAGGGCAATGGGTTACCAGGATCTTCATCGGCCATTGCTGGCAAGGCCATTTGCTCCAACACCGCGATCATCACGGTTTCGATCGCACGGCGCGAGGCGATTTCGCCGCCTTCATGGCCGCCCATGCCGTCGGCAACCACAAACAGGCCCACGCTGATATCGTGCTCGCCATCGGGCAAACTCATCAAGTTTGTGTAAACACTATCTTGATTATTACGGCGAATGCGGCCAATATCGCGGGCGGCCCAACTGGCTAGCCCACGGGTTGAGACCGCTTTAGCAACGATCGGCGCAGCACTAATATCGCGGGTTCCGAGATAATTCGTGCCATCAGGATCGCGCTCAGGCAGTTGCTCAGGGTCAAGTGGTGCGGTCGTTTTTTGCGAACGCTCAGTTGCCACCGCGCCAGCAGTTTGGGCTGCTGGCAATTCGGCAAGTGGCTCGGCGCTGATCAATGGCTCGGTTGGTAGCTCAGTTGCTGCAACCGCAACAACCTCGGTTGGCGTTTCGGCTAATGCCTCGCTAGCAACCGGGCTAGCGACAGCAACAGCTGATTGATCGGTTGTAGTAGAAGCTGGATCAAGCGTGCTTGGCTCAGTTGAAGTACGCCCGAATAATTTACGAAAAAATCCCATGGCGGACTCTCCTAAGCACGTAAGGCATAGACCTGGTGATCCATCGACCCGATATAAACGACCCCTTCGACAACCGCTGGGGTAGAAACGATTGGGCCTTCGCAGGTATGGGTCCAAACTGGCGTACCCGAGCCAGCGTCGAGACAATAGACCGTGCCATCAGCCGCCCCAATATAGATTCGGCCTGAATCGGCAACGGGTGATGAAACGATTTGTGCTCCAGTATTATATTGCCAAACTTGTTTGCCATTTTTGAGATCGACAGCATAAATATTGCCGTCAATCCCGCCAACAAAAGCCCGATTACCGATGATGATTGGCGATGAATTGACGTAGTGGCTGGTGCGGAACTTCCAGATCGGCCAACCACCTTCAAGGTCGAGGGCATGCAAATTATTATCCATACAGCCAACTAGCACCATCTTATCGTTGGCCGTAGCGCTTGAAACAATCCCACCTTGGAGTTTTTGCTTCCAACGAATGCCACCCTTGAAGAGATCAAGTGCCACAATACTGCCATCGCCCGAGCCAAAAATCACCATGTTACTCGTCAAACAGGGCGATGAGCGAATCCATTGCCAGCCGCGATAGCGCCAAATTTGGCGGCCATTGGTGGCATCAACCGCATACAAGTGGTAATCGTCGGAGCCAAAATAGACCAAGCGATCTTGCACGCGGGGCGATGAGCGCACCGGTTTTTCGGTACGAAAGACCCAGCGTTGCGTGCCAGCACGAGTATCAAAGGCATAGACATTGCCATCATCCGAGCCAACAATCACCATATCATCCCAAACGGTGGGAGTTGATGAGATGCCGCCCTCGGTTGGCTTCTTCCAGCGAAATTCCCCGCGCTTAGTATCAATTGCATAGAGGTTGGTATCGTAGCAACCAATATAGAGTGTGCCGTTGCGCACAAATGGCGACGAACGTACTTCATCTTCGCAGCGGAACTTCCAAAGCACCTCGGCAGTTTTGCCGCCACGGCGAATGGCTGCCCCAAATGCGGGAGTTGCTGGTGCTGCCACTGCTACCCCAGCGGGTGCAAAGCCTGGCACGCTCAACAAAACTGATTGGAATTCAGCCGCCGAACCCCAGCGATTGGCCATATCGTATTCCAGCGATTTCATCACAATCGCTTCAACCTCTGGCGAAACGGTTGGATTCAATTGGCGAATCGGGCGATCGCCGAAGGTAAACGGGGTTTCCAAACGTGGGTCAACGTTGGTTAGCAAATGGTGCAGAGTTGCGCCCAAAGCGTAGACATCGCCACGCGCTTCGGCAATCCCGCGATATTGTTCAGGCGGCGAGTAGCCTTCCGTGCCAATCATCGTGCCTTTTTTATCGGTACGGGTAAAGACCCGCGCAATCCCGAAGTCGATCAGCACAATCCGATCGGTTGGAGTCACAATGATATTCGATGGTTTTAAGTCGCGGAAGATAATTGGCTCAGGTTCGTGGCCATGCAGATAATTCAGCACGTCGCAGAGTTGAATTGCCCAACGCCCAACTTGTTGCTCTTCCAAGGGGCCGTTGGTTTTTTCGAGCACGGTTTCGAGATCATGACCCTCGATTAATTCCATCACCAGATAGGCGCGGCCTGCTTCCTCAAAGAAGTCGTAGACTTTGGGAATGGCTGGATGGTTAAGCGTAGCCAACAAACCAGCTTCGCGTTCGAAGTTCTTCAAGCTCAATAAACGGGTTTGCGAATCGAGCGAGCTTTGGAACATCTCTTTGATCGCGCAAAAACGGGTCACATCTTTAAAACGAGTGTCGCGGCCTTTATAGACCACGCTCATCCCGCCGATACCCAAAACGCCTTCAACCACGTAACGTCCTTCAAGCACCGTACCAGCTTTGAGCGCTGGTGAACTCGATTGGGCGCTGGATTGCTCGGCAGGTTTGGCTCCAGGCTGTTGCAAGCGGGTTGCATCAGGGTTAGGCGCACGATTGCGAATATCCTCAGTGCCAACCCGTGAAACCCCTTGATTGCGTAAAATTGAGCCAACTCGATTGCTAACGCTACGGGTAGCATCAGGATTTTGATTGATTCCACGGGTGGCATCGGGGTTTTGGTTGATTCCACGGGTGGCATCAGGATTGACCGGCGGAGCGATGCTGCGAGTTGAATCATTGCCCGCAGCGATTAAGCCACGAGTCGAATCGGCATCGGCTGGAGCAATCGTGCGGGTTGCATCTAAGCCGCGAGTCGAGTCATCGCTGGTTGGTTGTGGAGAGAAAGTACGTGTTGCATCATCGGCCTGCCCGCTTGACGAGCCAGCATCTGGCCCATCGATTGGGGTTAAACGCGATGTCCCACCTCGTTTGATTAACGCCATACAGCCCCCTTGGCTTTAAGGAACGATCAATGCGCGGCTTGCCGAAGTAGGGGTGATGTTGTAGGACAGCAAATAAACAAGAGCATAATAATAATTGCTACCAACATCCCAACCCACCTACAACTACTGCATCTCGCAGGAGCTTCTTCAAAGGTTTTGGTTGAATCAATCCAAGCACCTTTGTAGGAACAATGTTGATCAAGCTTATCAAGAAAGAAAATGTTACGATGTATTATACGAAATCGCCCGAAGGCGGGCAAGGTAGTTGGTTAGGCAATTTTAATTAACGTGCTGGGTCTGCGGGTGGTTTATTCAGCGCAACCGATCGTCAAATAGTCCCCAGTTGATCTAGTACCTTAATTAAATGACCAACGTTTACTGCGAATCGACACGCTTAGCACAACACCTATGCCCATCAACACTGTCAGGGTAAACGAGCCACCATAGCTCAGAAACGGCAACGGAATCCCGGTCATCGGCATCATAATTAAATTCATGCCAATATTTTCGAGGCAGTGCACCAACAGCAAGCCAGCAACCCCAGCCGCCATCAAACGCCCAAAGGGGTCACGTGCTCGCTCAACTACCCGCCAAATTTGCCAGATGACGATTAATTGCAGCACAATCACCACTGCCGCACCAATAAAGCCCAATTCTTCCGCCGTTACCGCGAAAATAAAGTCGCTCTCTTGAACTGGCAAATAGTTTAATTGGCTTTGCACCCCGCGTAACAAGCCCATGCCGCCAAGGCCACCATTGCCAATTGCCAAACGCGATTGAATAATTTGCCAACACGCTCGCATCCGAAACTCTAAATCGGTTTCGCAACGCTCAGGGGTTAAAAATACGGTCAAGCGTTCGCGCTGATATGGATCAAATTTCAGCCAAGCGAGTACTATTGCTGGCATTGCAAGCAGGGTCAATAGGCCATATTGCAGCCAACGGGTATTGGCGACCAACGACATCACCAGCCAAATGCCGATCATCACCATACCTGAGCCAAAGTCAGGCTGAAGCATAACCAAACCCAGTGGCACAGCCAAAATCACCAACGAGATAAAGACCGATTTCCATGGGCTAGGCTCATCGCCGTGCTTGCTCCAAAATGCGGCAAGCGCGATGATCACCATCAGTTTGGCTGGCTCGGTTGGCTGAAACGAAAGTTGACTTGAGCCGATCCAGCTTTGCGCACCATATTTAACTTGGCCTAGCGCCACCACCATGCCCAAAAGCCCAAGCGCAGCGATATATAAAATAATTGCCAATGAACGCAGCAATTGATAATCTAACAGGGCCAAACTAAACATCAAACTAATGCCCAGGATAATCCAGACAACATGTTTAGCAAACGAAGAACCCAGCCCAAACACCAAGGTTCCGGCGGCTCCAACTGTGGTGGTATACACCATTGGTAAGCTAATTGCTAGCAACAGCAACACAGCCACAACCATAATTGGATTGAACTCGCGCCAGGAACGAGCGCGAATGCTAGTGGACATAATAACCCTCCTGACTCAAAATAATACCATATTGGTTGGATAGTTGAGATCACCCATGACCAATCATGGTTGGCCTGAGCCAGCGCAGCAGCATTATATCAGTTACGATTCGTGAGCTAACCAAGGCGATCGGCTAAAGTAGGGCTTAAAGTCGGATGAGCAATTATTAATTGTCATCAAATTGTTGGGAATAAGGCTAGCCGATTCGCTATAATTCAGTGTATTATCAGCAGATAGCATCATCTGCTATCCCACTAGCGTTTAACCTCTATCAATGCTGATGCTCGTCGTCGTGTATAATTGCGCATATCATCGCTTACCGAGGGTATGCCTAGGATTCCAGAAAGAGTGGATCGTATGCAAGCATCTGCGGAAGGCCCGCGCCGACGTGGCGATTCGGTCGCCAAAACCAATATTGTCTTGGTTCATGCCCATACAATTTATCGTGAAGGCTTACGCTATCACTTTGGCCAAGTACCACGCTATAAAATTATTGGCGAGGCCAGCAATGGCCAGCAAGCCATTCGTTTGGTCGATTATAGCAACCCCGATATTATTGTGATGGATGTTGATTTACCTGGGGTCAACGGAATTGAAGTCGCCCGCACAGTTAAATTAAATCACCCCAATATTGGCGTAATTTTGCTCAGCGATATTAACGATCAAGAAGGTATTGTAAAATCATTGCGAGCAGGCGTGGCCGCCTATCTTTCACGCACCATCGATTGGGATGATCTGATCAATTCGGTCGATATGGTGCGTTCGGGCAATTATCCCATTAACGATTTGGTGCTGAATACCCCAGCGGTCGCTGCTGCTGTGATGGATTCGTTTCGCCAATTGACCATGGATACGCATACCGAGCATGTTTACTCGCCAATGTCGCCGCGTGAAATTGAAGTTTTGGAATTGGTCGCGGCGGGGCAAACCAATAAAGAAATTGCCGCCCGCCTCGAAATTAGCAATCAAACCGTCAAAAATCATATTTCATCAATTTTGCGCAAATTGGCAGTTAACGATCGTACCCAAGCTGTGGTATTTGCATTACAGCGCGGCTGGATTAAAATTGTGCAAAACGATAATTCGTTTTCTGGGATGTAATTGCGGCGTTCGTGCCGTTTTGGATTGTCCAAGGAGTGTCGTTTGAAGTTGTTGTTACGGCAACGTGTGAGTTTAGCCTTGGTTGTTGTGGCGCTCGCAGCATGTCAACAAGCCCCACAGCCCACTGCTCGCCCGTTACAAAATGAGCTAACTATTCTCGCCTTAACTCCGACAGGCACGGCTACTCCAACGGCTACGGTGACATTAACGCCTGCACCTGCGTCGCCAACTACCGCGCCTTCGGTTACGCCAACTCGCACAGTTGGCCCTTCGCCAACCAAAGGTGCTACACCAATTAACCCTTCAGCAGTTATCCCACTGTCAACACCACAGGCAACACCGCTGAGCACGCCAACTGCCAATCAGAGCAGCAGTTTTTGCACGCAGAATTTTGGGGCAGTAACTGACGAGCGATTTAGCGCCCGCCTAAATAATGCTGGGCTTGATCGCACGACCAATGGCGATCGTTTATTCTTAGAATTAACCTCAAGCAGCGGCCCAGTCAATGGGGTGGTGCGCTGTGTGCCTCCAGCTGCGGCCCAATTGCTCTCAGGCGATAGCGCCATTGCCAGCGTGATTCAAATCGATCTGCCATTATGGCGACACGATGATCTCTGGCGTTCATCGTCGGTCACGCTGACCAAAGTGCTAAAACTTGATACGCTGCAACATGTGCGCTCAGTCGTTTCGCAATCTAGCAGCGATTCAGCTGGAGTACTCATTGAAATTGGGCTTGATCAAGCCTTGCCATTTACGGTGCAGCTCGATGGCGGACGCTTAAATGTGGTGATCGCTGATAGCGCCAGCGCCACACTAGGCGATGATCCACTAGCCAAGAGCAATGGCTCAGCCGCCGCGCCAAAACAACCAGTTGTCTTTGCCAGCAAAGGCGATTTGTATCGCTACGAAAGCTCACGGGTTGTGCCAATTACCACAACCTTGGCAATTGAAAGTGCTGTGGCAATCAGCCCTGATCGTACCCAAATTGCCTTCTGTCGCGCCAACCCCGATGGCTTGCCAACCCAAGGCGCACTCTGGACAAGCACAATTGATGGCGATAATGAAACCTTGGTCGCCGATGTTGGTGGTTGTGCCGAGCCTGCTTGGTCGCTTGATGGCGGGGTCATTTGGTTTACTGCACCTTGGAGCGATGCGGCCCCCGATAGCTATCGGCTCTGGCAGGTAACAGCCAATGGTGGTGATGCGAGCGCGGTCTCGCCGCTCGATGAGTGGAGCCGCCGCATGCCGCATGCCTTGCCCGATGGCTCTGTGCTGACGGTTGGCCATACCGATGGCGGTCAAGGTGGATTATTGATTAGTAATCCAATAAGTGGCACTGATGGATTGCTCGGCCAAGCTAGTTTGGGTAATTATCGCAGCGTTGGCCAAGCTCAAGTTTCGGCTGATGGCACCCGGATTGCCGTCGAAGCACTTCGAGCTGATGGTGGGGCCGATCTCTTGGTGCTCGACCAAACTGGCAAGCAACTCGATGCAATTATCGGCCAATGGTGGGTACGACCGCTCTCGTGGAGCAGCGATAACACCCTTTACTACTTAAATGTGGCTTGCCGCAGCGGCCAAGTATTGAATTATAGTTTGCACAGTCGCCAAGGCAGCAAAGATAGCCAAATTGTCAAAGGTGCAACCCTTGGCGATTTAGGTGCCGTCGCAGTGGTTGATGATGCGCTGTTGTATGTTCGGGCTTTACAATCGCCCGACAACGAACGCGGCCCAGAGCCTGTGATTAGCGGCCCTAGCGAGTTGTGGTTGTATGATCTTTCGAACGCAGCCCGTACCCGCCTGATCGCCGCCGATGATGGAATTACCAGCGTCAAATAAGCCGAGATTGAGTCGATAGTTTGGGGCAAGTCGCAGGACTTGCCCTTTTTGTGAGCAAAGCGGGGGTCTATGTTTCAAGCACTGTATAGCTTGCCCGACCGACCATTACGTAAAATCAAGACTGTTGAAGAAATTCGCGAACTGCATGCCAGTGGCGAGGGTATGCTGTGGGTTAATTTATATGCTTGTCAGCAAACCGAATATGACACTTTCTTGCGCGAGATGTTTCATTTCCATCCGCTAGCAATTGAAGATACGCTTAGCACCGGCTATCAACCGCCCAAAGTTGATGATTTTGGCGATCATCTATTCATCATTGTGCATGCGCTTGCCGTAGGCGAAGATGTTTCGCGCTTGAGCACTGATGAACTTAATTGCTTTTTAGGCCGTAATTTTGTTGTAACAACCTCGCATGTGCGCTTGGCTGCCTTGGATACGGTTTGGGATCGGGCGGTGCGCGATGGCCGAATTTTGGAGCGCGGAGCTGATTTTTTGGCCCATGCCGTGCTTGATGCAATTGTTGATGAATTTCTGCCGTACCTTGATCGGATTGATGAAGAGGTGGATTTTCTCGAAGATAGCATCATTCAAGACCCCAAACCAAGTGCTTTACGCCGCATTTTGGAGCTAAAGCATAGCATTTTGGCCTTACGTCGGGTTGTATCGCCGCAACGTGAAGTGATGCAACGGCTCTCACGCGGCGAGTTCGACCTGATTTCGCGCAATTGTGAAATTTATTTTCGTGATATTTACGACCACTTGGTGCGCATTACCGACCTGAGCGAAGGGGTGCGCGATGTGGTTGGCAGCACCTTGGATACCTACCTCTCGGTTTCCTCGAACAAAATGAATGAAATTATGAAGGCACTAACCATCGTCAGCACGATTTTTCTGCCGCTAACCCTGGTTACCTCGCTGTATGGCATGAATTTTGATCTGATGCCCGAACTGCACTGGCGCTACGGCTATTTGATGGTTTGGGCCATTATGCTAGCGATCATCGTTGGCATGCTCTGGTTTTTTCGGCGGCGACGCTGGCTCTGAGCTACGAACTAGCCACGTAGCTAGCTGATTGAGTTTTTAAGTGCCAACCCTTGCATGCTCATAGTAAGCGATCAACAATTAATAAAGCCTCATCATTTCTTCACACTGATGACATTGTATGACACAGAGGCATGCGATAGTATCTAGGTGGAAGGTATTGTCGTATTAATGGTTGAACGTCGGCGTTGGCCCACGATTTTGCTAGCAGGAACACACCAATGCAACCGCGTACTCGCCTCATTCTAAACCCTTGCTTGGGTGCAATGCCCGCACCAATCGGCTTGATGCCAACCACTGCCCCAATCGACAGGCTTGAGGGAACGATTCTTTTTGCACGGCGGTTATTCTTGCATAATCAGGCTTCAGACCGATCAACAATCGGTTTATTTGCCCTGATGCGGATCGCAACGCTCGGCTATACTTTGGTCATCCTGCTGCCAAACTAAGTGCTTGGTGCGCTTGCGTTTTGGTAGCAGCGTCAGCGTTTATAGGGGGGAACCATGAGCAACTGGGAAAAGAAGTTTGGTAAGCGCGATTTACCAACACCACCAGCATGGGTCAATTTTTTCAATCCACAGCAATGGCAAGATTTTCGCCAAATCGTGGAGCGTTATTTGAAAAACCTTGGTTTGCCAGTGCGACCTGAAAATCAAGGCTTTGTGGTGTTAGCTGACCATGCAGGGTGGAGTAAAGATACCCGCATTGGGCTAAGCTCACTGGCTCAAAAATGCTATGCCCATCCCCAATCGCAATGGCTGGCAGTTGTTACCGATCACTTTGAGGCAATGCACAAGGGTTTTGAAAACGAAGTGCTATTGCAAGATGAAATAAATGATTTTGAAAGTATTCGCGATTTGTTGGCAATTCGCTTGTGGGCCTTGGAGCCTGAATTGCGCGAAAAGCTGATTTATCGCGAAGATTTACAGGATATTTGCTCGGTGCTGGTGTTTGATTTGCCCACCACGATTCGTAGCGTTAGCAGCGACGAGGCGATGGCTTGGGGCAAAACCAACGAGGAATTGTTTGCAGTTGCTCTGGAAAATTTGCGTGGGCGTGAGTTGCGCCTCACCGAACATGAATTGGACGATGGCATTAATGTGCTAGCTATCACTGGCGACGATTTCTTGATTGGCTCGCAAAGCCTGTTGCTTGAGCAATACCCACAATGTATCGGGCGCTTCGGCTCATTGGTAGCAGTGCCCAATCGCCATGTGGTGCTGTGCTATCCAATTAACGAGCCAATTGCCTTAGAAGCTTGGACGAGCATGCTGCCTGTGGTTGAGGGCATGTATCGCAATGGGCCTGGCTCGATCTCTAATCAGGTTTTTTGGTACGATAACGGCGCATTTACCCACTTGCCCCACTCGCAAGAGCAGCAAGCGGTGCGCTTATCGCCACCAACCACCTTTTTAACCACCTTTCAGGAATAGAATAAGCCTCCTTGAAATTCAATCGCCTGCTGTTGCCAGAGAAGCCAACAGCAGGTTTTTTGTTATTTACTTAATTATTTAGGAGCATCCAATGGAGCTACACATCCGCCGTTATCAGCCAGCTGATGCCGCAATTGTCTGGGAGTTACACAACCTTGGCTTGCACATGATGGGGGCACATCTTGGCAATGGGCTACGCGATGCCGATGTTTTAGCAATTGAGGATTATTATCTAGCAACTGGCGGCGAATTTTTGGTTGGTGAATTGGCTGGGCGAGTGGTAGTAATTGGTGGTTTGTTGCCGACTGGCGTGGGCGAGGCTGAGGTCAAACGCATGCGGGTGCATCCCGATTATTGGCGGCGCGGTTTGGGCGAACAGATGTTGCTGGCACTTGAGCAACGAGGCCATGAATTGGGCTTTAAACGACTTCATTTAGATACCTCAGTGCCGCAACTGCCAGCCCAAAAACTTTATGTCAAACATGGCTATCAGGAAATTGGCCGAGGCCTAATCGGTACGCTTGAAATTATCTATTATGAAAAATGGCTTGCATAAGAATAATCAAATGTTCACTGGTGGAATTATTGCTATACTGCCAATAATGATTCATGTGTGGAGCCGCCGATGCCAACCATATTTAGCCATGTTGCCCCTGCCTTGGTAGTTGGTTTAGCGCTTGGCCGCGAACGAATTAGCCGCCCATTGTTAATTTGGGCTTCGATTGCGGCAATTAGCCCTGATTTCGATGGAATTAGTTTTTGGCTAGACATGCCACGTGGCACATTATTGAGCCATCGTGGTTTTACCCATTCGGTTGGTTTTGCCACGATCATTGCTAGTGTGGGCGCATTTTTCGCGCCTCGTTTGGGTTGCAAGCGTTGGGTTGCTGGCTTAACTCTGTTTTTGGCGGTGCTCAGCCATCCACTCTACGATATGCTAACCAACGGCGGGAGTGGGGTGGCGTTGGGGTAGCCCTTCAGCAGCCAGCGGGTTTTCTTCAATTGGCGACCAATTGCGGTGGCTCCAATCAGCGCAGCACGGCTTTTTTCTGCGCGGGGCTGGAATGTCTTGCTTTCTGAATTAACTTGGATTTGGTTGCCATGGCTTGGTATTGGCCTGATGTTGGCTTGGCTACGGCAGCGCTATGATACGTCCAAAGCCCAAATGCATGCGTAGCATAAACAACCTCGATAGTCTGGAGTAATGCTAAAAATGGCGCAATTTGATGCGATTGTGGTTGGCGGTGGGCATAATGGCTTGACCTGTGCCTGCTATTTGCAAAAGGCCGGAATCAAAACCCTAGTGATCGAACGACGAGCGATCGTCGGCGGCGCAGTTTGTACCGAAACCATGTTTGGTGGCTATAAGATGGATGTTGGCTCATCGGCCCACATTATGATTCATCTAACTCCGGTGGTGCGCGAGCTTGAGCTGCACAAATTTGGGCTTGAGTATATTGATATGGACCCATTTGCTTGGTATCCATTGCCCGATGGCTCAGGTGCAATTGAATTTTGGCGTGATTTAGACAAGACGTGTGCTTCGATTGAGAAAATTTCACCCAAGGATGCCCATGCTTATCGCCAATTTGTGGCGTTGTGGGGGCCGCTCAATGAAGGGGTTTTCGATGTATTTCTCAAAGCGCCATCGCCTGCCAACTTAGGCCGCCAAATGCTAACGGGCCAATTCAAAGGCGAAAAAGGCACGCATCCGCTGGATATTCTGCGGCGCTTATTTACCTCGTATGGCCATTTGATCAACGAAACGTTTGAGAGCGAGGCCATGCGTGCGGCCATGGGCTGGCTAGCAGCGCAATCTGGCCCACCACCGCACGAAATTGGCACTGGCGATTTTGCAGGCTGGCACGCGATGCTGCATGAGAGTGGCGCGAAACATCCGCGTGGTGGTTCGGGAATGTTGACCCAAGCCATGGCGGCACGCTTCAAAAGTGATGGCGGCACACTGCTGCTTGATGCTCCAGTTGAGCGCATTGTGGTGCAAAACGGTGTCGTGCAAGGCGTACAATTAACCTCGGGCGAAACCTATACCGCCCCAACGGTTATTTCCAATGCGCATGTGCAAACCACCTTATTAAAATTGGTCGAACCTGAGCAACTGCCAAATGGGCTGGCCGAGCGGGTTGGCCGCATTCGCGTTGGCAATGGCTTTGGTATGGCAGTGCGTTGTGCTGCCGATGAATTACCCGATTATCTGGCTGCGCCTTCTGGTGGCCGCCCACATCCTTCGCATCATGGTTTGCAATTGCTTTGCCCTTCGATCGATTACCTGAATCGCGCGGTTAGCGATTATGATCGCGGCGTGCCAGCGACCGATCCAGCGGTAATTGCCATGACATTTAGTGCAATCGACCCCGATGTTGCACCCAAGGGCAAGCATACGCTGTTTTTGTGGGGTCAATATCATCCATATCAATTAAGTAATGGCGAAGATTGGGATAGCATTGCTGATCGTGAGGCCGACAAATTACTCGAAGTCGTGTATCGCTATGCTCCCAATATGCGTGGCAAAATTAGCAACCGCTATGTGCAAACCCCGCTAACCTTGGAGCGCACCTTTGGCATGTTGCGCGGTAATGTGATGCACGTCGAAATGTCGTTTGATCAGATGTTTGCCTTCCGCCCGCTGCCTGAGCTTTCAGAATATCGCGTGACGGGAATCAAAGGCTTATATTTGACCGGAGCTAGCACCCATCCTGGTGGCGGCGTATTTGCGGCCTCGGGCTATAACACCGCCCAAACTGTGCTCAAAGATCGCCAGCCATCACGCCAATGGGTTGGCTGGACGTTGGGAGCGGCTGCCGCTTTGGGTGTGGTAGCTTGGGCCAAGAAGAAGTAAATTGCGAAAACAAACCGCCAAGCTCCAAATCTTGGCGGTTTGCTGGTTTAAGCTTTAGTGTGATCGCAATTTAATCACTAATAGTTCTTATTGATCCAAGCCAGTTTCAATTGTGGCAAATGTTTGATAATCTAATACCAAATGTAAATGCTGATTGAAAGCCAAGGGTGCTATGAACAAAAAAACCTTAACGAGCTTGTTTGCCGAATCAATCTACCAAATTCCAGATTATCAGCGTGGTTATGCTTGGGAAGAAAAACAGTGGAGAGATTTCATTCAGGATATTGATGCATTAGTGGATGAGCAGGTAACTAGTCATTATACCGGCACCGTCGTTGTATACGAAGGCCGCGACGCTGAAAAACGACCATATGGCCGAACCCGACTAAAAGTGCTTGATGTGGTTGATGGACAGCAGCGATTAACCACCACCTGTCTCTATCTTTCGGTAATTATTCGCACACTGATTCAGCATGGCGAATTGGACTACGAGCGCGATATTGCCGATTTTCTGTATGCAGGCGCAACCTGCAAGCTGAACCTCAATAATGAAACTGGCGATATTTTTTATGACCTGTTAAGAGCTGGGCACGTCAATACTCCGCTTCAGTCGCCACATCAGCATCGGCTCGTCGAAGCCCATCGTCGCTTTCAACACCACATTAGCGAGCAGTTACAGCAACGAGGTGGCGCTGGGGTCGCTTATCTCAAAGAATTGCATTATGCGATCACCCAAAAACTCAATTTTACCTTCTATGTGATTGAAGAAGAAGCTGAGATTGGCATGACCTTCGAGTTGATGAACTCACGGGGCAAAGATCTTTCAGTGCTTGAATTGCTTAAGAATTATTTGATGCACTGGGTTTCGCGCAATGAAAACAACCCTGCAGATCGCGAAGCCCTCACCAAATTAATCAATCGCAGTTGGAAAGACACCTACACCAACCTTGGTGCAAGTTCGGGCAACAATGAAGATCAATGTCTACGCATCGCTTGGACGCTCTATTGCAGCCATTCCCCAGCTAACTGGCATGGGTATGAAGGCTTCAAGGCTGATGAATACATCCCGCTGAGAACATTTAGTAAACGCACGAAGGCCGAGACAAAAATATTTATCGAGCGCTTTGTGACGGGGCTTGCCGAAGTTTCACATCATTATGCCAGCATTATCAATCCAACCACCACCACAGCCCTATTCGAAGCTGAGCGGATTTGGCTCAGCAAGATTCGGCATACGGGCAATATTGCCAATTTCTTGCCCTTGATGGTGGCAGCCCGCAAGCAATACCAAGCAGGGCAGATTAGCGAAGGCGCGTACATCGACATGCTCAAGGCACTCGAATGCTATGCCTATCGTGTATTTCTTTGGGCAGCCCGACGCAGCAATGCTGGTAAATCAAGCTTCTATCGTTGGGGATACGAGATCTTTACTCAGTCACAGCCAATTGCTGATGTCACGCGCTGGATTCATCAACTGACCCGCTACTATGCACCTGAAGATGATTTTATCAACGGCAATGCCAACCCCAGCGATTGGTATAGAACTCGGAATCGCTTGAAGTACACGCTGTTTGAGTATGAGTTGCATCTACTTGCGACCGAGGGGAAAAACAGCGAACCACGCCTTGGCTGGGATCAACTCAGCGATTCGACAATTGAGCATATTCTGCCGCAGAATCCAGCAAAACATTCGCATTGGAATGGCGTATGGAACAAAACCGCCTTCAATGCAAGTGTCCACGATATCGCCAACCTTGTGCTTACCCACAATAATGCCAGCTATAGCAACTTTGAATTTGCCCGCAAAAAAGGCCAACCAGGCCTAAGTCCCAGTTATAGCGATTCTGATATTCGCCAAGAGCGGAAACTCGCGGCCTTTGCTGATTGGACTCCCAAAGAGTTTGCTGAACGCCGAAATGAGTTGATCATATGGATCAATCAGCGCTGGAAAACCGTCGGCGAACCCGACAATGCAGCTTTGGATGTCAACGACGAGGCTGATGACGATGGCATCGAGCATCAAGAAGGATAAATTAATCAGCAAACCGCCAAGCCATAAACTTGGCGGTTTCTCGCTCCAAATACAAATTAATGTTTTTGCGAACGTTTGTAGGCTCGAACAACCCAGAGAATCGAAAGATTCATTAGTGAAAGCAGCACAAAGATGCTCAACCCCAATAGAAGGCTATTATGTAGCAATAGTTTGATCACAAAGCGAAGTAAGACTGCCCCAATCGTATAAATAATCAAACCTGCTGCAATTGCTCGACCCTTACTCCAATGCCTTGGCGTTGGTGGTGGCGCTTGATACATACTCTCTCCTTACATCACAATCCTCAACTCATTATACAAAGATTCTCCTACGCAAAAAGCGCATTCTCGGCCAGCAAGCAGGGTAAAAATTGACAAAGTATTAAGCATAGGCTATGCTTGCCATAACTGCGTGGGCTTGGCAACGCACATTCATGCCATAATGCATGCCGATAGCCGTGATTGCTATCAGCAACCAAGCACCATTCGAGGAGTCTTCGTTCCATGACAGAGAAGCGAACTCCGCGGCGACGTGTTCAACGGGCACAAACGCAAAACAACGCCGAAGTTATTTTGCTACCAGCTCCTAACCACACCACTACCGCATTTCGCCAAAAATCTGATACTGGCCGGATTGAGTCACTCAATCGTGGTGGCCGCTCTGCCCAACGACGGCGCAAGCAAGAACAACGCGCGGCCTCAATTGCGCGATCTTCGCTGGCGCAAATCGCTGGCACACCTACTCGTGCCCCACAAGCAATTTCTGAGCCAAAACAACCACGGCGCTCATTCAAGGCCGCCGCTCAATCGGTGCGGCAGCGTTTGCAGCTTCAACGCCGTTTGGTTGCGCATAGCGTGATCCTGTTGGCCGCCTGTGTAGTGGCTTGGGGTCGCGGTTTTCCACTTAATCCAGTTTCTGATAATGCCACTAATCAAGCAATTCCTGAAGCTTTAGCCGCTGCCCAATTGGTCGATGAAGTTGAAGCAGGCAATTTCCAACGGGTTGTGATCCCAATTTCAGCCACTCAGCCCCAAAGCGTTGGTGGCGGTGAGCATGAAGTTGTGGTCGATGTTGGCCCTGCCTTAATCAAACCAGCGCCTGAACGTGGCCCGGCCTTTGTTGCAACCCACTTGGTTGCCAACGAAGAAACCATCGCCGATATTGCTGCCAAATATACAATTACCCCAGAATCGTTGATTGCGGCCAATAATTTAACTGGCCCAGTCGCGATCGGCGAAACCTTGCGAATTCCACGGGTTTCGGGGGTTCCGCACACAGTCAGCGAAGGCGAAACGATCACCGATATCGCCGAACGCTACAGTGTTGGTGCTGATGTGATTATGACCTTCCCACCCAACGGCTTAGATCAGGGTCAAGCCTTGATTGCTGGACGCGAAATTTTCGTGCCAGGAGCATCGTTGGCGGGCGTGCAAAATGTTTCAGTGCGCGGCGCAATCGATTCAATCAACCAAAAATCACAAGCCGCCGCAATTGTGCTGGCTGATCGCACCAATTTGCGTGAAGGCCCAGGCACGGCCTACGAGAAAATCGTCAAGGTCAATGCTGGCGAACGCTTACAATTAATCGCCAAACACGAAGTTTGGGTCAAAATTCGTCAAAGTGATGGTGAAGTGGCCTGGGTTGCCCGCGAAGTTGTGAGCATTCCCGAGGAAGTTTGGTCGGCCTTGGAAGAGACCGATAACTTTCCGCCGCCACCACCACCACCACCTGTTTGGGTTTGGCCAACCTATGGCGACTTGACCTCAGGTTTTGGCTATCGCAACTTTAGCGTTGGGCGCTTCCATAACGGCATCGATATTGCCAACCGCAAAGGCACGCCAATTTCCGCTGCCCGCCGTGGCACGGTGATCGAGGCTGGTTGGTGTAGCGGCTATGGCTATTGTGTCAAAATTAGCCATGGTTCTGGGATGGTCACCGAATACGGCCATATGATGTCGAATCCGGTGGTTTCCGAAGGCCAAGAGGTCGAGGCAGGCCAGTTGATCGGCTATATGGGCAGCACCTATGATCGGGCTGGCGGTGGCTACTCAACTGGGGTTCACCTGCACTTCACAATCAAGATCGATGGTACCGCAGTTAATCCGCTCAAGTATCTACCCTAATTCAACCAACTGTTGAGCTAGCGCCAGTGCCAATCGCATTGGCGCTCTTTTTTTGCCAAAAATGATCGTTCCAGCGTGCCGTTGGATTATCATTCATCGGCAATCGCCACCTGCGTTCCTAAATATTTATCCTGTGGAAGCCTTGTTCACCACTCTTCCGTCCCGCCTCAAGGCGGGAGACGCAGGAGGGTTTTCATCCCCCTGCACCCCCAAATATTTATCCTGTGGAAAGTTATGATTATTGCAACACCCTAACCTTGGTGCTCTTTGCTACAGATTGTTGATCCGTAAACCCGAGACCCTTATTTTCTATCCTTCTGTTATAAACAATCTCCAACTAACAATCAATGAGTAGGAATCAACAAAACAAAAGCCTACTCGCCATTGAGTAGGCTCTGCTAGGTGGGAACCGTGGCTAGCGGAAGGGCGGTGCTAGGCACGACCTAATTGCAAGACTTGCTGACTCCGTTCACGCCCACTGGTCGTCAGTTCAAGTTGTTGGCCTTGGCAGCGCACCAAGCTCCGCCGCTGAGCCAGATCAAGCACCCGTTGAGCAAACTTGTTATTCCATTTCAATTCGCTTTGCAAATGGCCAATCGTGCTTTCATGGGCAGCTTCGGGGCTACCTTCGTGTTGCAACAGGTGCACCAAGAGCGTATCAGCAGCAAATTGAATTCGTTGGCGAGCCAAGCGCTGTGCCCGAGCAACCAAGCCTTGTTTGGGGCTAAACAACAAGGCCAAGCCAAATTCAACTCCAGTAATTGTGGCAATTGCGCCTGCAACCGAGCCGTTGAGCATAAACGCTAAGCCAAAGCCAGCAACTGCGGCAATCGCGCCAGCCGCAATCGCCAAGCCAATCATCCACGGCAGGCGGTCGGTCAGCAAATAGGCTGTGGCCGCAGGCACAATCATCAAGGCCACTACCAAAATCGCCCCAACAGCGGTAAATGCGCCAACCGTGGTAATTGAAACTACCGCCATCAAGCCATAGTGAATGAGAATTGGCGAAAAACCAAGGGTTGCTGCTAAGCCAGCATCAAAAGTGGCCAATTTGAGTTCTTTATAAAACACACTAATAAAAATCAGATTAATCAAACATAAGCCGCCCATAATCCAGAGCGATTGCGGCCCTAAATCAGTTTCGCCAAGATACCAATGGTCAAAGCCGACAAACTCGATGTTGCCATAGAGCACCGCATCGGCATCAAGGTGAACATCGGCATAATATTTCGAGACGAGGAAGGTTCCCAAGGCAAACATGGCTGGAAACACAATCCCAATTGCCGATTCGCCGCCGACGCGCTGGGTATTTTTGAGCAACTCAACCAAGCCTACGGTAATCAGGCCTGCTAAGGCTGCGCCAAAAAAGCCTGCCAATAAACTTGGGCCTTGGGCAATAAAATAACCTGCTACTAGGCCTGGCAAAATCGCATGGCTAATCGCGTCGGCCAGCATCGCCATGCGCCGCAAAATCAGGAAACAGCCAAGCGAGGCACAGGCAGCTGCCACCAAAATTCCAGTCAGAATAATTGCAAACGTGCTACTCATGGCCTATTCTCCTTTGGCTGGCTGAATTTCGCGGCTGCGTGGTTCGTTGTTCAGCGAATGGTTTTGACGGATTTTCGACCAAACCAAGCCACGGGCTGGCGCGAACAAGAGTGAAATAGCCACAATTGCTGTTAAGCTCAGGATAATCATCGGCCCAGTTGGCACATGCTGTTGCCCAAGGCTGAGCATGGTTCCGGCGATGCCTGCACTTGCACCAAACACGCCTGACAGCACCAACATCACGCTTAATCGATGGGTCCATTGACGCGCTGCAACCGCTGGCCCCACCAACATGGCCGCCATCAACACGACCCCAACGGTTTGCAAGCCAATTACGATTGCCACTACAATCAAGCTGGTGAGCAAAATACCGAGTCGATTAGGCGGAAAGCCAAGGCTAGCCGCAAAAGCGGGATCAAACGCCAACAACTTAAATTCTTTATACAGCAACACCAAACAGCCCAGTGCCAAACCACCTAAAATGCTCATCGTTAGCACATCGGTGGCAACCAAGGTCGCCGCTTGGCCAAACAAAAAGCGATCAAGCCCAGCTTGGTTGGCATCGTTGCGCTTGGCAATATAAGTCAGCAGCAAAATCCCAACCCCAAAAAAGACGCTCAGCACAATCCCCAAGGCGCTATCTTCGCTAATCCGGGTATCACGCACAATACGATTGATCACCAGCGTGCCAACCCAACCAGCAATGCCCGCCCCCAGTAAGAGCACAATCGGCGCTTTGGAGCCAGTCAATAAATAGGCGATGGCGATGCCAGGCAAGGCGGCATGCGAGAGCGCATCACCCAGCAAACCTTGGCGACGCAACACCGCAAAACAGCCTAAAATTCCGCTGACAATGCCTAAAACCATTGCTCCCAAGGCCACATTGCGCAAGGTGTAATCGCGAAATAAATCTAAGATACTCATGCAGCACCTCGAATCAGGCTTTGGGTTCGGCCACCATAGGTTTGGCTAATATTTTCGGGTGTCCAAATAGTTTTCATTGGGCCAGCAGCGATCATGCGTACATTCAACAACGCCACCCAATCAAAATATTCAGGCGCTGAATCAAGGTCGTGGTGCACGCAGATTACGGTTTTTCCGTCTGAGCGCAGTTGTTGCAATAGGCTGATAATCGCGCGTTCGGTCACTGCATCCACGCCCACAAATGGCTCATCCATCAGATAGAGTTGGGCACGTTGAGCCAAGGCGCGAGCCAAAAAGACCCGTTGTTGTTGGCCGCCGCTGAGCTGGCTAATTTGGCGTTGGGCAAAATCGGCCATGGCCAGTTGCTCTAAACAATGCAGCGCCCATTCGCGGTCAGCTTTGCTGGGCCGTTTGATCCAACCGAGTTGGCCGTAAGTTCCCATCAGCACCACATCTAAGGCGTTGGTTGGAAAATCCCAATCGACGCTGGAGCGTTGCGGCACATAGCCAACCATCCGCCGTGCTTTGGCATAAGGCTGGCCAAACATCTCGACCGTACCAGCCGCCACCGGCATCAAGCCAAGCGTCGCCTTAATCAAGGTTGATTTGCCAGCGCCATTTGGCCCAACAATTGCCGCCAACACGCCGGTTGGCACACTCAAATCAATATCCCACAACACCGGCTTATCTTGGTAGGCCACAGTTAGATCGTGAATTGCAAGCGGTTTTGCACTAGCGTTCATATGGTTTGGCTCCTTGAAACGTTGGAGATCGGGGTTTGGGGACTGGGGATCGGTGAATTTTTGACATAAACACTATTTCAGATATTTTCCGATCCCCAAGCCCCAACAACCGACCTCCAATTATTACTTCAACGCATTAACAATCGTGGTGACGTTATGGCGCACCATGCCGATATAGGTTCCTTCTTCAGTGCCAGCATCGCCCATGGCATCGGAGAACAACTCGCCACCGATTGCCACATCCCAGCCGCGTGATTGAACGGCTTTTTGGACAGCATTAATCGTGGTTTGCGGCACGCTGGATTCGACAAAAATTGCTTTGATTTGGCGAGTTTGAATAAATTCGGCTAGGCTTTGCACATCGCCTGCCCCCGCTTCGCTGGCCGTACTCAACCCTTGCAAACCGCGCACCTCAAAGCCATAGGCTGAGCCAAAGTAGCCAAAGGCATCGTGAGCCGTAATCAGCACGCGGCTTTGGCTGGGCACGGTTGCAATCAAGGCCTTAACTTCCTCATCCAAAGCGGTCAGTTCTTGGGCATAGGCAGCGGCGTTGCGCTGATAATCGGCAGCGTGGGCTGGATCATAGCTTGCCAAAGTTTCAACGATGATGGCAATCGTATCGCGCCATAAAATTACATCGAACCAAACATGCGGGTCGAAAGATTCGCCACCAGTCGCATGCAAACGGCTTTGATCGATTTGGCTGGTGACGGCAATCGTTGGTTTTTGGCGATTGAGCTTTTCGAGCATATCGGTCATGCGGCCTTCAAGCTCCAAGCCGCCATAAAAAATCAAATCAGCATCATCGAGAATCCGCACATCGCCAACGCTGGGTTTGTAGAGGTGTGGGTCAACACCTGGCCCCATCAAGCCAAGCACTTCGACATGCTCGCCGCCAACATGCTTGACGACATCGGCAATCATGCCCACGGTTGCAGCCACCCGTAGCGGCGGATTAGCACTGGTTTGTTGGGCAAAACTGCTAGGGCCACAACTTACCAGCAGCAATACCAGCAGCACCAAAAGATTTTTTCGTTGCATAGAACTACCTCATTTTAACGATACAACAAACTATTTAGGCATACCTAAAAGACTCAAGTAAAAAAGAGCGTCTAAATTGAACGCTCAATTTGAACTTGAATCCGCGTTGCCAAGCGTGAATCAAGCACCTGTTGAGTTTGCTCAGCGCCAACCCACAAGGTCAAGGGGCCATCAAACGGCGCTCGGGCAATAATCGTAATAACGTTGTTGGGAGTTAAACCAAGATCAGCCAAGTAGCGCAAGCGAGCAGCATCACGATCTTCAACTTCGACGATCCGCGCAATTTGATTCAGCTCCAACAAAGCCAAGGAGCATGAATCACGCTGCGGAATACTGCCATCGCGGGCCGGAATTGGCGAACCATGGGGATCAAATTGGGGATGCCCCAAATATTCGGCAATTCGTTCTTCCAGCGCTTCAGAAAGCACATGTTCCAAAACTTCGGCCTCATCGTGAACTTCATCCCACGACATGCCGAGGGCTTGCACCAAATAGAGTTCTAGCAAACGATGGTGGCGAATCATCTCAAGCGCGATTTTCTCGCCGATCTCGGTGAGGCGCACCCCATAACGAGCCTGATAATCAACCAGTTCTAAACTTTCGAGCTTTTTGACCATCTCGGTAATTGTGGGCGCACTAAACCCGAAGTAACTAGCCAGCCGACCGTTGGAGACAGGCGCTTCCTCTTGTTGAAGGGTATAAATTGCTTTCACATAATCTTGTACGCCTGCCGTAATTCGCATAAACCTATCAATCCTTTCTTTTAGGTACTACCTAAGTATAAAGTTAATTGGGGTTAAATGTCAAGTAGTGAGCGTAATGTGATCCACGAAGGACACGAAGCCACGCGAAAGGCCGAAACCGCGAAGAGCACGAAGAGCACGAAGCCACACGAAGGGACGCAACATTTAGGTTTTGAGCCACGAATTGCACAAATTCCACGAATAGTTTCATCCCTCATAATTCATCCTTCATCCTTTCCTTCAGCTTCATCCCTCATAATTCATCCTTCATCCTTTTCTTCATACGCTCTTCACAGCCGTGGTTTATGCTAGAGCCATATCGAACAAGCGACGAATGCAATGGTACAAAACGGAGGCTTTTATGAAAACGATTGGAAAATGGCTGGCAATTGTGGCAATCGCTTTTGCTTTGGTGTTTGTCGGTGGACGCTTAACCAGCACCCAAGCCCAAACACCCACCACCCCTGATAGCACCCAAACTCAACCAACTACCCCCGATAGCACCACGGCCAATCCAGGCCAAGGCTTTGGGTTTGGCAAGCGTGGCGGGCGTGGCGGTGGTATGGGTCAACGCGGTGGCATGGGCATTCATCATCAATTGGTTGAGCAAACCGCAGCCTTGACCAAACTGACCACGGCTGATGTGCGCACCAAATTGGTTGAAGGCGCTTCATTGACCGAAATTGCTACCGCCAACGGCAGCAGCGAACAAGCAGTGATTGATGCAGCCGTAGCTCAAATGGAAACCAACTTGAGCGAAGCCGTCACCAATGGCAAAATTACTGAAGACCAAAAGGCCGAACGTTTGGCAACCGCCAAAACCGAAGCCCCAACCTTGATGAACCAAAAAGGCGTTGTCGCTGACAAAGGCCCAGGTCGCGGTGGTCGTGGCCAACACCTGTTGGTTCAAGCAACCGCCGATGTAACAGGCCTAACCGTTGAGCAAGTTCAAGCCGAAGTGCAAGCAGGCAAAACCTTAGAGCAAGTTGCTCAAGCCAATGGCAAAACCGTTGATGATATTATCGCCAACTTGCGCACCAAAGGCGAAGAACGCTTGAACACTGAACTCGAACGCGCTCGCGAAGCCTTGACTAAATAAGCCAGTTCGCCATCGGTTTCCTCCACACAGCATTGAGAACAGCCAACAGCGGATGGAATTCCATCCGCTGTTGGTTTTAAGATTTGCAACAAAGCCCAATTTCGAGTATTCTATAGACGTTGCGACCGTAGCTCAGTGGATAGAGCATTGGTCTTCGGAACCAAGTGTCGGGGGTTCGAGTCCCTCCGGTCGCGCCAATCGCACCTACTTACTAATGCAGTGAGTAGGTGTTTTTTATGGCTTTGCAAAGGCCTAAAACAATGTGACGCTGTTTGTCACAAAGAGATGCGATACTAGCCTCAGTTCTAACGCAATGTTAATTCGGAGGCAGCTATGTTGAACATCCAAACCCAACCATTCAATCGCTCATTGGCTTTGGCAATTATCGCCGCGTTGGCCTTGTTGATTTTGGCAACCAGCGTAATCAACCCAGCTCCATTATCGGCAGCCTTCGAGCCACAAACCCCAGCTGTTTGCAGTTTTTGTGGTCAATAAGCTAGTCGTTTGAGCCAGAAGCACAATGGTGTGATTATTTTCCCCCTTAAATTCCCCATGCTATACTTCCCCATAAAGTCGTTGTTCATTTAAGGTAGCGTCATGACAATTGAATTTTGGAGCTGGCTGGTTTGTGGCTTGGTGCTGCTTGGTTGTGGCATTCTAGCTTGGCAGATCAGCAATGGTCGGCGACGGCGCATGATTACGTTTGTGCTGTATGCCGGGTTATTTGGGCTTAATTTGGCTGGGGCTGAATTTATTGCGCGGGGGCTTGATCAACTGCTTGGTTCGTGGTTGACAGTCAGCCCAAACAACCTAGCTCGTTTGCGGCTTGGTTTTGCAGGCATTTGGCTCGTTGCAATTGTTTTTGGGTTGCAGCGCGTGCGCAAATATTCCTAGCGGCGAACTCCCGAAGCTAATTCTTGGCGTTTATATTTGCAATGATCACAAAAATACACCCGATAGCCTGCCAACATCACTTGCTCTAATAAGCGCCCACAATGCGGACATTCCTCGCGCACAGGGCCACGAAACATGGGCTTTTCTTCGGCTTGTAAATTACCAACCAGCGATGGTTCGGGTGGCGGAGGCGGGGTTTCAAAGGCGGTGAATGGACGAGCCGCAGCAACTGGATTGACCACAGGCTCAGCCATAGGTTTGGCTTGAAAATTAAACACATCGCCCAATTTTTCGACCAACGCTGCATAATCAATCGCCCCATTCGAGCGTGGATCATACTCATAGATCGTTTTACCTTCGACCGTCGCCTCAGACAACCGCACATTGACCCGAACTGGATCAGTTACGAGCGTGCCATATTCCTCACGCAACGAGGCCAGCAAACGGTGCGATTGGCGATTACGCGCATCGAACATGGTGGGAATAATCATGCGTAATGCGCCCATTGTGCCTTTGATACGGGTGATATTCCGGCCTAGTTGGCGCAACCCTTGCAGAGCTAAGTGTTCCAAAGCGGTTGGCACGATAATATCTGAGGCCGCCATCAAGGCATTCAGGTTAAGCACGGTCAACGAAGCGCTACAATCAATAAAGACAAAATCATAGTTGCGCACAACTGGACGTAAGGCGATTTCGAGCACCCGACCCCAATCTGGGCGTTTGCCAATATCCGATTGTGCTTGCAATAACGCATCGCTTGAGGCAAGTAAGTCGATGTTGGGGCGTACTTGCACGACACAATCAGGAATTTTCTTGTTATCGATCAAAACATCGTACAGGGAGCGGCGGGGTTCGGCATGCCCAAAACACATACGAACATTGCTTTGTGGATCGACATCGATCACAAGCACTGAAGCACCTTTGAGGGCAAAGCCGGCGGCTACATTCACGGTGGTAGTCGTCTTGCCAATACCGCCCTTGAAGTTGGTGACGGCAATTACGCGAGGCATAGGATACAACTCCTGAGTATACTGCAAGCAGTGTACGGTAGAGTGTAGGCAACGTCAAGCAGCCATAATCCAATTATTAAGATTCACCTGTGGGCTAGCCATTGGGGGGAATCAATCGCCAAGTGCAGTATGCTACAATGAACCAACAATGAAATAACCCGACACAGAGGTCGTTACGATGGCAAAGCTTAAAAATTACGTAGTCTCCTTGGATGATGTGTCCACCGTCGAAGAACTCAAGGCCGCCTTGCGTGAACGGCGTTTGGTTGGCGTAACCCAACTAACCCTCAATGGTCGCAATTGGGGTGATGCTGTCGCGCATAGCTTGGCTCGCTCACCGCACATGGCCACCGTGCGCGTGCTCGATCTCAGCGAAAATCAATTAACTGATGATGCTGTGATTGCTTTGGCTCAATCGCCCCACTTAAGCCAATTGCGCACCCTGCGCTTGCAACGCAACCAAATTGGCGATGCTGGCTTGATTGCCTTGGCTCAATCGCCCTACCTGAGCAACCTCAACGAATTAGAGCTTTATCAAAATGCAATCGGCGCTGCTGGCGCTCAAGCACTCAGCAATTCGACCAGCCTGACCCAACTAACCAAACTACGGCTTTATCGCAATCAACTAGGTGCGGCTGGCGGCGCGGCCTTGGTCGAAGGTCAAGCCTTGGTTAATCTCCAGTTGCTCGATATTGATCATAACGATTTGGGCGATGCTGGAATTAGTGCCTTGGCCGCTGCTCAACATCTGACCCAACTAACCTCGCTTAATTTGAGCAACAACAATATTGGCCCAGCTGGCGTGAAGGCGCTGGCCGAAGATGAACAATTGGGCAATGTAACCCATCTTGATCTCAGCGATAATGATGTAGGTTTTGCTGGAGCCAAGGCCTTAGCCGATTCGCCCTATCTGCGCAGCATTGTGACGCTCAATTTGGCCTCAACCAATATTGATGCGGCTGGTATTAGCGCCCTTGCGAATTCGCCAGTGCTTGCCAACACCGAACGTCTTGATTTGCGCTCGAATGCAATTGGCGACGCTGGTTTGAGTGCCTTAGCCCAATCGAGCCATGTCACCAATCTCAAGGCCTTGTTACTCAACGATAATGCGATTGGCGACGCTGGAGTCCAAGCTTTGACCACCAGCACCAGCCTTGGCAATTTGGCGGTGTTGTATCTCGCCGATAACGCAATTGGCGATGCTGGCGCAACCAGTTTGGCCAATACAACCAACTTAGGCCAACTGCAAGAGCTTGATTTATGGGGCAATCAACTAAGCCGCAGCAGTCAAGAAGCCTTTAGTCAATCGCCAGCGCTGAATAATTTGGTGCTGCTCGATTTAGGCATTAGCGACGAAGAAGACGAAGACGATATCTTCTAAATCGCTTGGCCTCAACTGACAGATCGATCAGCATTGTCGAACATTGAGCAATGCTGTTATTTACTGTTGGTTTTCAAGCTGCGAGGTTGTTATGGCAAAAAGAGCTTTGGTGCTTTCGGGCGGCGGTGGCCGTGGAGCTTATCATGTTGGGGTGATGCAAGCTTTAGTCGAACGCGGCTGGATGATCGATGGGCAAGGGCCAGATATTATTGCTGGCACATCGATCGGCGCGGTCAACGGGGCGGCTTTGGCCTCAGGTATGACTGTGGCTCAATTGCGCCAACGTTGGCTGAATATGCACTCCGAAGATGTTCAGCAGCTTTCAAGCGATCTGCCGACGATTAGCCGACCACTGATGCGCTTTTTGCTACGCTCGATTTTGACCTCTGACGAGCATGGCGGCGATGATCAGATTGAGGCTGAAACGCCAGAAGCCGATCGCAATTTGCATAGCCCCAGCATTTGGCATAAATTTCGCAGCATTTTTAGCACCACGCCGTTTAAAAGTTTGCTTGATACCACGCCATGGCGACACACCCTCAGCGCTTGGATGAATTTTGAGCGCATCAATAGCCCCGCTGCACCAACCCTGCTGTTGACCGCCACCGATGTTCGGCGCGGCACCTTGCGGGTATTTTGCAACCATAAACTTGATGGTCAAGCCCAAGATCAACTCAACATCGAGCATATTATGGCTTCGTCGAGCATTCCAGCGGTCTATCCATGGACACAAGTTGGCGAAGATATGTATTGGGATGGCGCGGTTTTGGCCAATACGCCACTCGGCCCAGTCATTGAGCATGCTGGCGGCGATGTTGAAATTATTGTGGTAATGATGACCCCATGGGATGCCGACCCCAACGATGGCGACCAACACCTTGAAGCCATGCCCAGCGATTTGGCTCAATCGTTGTGGCTGACGCTGGATTGGGCATTGTTGGCCTCATATCGTGCATCATTTAAATTGCTCAAGGTGTATAACCAAATTGCTGAGGCAGCGCAACGCCTGACCGCCGCCGCCGAAAAAACTGGCGATCAATCACTGCGCTGGCCTGGCACGATGCCCTATCGCGTAGCCGAGCCATTAGTGATTGCGCCCCAAAAACTCATGCCCTTAGAATGGATCGTCGATTACGAGGGCAAAAATCATCAAGCTTTGTTTGAAATGGGCTATCGTGATGCCTTACGAGCCTTAGATCAACGCCAGGAGCAAGCGTGACCACCGTTTATTTAGCCATCGGTAGCAACCAAGGCGATCGTTTAGCCAACTTACAAGCGGGATTGGCCGCTTTAGCCCCCGCTGTCCAACTAACCAATTATTCTAGCGTCTATGAAACCGCAGCAGCCTATGTTGAAGATCAACCGCCGTTTTTGAATGCGGTGGTTGCTGGCACGACCGAATTAGCGCCGCATGCGCTGCTGGCCTTGCTCAAGCAGATCGAGCACTCTTGTGGCCGCCGACCAGGCTTACGCTACGGCCCGCGCCCACTTGATCTTGATATTTTGTTGTATGACGAGCTTGAATTGAAAACCGATGATTTGATTATCCCCCACCCTCGCATGTTTGAGCGTGATTTTGTGTTGCGACCCTTGGCCGAAATCGCGCCTAGCCGCGTCAACCCCGAACAGCTCGCCCAAGCAACTCAAGGCAGCGTCTTAGCAATCGCCTACCCAGCCGAGCAACTATCCCTATAACCGCAATCGCAGGGTCAGGAATTTTATTTGTAACCGCGAAGGACGCGAAGAGCACGAATGTTGGATTTATTGGTTCCTTGAGGTTTATCGAACTGTGAGCGAACCACGAAACCAGCCTTAGCGCCCTTCGCGTTCTCTGCGGTTACAACCTTCGTGCGAGAAATCAGAAATTTTATTGGGAACCGCGAAGAGCACGAATATTGGATTTATTGATTCCTTGAGGTTTATCGAACTGTCGGCGAACCACGAAACCAGCCTTAGCGCCCTTCGCGTTCTTCGCGGTTACAACCTTCGTGTTCTTCGTGGATTAAAACTTGTGTTGCTCGTAGGCTACCATTCGCAGTTAGGCCATGATAGGATAAGCCTGTGTTGCTAGCCGAGGAGCCGCCCCATGAGCCAACCAAACATCCTCACCCTCGAATGTACCGCTGCCGCCGCTGATTCGCCCGATTTAGCCCAATGGACGTTGCGCTTCAATCAATTGACTGCCAGCGGCCCGTTGCCTGCGCTGCCAACCAAAGAGCAACGCGCCGATTTTCAATGGTATTTTGAAGACTACTTGAAATGGCCATTTGAAGGCTTTCTTATACGAGCCAAACAGGTTGAAGCAGATTTAACTACAGTTGGTAAAGTGCTGTTTAAAGCGATTTTCAAATCAAGCGCCGATGCCGCCGAAATCTATGCTGAGTGGATGCAGGTTGATGCTGGTGTGCCAACCTTGCAAATTTTAAGCGTGATTCCCGCCGTGCTGAGCGTGCCATGGGAGTTGCTGCACGATGATTTTGGCTTTTTGAATCAACGGCGGATCAATCCAGTCGCAATCTATCGCACCGTTTCTAGCGTTCGCTCAAAAATTGCCGCCCAGCAATTTGCCATGCCGTTGCGGGTGCTGGTAGTTGTGGCACGGCCTGATGATCAAAATTTTCTCGATCCGCGCAGCTCGGCCCAAACCATTTTTGGCCAGTTACAAAAATTAGAACAAACTGAAAAGCTCAAGCCTGGCATGATCGAGCTGGAGTTTTTGCGCCCGCCAACCTACGATCAACTGGCGCGTCGCCTGCAAGATACCACAAAACCTGTACATATATTGCATTTCGATGGTCATGGCGGCTTTCCCAAAATCCAGCCAACCAGCACGCTCTATAAATCGGCCAACGTGCCGCAAGGGGTTTTATCGTTCGAAAAAGCCGATTATAAAGTTGATACGGTCGAGGCTCGTCGCTTTGCTGAGTTGTTGAATGGCGCGGGCGTGCGCTTGGTCTTGTTGGATGCCTGCCAAACCAGCGTGATGGATACCAGCGCCAGCGACGATGCCGAGTATCAACGCCAACAGGCTTTGAGCAGCGTGGCAACCCAGTTGTTGACGGCGGGCGTGCCTGCAGTGGTGGCGATGAGCGCCAGCGTGCTGCCCATCACGACGGCAATCTTTTTTGGCGAATTCTATGGATTGATCGCCAAGGGCGAGCCGGTGCCTGTAGCCTTGGAGCGAGCACGCCAAGCCTTGCAAAGCCAGCCTGTGCGCCTGTACCTCGCCCGTAACGCCGAACAAGAACTTGATCCAATTAGCTTGGCCGATTGGTGGTTGCCGCATTTTTATCAGCAAGCAGCGATCAATCTCACGCCAACCAGCAAGCCAGCGCGACCCAAGCCGACCAAGCTTTCGGGCTTCGTCGAAAACCCGCATCAACGCCCGTTTGTTGGCCGCGCCAAGGAGTTGTTGCAGCTTGAACGGGCTTTGCTCAAGGGCAAAATTGCCCTGTTGCATGGCTTTGGCGGCATTGGCAAAACTCGCCTTGCCAGCGAAGCTGCTGCATGGCTGACTCAAACCAAGCTCTATCACGGCGCATTGTTGCTCTCGTTTGAACATGGCGGCAGCCAAATTGCCTTGCTCAGCGCGATTGCCCGTCATTATGAGTTGCCCGAAACCGATTCGCACGATTTGCAGGCAGCCTTAAAGCGCTTCAAGCCACACCTACGCAACAAGCCATTGCTGATTATCGCTGATAATTTGGAGAGCATTTTGCCCAACGCGGGCAATGTTGAGCTGAATGTGTTGGAAGCCCAAGAACGCCAAGCTTTGTGGGATTGTGTGCTAGGCTTGCGGCAAGCAGGTGCAGGCATCATTTTGACCTGCCGTGATTATGATTTGCGTGATAGTCGCTTGGAGCAAGGCCAATACACCAGCCTGATTGCCATGCGCGGCTTGGATGCACCTTCAGCTTACAGCTTTGCCACAGCCTTGCTCGATGATTTGGCGATTGATCGGCGGCGTGCGCCAAAATTGCAACTAAGCAGCCTGTTGGTGCGGCTCGATCATCACCCGCTGGCCATGGGCTTGACCTTACGTGCCTTGCGCGACCCTAGCTTGAGCATCCAGCAACTACTGAGCGACTATAGCAGCGCCTTAGCCCAATTCACCGATGAAACTAGCCCCAACCAACGCCATAGCTCGCTCGAAGCCTCGCTTAACTATTCGCTGCAACGCCTCAGCCCTGAACAGCGTGAGTGGCTGGCTAAGCTCACGCCATTCGAAGGCGGTGCATTAGAACCATTCCTTTTAGAAATCACTGAAATTCCTGCTGAGCAGTGGCAACAACTCCGTGCCGCCCTTGAGCATGCGGCATTAATTGTGCCTGTAGCAATTGCAGGTGTTGGAGTGACATTTTTGCGTTTTCACCCAACCCTCACGCCCTATCTGCGTAAATATCACCCCGCTAGCACCGAGCTAGAGCAACGCTTCGCCGTGCGTTATTACCAGTTGTCAAGCTATTGTTATGAGCAAGATCTCCAAAACCCGCAAGCAGTCCGCGGCTTGGTGCACTATGAACTGCCCAACTTGCAACGGGCAATCCACGGGTTGTTGGGCTTCAAGGAGATTAATGCCGCAGTGGATATGGCAACGAATTTGAATCGCTTTTATGATATTTTTGGTATGCAACGTGAACGCACGCTGCTCAATCAACAGCTTGCCCAGCATATGGTGGTGAATACACAGCTTTCTGAAGCTGAATTTTTGCATGAATCAGAGTTTGGTGAGGCAGACTATAGCCAAGGTCGTTATGATCGAGCACTGCAACGCTTTGGGCAACTCTTAGCGCGGATCGAGCAGCAGCCAGCTGATCAGCCACATGGCGTTGGTTCCTATCAGCATTGTCTAACGCTTGGGCGAATCGGGCGTTGTTTATTCCGCTTAGGCCAACCTGCTCAAGCCCAAGAGTTTCAGCAGCAAGCCTTGACCATGATCGAGCACTTGCTCAGCCAACAACCAGATAGCACGACCTATCGGCAACAAAAGGCTGTTCTCTTGACTGAGTTTGCCGATTGCCAACGCGATCAAGGACAATTTGCCCAAGCCAAAAACTACTATGAGCAAGCCCTAGAAATCAATAAAATACTTGATGATCAGCGGGGTCAAGCGGTAAGTTTAGGCCAACTAGGGAATTTAGCGCTGCGCCAACGCCAGTATGCTGAGGCCACACAAAAGTACGATGCAGCTCTAACCATCTACCAAAAGTTGAATGAGCCAAGTGGTGAGGCGATTATCTATCATCAACTTGGAGTGGTTTCCCAAGAGCAAAAAGATTGGTCGAACGCCGAACAATACTACCGCCAGAGCCTTGCGATCGAAGAAAGTCTGCGCAATAACCTTGGGGCAGCCCAAACCTGTAATCAACTGGCAATTGTGACGAAATCAGCAGGCAAGCCAAACGAAGCAGAAGACTGGTTTAAGCGGGCATTACGAACCCCTGATCTGCCAGCATTTGAGAAAGCCACAACGCTCAATAATCTCGCTAATCTGATTGCCGATCAAATCCAAGCCAGAGCGTGGTCAACTAGCCGATTGGCCGAAGCCCAAGCCTATGCTGAACAAGCACTTGCCATTCGTAAAGAGCTCGATCCAGCTATCGCTGAAATATGGAAAACATTTGGTATTCTCGCCAACATAGCCGATTTAGCAGGCCAATCAGTGCAAGCGACAGAGTATCGCCAACAAGCACGCATTGCCTATTCCGCCCATGCCGCCAATCGCTGGCATATTAATCAACAAGCTGGAAATTTGATCGCAGCAATTGTCGCTGCAACTCAAGGGAATCAGGAAGTACGCACAGCAGTTGAGCACTTATTACCACAACTAGAAGCAGGTGGTTGGGTCATTAGCCATGCAATTCAGCGCATCTGGGCAGGCGAGCGCGATTGGCATGCACTGTGTGCCGAGATCGACCCCAATTCAGCATTGTTGATCTTACGGGTACTTGAGGAGCTAGAAAAGGATGAAGGATGAGGGATGAAGGATGAATTTAATCGCGAAGGGATCAGGAATTATATGTTGATCCACGAAGGACACGAAGTTACACGAAGCTAAGGTTGATTGAGTGGTTCACTGATAATTGTAGAAATTTCAGGCAACCACCTTACCCAACATTCGTACCCTTCGTGTCCTTCGTGGATCAAAACTTCATGACCTTCGTGTCCTTCGTGGATCAATAACCTACGCTTGTGGCCCAGCGTTTACCACGGTTTCGCCAGCCCGTTCGGCGTATTGCTCGAAGTTCTTGCGGAAGCGGGCGGCCAAGTCATCGGCAACCCGATCGTATTCGCTGGCATCGGCCCAAGTTTGGCGGGGTTGCAGCACGCTGTTATCAACGCCTTCGATTGCCACAGGCACATCGAGATTGAATCGGGCATCGTGCCACATTTCCACAGCATCGAGTTTGCCAGCCAAAGCGGCGTGCACCATCGTGCGGGTATCGCGCAAGCTCATACGCTTACCAACCCCGAACGAACCACCAGTCCAGCCAGTATTGACCAAAAATACTCGGACTTTGTGTTCGCGCATTTTTTGGCCGAGCAAATCGGCATACACGGTTGGGTGCAAAGGCATAAACGGTGCGCCAAAACAGGTGCTAAATGTTGCTTGTGGCTCCGAGCCAACGCCAGTTTCGGTGCCAGCCAGCTTGGCGGTATAGCCCGACAAGAAGTGGTACATCGCTTGCTCAGGGCTGAGCTTGGCGATTGGCGGCAAAACCCCAAAGGCATCAGCGGTCAAGAAGATGATGGTTTCTGGTTGACCGCCCATACCCGTTTCGCTGACGTTGGGAATATATTCCAAGGGATAGGCGGCGCGGGTGTTTTCGGTCAACGACGCATCATCATAATTGGGATCGCGGCTATCGCTGAGCACCACGTTTTCGAGCACCGCCCCATAGCGAATCGCATCGAAAATTTCAGGCTCCGATTCGCGGCGCAAGCGAATACACTTGGCATAGCAGCCACCTTCGAAGTTGAATACGCCGTTAGCGCTCCAACCATGCTCATCATCGCCAATCAAAATCCGCTCGGGGTCGGCTGAGAGCGTGGTTTTGCCCGTGCCCGAAAGCCCGAAGAACAAGGCCACATCGCCCTTGCTGCCAATATTGGCTGAGCAGTGCATTGGCATCACGCCTTGGCTTGGCAGCACCATGTTCAACACCGTAAAGATCGATTTCTTGATCTCGCCAGCGTATTCAGTGCCGACAATCAAAATCAATTTTTCATCGAGATTGATCATGGCGGCGACTTCTGAGCGCGAGCCATCGACCGCTGGATCAAGCTTCAAACTTGGCAAGTTGAGCACCGTCCATTGGGGTTGTTGATCGCTGCTGATCGCATCGCGGAACAATTGCTTAGCGAACAAGTTATGCCAAGCATACTCGGTCACCACGCGAATTGGCAACGCATACGCTGGATCAGCCCCAGCACTGGCATCTAAAACAAACATCTCACGTTCGGCCATGTGCGCCAACGCCTTGGCCTTGATCGTGGCATAGGTTTCGGGCTTCATAGCTTTATGGAATTTCGTCCAGTGCATTGACGCGGCTGCTGGTGTTTCCACCACAAACTTATCATCTGCAGAACGACCCGTGCGTGCGCCCGTGGTGGCAACGACAGCCCCAGTAGCCGATAAAACGGCTTCGCCCCGTTTGAGAGCAGCTTCCACCAATTGCGGCACCGTTAAGTTGCGATAGGCTTGCTTGACATGTAAATTAGCGCCTACAGTGTCGCCTTCACTTAATACGGCTCGTTCGGTCATGAGATGGCTCCTTTAGATAAAGAGAAATAAAAATAAGCTGCCGTAGCGGCTACAACCAGCACAAGCGCGTTCAACTTGCGCTTGGTGAGCCAGCTAGCGTAGCAGCTACAACACCGATACATCGTTAATCGAGAGGCCAAAGCGGCTGCCAAGAAACTCAGCAGCACGGCGGCACATTACCATGCGTGAAAGAAAAATTTCAAAATAATCCATCACCGAGGCCATCTCGGTGTCGATCGTTAATTGCAGTGTAACACGGCGTTGCTCAGTATCAACCCGTAAAAATGATTTGGTCGCGGCGTAATTAACCCGATCATGAATATCAAAAGTGGTGGGATCGCTGTTTTGTACCCGCGAACGATGCACATCAGATTTATCGGCCAAAATTAGTGCCGCCGCCACCGTTGAAACCGCATGGCCGCGTTCTTCCTCGTGATTGCCAATCGCGCCCATAATCGTAATGATCTCGTCGATTGGCATGTCGAGGCTGCTCAGAATATCTTTGGCCAAAATTGCCCCAGTTTGGCCATGATCATTGCGATTGATGCTATTGCCAATGTCGTGCAACAAGCCCGCAATTTCGGCCAGCTCAATTTCGCGAGCCGAAAATTTTAGGCGGCGCAACACATTCGCCCCAATATGGCCGACCAAAGAAGCATGACGACGGCCATGCTCGGTATAGCCAATCAACTTGAGCTGCTGGTTAGCGGCATCAAGGTAGGCATAGGTATGGGGATGATTGCGCACTTGGGTAATCGTCACACGGCGGGGATCAGCCTTGGCTAATTCGCTGGCTGGAGCCTGGACAGGTTGGCTAGTTAATTCGGCGACCATTGCCTCACGTTGGGCAACCGCAGCCTCAATTTTAGGAGCAACAACATCGCGCATACGGTCTTTCGTATCAAGCGAAAGCGTATCCGCTGAGTGGCTTAGCTTCTCGACTTCATCGGCGAGCCGCGCATCGTCGCGCATTTCCATAGAGAACCTCGCTGAAGCAACAACAGTAGCTCCGGGCTACTCAGTTCATTACTTCAATGAATGGGCCAGCAATCACTGCCAGCTTGCATAAACGTCAATTGCCAATGCGATCATTCAACGTTGAATAATCATGGTTGGGGGCTAGTTGTTGGGGATCGGGGGCTGGGAGATTTGAGCAAACCCAAAATTCACCGATCCAAAACCATAAAACAACGGCTGGTCGTTGGAGATCAGGGGCTAGAAATCAATTTAGCAAATAGCTATGATTGAATCCCAAGCACTACCGATCCCCGACCCCCAACAACCGACCTCTAATTTATATCACTCCCCGACAAACTTTCGCGGAGAATTTCGAGATTTTCTAGGGCAAGACCTGTGCCGATGGCCACACAGTTGGCGGGCTGGTCGGCAACATAACAGGGCACACCCGTAACCTCAGTCAACAATTCGTTGATCCGGCGCAGCATCGAGCCACCGCCAGTCATCACCATCCCCTTATCAATAATATCCGATGATAATTCGGGTGGCGTTTCGACCAAGACCGAGCGCACCGCACTGATAATCGCCTCAAGTGGCTCTTGGATAGCATCGGTAATTTCGTTGGAATCGACCTCGATCGTGCGCGGCAAGCCAGCAACTTGGTCGCGACCGCGTACTTGCATGGTCAATGGGCGGTCGAGCGGCAAGGCTGAACCAATTTCAATTTTAATACTTTCAGCCGTGCGTTCGCCGATCATCATATTATATTTACGTTTGATATAGGCGGCGATGGCTTCATCGAACTTATTGCCACCAACCCGTACCGAATTGCTCACCACAATATCGTTGAGCGAAATCACGGCAACTTCAGTTGTACCACCACCAATATCAATAATCAAGTTGCCAGATGGTTGAGCCACCGGAATATTCGCGCCAATCGCAGCAGCAAGTGGCTCACGAATCAAATAGGCGCGGCGTGCGCCAGCTTTACGAGCGGCATCACGTACAGCCCGCATCTCGACGGTAGTTACCCCAGCTGGAATACAGATCATCACATCGGGCTTGCCAAAGCCACGGGTTTTATCAATAAAATGCTCCAACATCGCCTTGGTGGTTTCATAATCGGCGATCACCCCGTTGAGCATTGGGCGAATCACCTCAACGCTTTCGGGTTCACGGCCAAGCATCGCCAGGGCATCAGTGCCAACTGCGCGAATCTTATTGGTTTTGCGCGAGAGCGCCACCACCGACGGCTCGGACAAGACAATTCCTTTGCCCTTGATGTAGACAAGCACATTCGCCGTGCCTAGGTCAATCCCAATTTTTCGTGCCATACCTTAGTTATTCCAAACGTACAAAGAACACCAACCGATCATCACAGGTTTAAAGGCCATGGATAATAGCTGATGTTCTTTATACTCATGCTACCTACTATTGACGGTTGCGGCGCAATTTCGCAACTTGCAAACGAACCGTAGCGCGGCGCAAGGCAATCTCGGCCCGAGCAAGATCCTCGGTGCTTTGACGATCGCGCATGGCTTGTTCGGCTTGCAAGCGAGCTTGTTCGGCGCGGGTTTCATCGATTTCATCAGCGCGTTCAGCGGTATCAGCCAAAATCGTCACGCGATTTGGCAAGACTTCCATGAAGCCACCGCTGATAGCGTAGGGCATGCTAACACCATTTTTCACATAGTGCAATTCGCCTGGTTGCAACACCGTCAGCAATGGCTCGTGGCGAGGCAAAATCCCCACCCGACCCTCGACTGAAGGCGCACTGACCATATCGACTTCTTCGGAAAGAACCACGCGCTCAGCGGTGACGATTTCCAATTGGATTGGCATATACATCCTCACAGCGATTATAGACAATGCGCCGGAATGGGGCGGGTTTATGCCCGTTCCAGCCGGCGCAGGGTCAGATAATCATTGATCGATTATTGCTTTGATGCATCGTAAGCGGCTACCACATCGTCGATGCCACCCTTCATAAAGAAGAAGCTTTCGGGAATGTGGTCGAACTCGCCTGCTAAGACGCGGGCAAAGCTCTTGACGGTATCGCCAACCGCGACATACTTGCCTGGAATGTTGGTAAACACTTCAGCCACGCCGAATGGTTGTGAGAAGAAGCGTTCGAGCTTGCGGGCGCGTGAAACTGTCAATTTGTCGTCGTCTGACAATTCTTCGACACCCAAGATTGCAATAATATCTTGCAAGTCTTTGTAGCGTTGCAACATCCGTTGAACTTCGGTCGCGACGCGGTAGTGTTCTTCGCCCACAATGTTGGGGTCGAGAATCCGGCTAGTTGAAGCCAGTGGGTCCACCGCAGGATAGATACCTTTTTCTGAGATCGAGCGTTCCAGCGAAATCGTTGCATCCAAGTGAGCAAAGGTTGTTGCTGGGGCTGGGTCGGTGTAGTCGTCAGCAGGCACGTAGACGGCTTGCAACGAGGTAATCGAGCCAGTCTTGGTTGAGGTGATGCGTTCTTGCAATTCACCCATCTCGGTACCCAAGGTTGGTTGGTAACCCACCTGTGAAGGCATCCGGCCCAAGAGCGCCGACACTTCCGAACCTGCTTGGGTAAAGCGGAAGATGTTATCGACGAACAAGAGTACGTCGCGGCCTTCTTCGCGGAAGTATTCAGCCATGGTCAAAGCTGAAAGCGCCACCCGCAAGCGTGCTCCTGGTGGTTCGTTCATCTGACCGAACACCATCACCGTTTTATCGAACACGGTTTGGTCGGTGCCAGGAATCTTTGAATCCTTCATTTCGTGGATCAAGTCATTACCTTCGCGTGAGCGCTCGCCTACGCCTGCGAACACCGAATAACCGGATTGTTCTTTAGCGATATTCGAGATCAACTCTTGGATAATAACGGTCTTGCCCACACCAGCGCCACCGAATACCCCAGTTTTACCACCCTTGGTAAAGGGCGCGATCAAGTCGATAACCTTGATGCCGGTTTCGAACAACTCGGCGCGGTTTGACTGTTCTTCAAAGGTTGGGGCTGGGCGGTGAATTGGCATGGTTTTGGTAGTACCAACCGCGCCTTCACCGTCGATTGGCCGACCTTGAACGTCGAACACCCGACCCAAGGTTTCGGGGCCGACTGGCACGCTGATTGGTGCGCCAGTGTCGATTACATCCATCCCACGGACAAGGCCGTCGGTGGTGGACATAGCGACCGCGCGAACCACGCTATCACCCAACTGCTGTTGGACTTCGCAGATCAGCGATGAGCGGCCTTCGCCCAAGGGAATTTCCAACGCGTTATAAATTTGTGGCAGGCCATCGGCAGGAAATTCTGCGTCGATAACCACGCCAGTAATTTGTAAAATTTTTCCAGTTGCCATGGAATTCTCCAAATGGTCAACAATCACTAGCAAATACTAGCTGATTATTGGTTGAGCGCTGTTGCACCAGCGGCGATTTCGCTAATCTCAGTGGTGATAGCT
This sequence comes from Chloroflexota bacterium, assembly GCA_020161265.1. Classification (NCBI taxonomy): domain Bacteria; kingdom Bacillati; phylum Chloroflexota; species Chloroflexota bacterium. The sequence continues at coordinate 170,633 of JAIUOC010000008.1, read as the reverse complement.
GCTTGACGGGCCTTGTTATAGGTCAAGGTCAGGTCGCGCACCAACTCTTTGGCATTGTCATTGGCATTGCGCATAGCCATCATCCGAGCCGAATGTTCACTTGCAATGGATTCAAGGATGGCTTGGTAAAGCTGCACTTCAATAAAGCGTGGCAATAATTGGTCAAGCACATCTTCTTGGCTTGGTTCGTATGAGTAATCGACTTTGGTTGCGCCAGCGTTGCCTGGGGCTTCAACTGGCAAGAAACGGCGCAATTTTGGCCGTTGCACCAAAGTGTTTACGAACTCGGCGCAAAGCAAGTAGACTTCATCGTAGTTGTAGTTGCCGCTTGCATCGGGGCTATAGCCATTGATGGCGGTCGTGGCTGCGGGCAAAACATCCACCAGTGGTGGCGCATCGCCCAAGCCAATAATTTCAGAATCGAGTTTTTGACCAACCCGCAAAATGAAATCGCGACCTTTTTTGCCGATAGCAATGACTGAAACACTACGACCTTGGCTTTTTTGATCTGTGATAAAGCGAGCCGCTGCACGCGTCAAGTTTGAATTAAGCGCACCGCACAGCCCACGGTCGGGCGTGATCAAAATCAACGCAACACGAGTTACTGTGGGATGCGGCTGCAACAACGGGTGTTTCGTGCCGCCACCCATCGACCGCAATGTCAACTCGCCCATTACATCGTAAAGGCGGTCGGCATAGGGACGGGTTGCAAGCACGTTTCGTTGAGCGCGACGCATCTTCGAGGCCGACACTAGCTCCATCGCTTTGGTGATTTTGCCAGTGTTCTTAACACTCTTGATCCGCCGCCGAATTTCTCGTGCTGAAGCCATAAAATCCTCGTAAAGAAAGAGATTGAGGCAAGGGTGGGATCAAGGTTTAACTGACCCCTGACCCCCGGCCCCCAACCTCTATCTATTTATAACTCGCCGTTTGCTTGAATTCGGTCACGGCCTTGCGCAAGCTGGCGATGGTTGCTTCGCTCAAAACTTTATCGCTAGCGATCGTGCGGCCAACCTCAGCATAGCTGCTGTGGATAAACTGCCAGAAATCGCGCTTGAAGTCGTTGATGCGGGCAACTGGAACATCATCCAAGAAGCCGTTCCCAGCAACCCACAGAATAATCACTTGGTCTTCCAAAGCGATTGGTTGGTATTGGGGTTGCTTGAGCAATTCTGAAAGGCGTTGACCGCGTTCGATTTGGGCCTTGGTGCCTGCATCCAAATCGGAAGCAAACATCGCAAAGGCTGCCAATTCGCGGAACTGTGCCAATTCGAGCTTCATCTTACCAGCAACGGTCTTCATGGCTTTGGTTTGGGCCGATGAACCTACGCGGCTCACCGAGATACCCACGTTCAAAGCTGGGCGTTGGCCAGCATAGAACAAGTCCGATTCCAAGAAGATTTGACCGTCGGTGATCGAAATCACGTTGGTAGGAATGTAGGCCGAAACGTCGTTAGCTTGGGTTTCGATGATTGGCAAAGCCGTGATCGAACCGCCGCCATTGGCTTCGCTCAAACGGGCAGCGCGTTCCAACAAGCGTGAGTGCAAGTAGAACACGTCGCCAGGGTAGGCTTCGCGGCCTGGAGGGCGGCGCAGCAACAACGACACTTGGCGATAAGCCACAGCGTGTTTCGACAAATCGTCATAGATGATCAAGGCATCTTTGACCAAGTTGCCATCGACGGTTACGCCAGCTTCCATCACTTCTTCAGCGATGGCACAGCCTGAGTACGGTGCGATATATTGCAATGCTGCTGATTCTGACGCTGAAGCATTGACCACGATGGTGTAATCCATCGCGCCATTTTGCTCAAGCGTGGTAATGGTTTGAGCCACTTTCGAGCGCTTTTGGCCGATTGCGACATATACACAAACCATACCTTGACCGCGTTGGTTGATGATCGTATCGATCGCGATAGCGGTCTTACCAGTTTGGCGGTCGCCGATGATCAACTCACGTTGACCACGCCCGATTGGAATCAACGCGTCGATCGCCAAGATCCCAGTTTGGACTGGTTGGCTCACCGATTTACGCTCAATCACGCCCGGGGCGATCCGTTCGACTTCGCGGGTTTTGCTGGCGCTGATTGGGCCTTTACCATCGAGTGGGCGGCCCAGTGGGTCAACGACACGGCCAAGCAACTCTTGACCAACTGGCACTGAAATAATCTTGCCAGTTGAGCGTACTAAGTCGCCTTCTTCAATTTCGAGATAATCGCCCAAAATAACGGCAGCGACGTTATCTTTTTCCAAGTTCAGCGCGATGCCCATGACGGTTTCGCCTGACTTCGTTTGCTTGAATTCAAGCAACTCCGAAGCCATAACATCGCGCAGACCTTCGATCCGCGCCACGCCGTCGCCAACACTGGCAACCGTCCCGACGTTGACCGCAGTTGGGTCACCGCCGACAGGTTGCTGGATGCTGGCTTTAAGACGACTAAGAATATCTTCTGCTGTTACAGCCATTGTTTGCCTCTATGATCGAAGTATGAAGGATGAAGCGGCTGCTTCATCACTCCTCACAGTTATCCGGCCATCATATTGCGTTGGACTGCGTTGAGGCGTTGGCGGAGAGTTGAATCAAGCACCTTATCGCCGACACGCACCAACAAGCCGCCCAGAATTTCTGGATCGACTTTGTAGGCGATATCAAGCAATGCGCCATAACGAGCCTTGAGATCTTTTTCGATCTTAGTTCGTTGTTCAGCGCTAAGTTCAACGGCGCTTGTAACTTCTGCCGCGGTTGGGCCGCCCGAACGCGCCAACTGCACCAACTCATCCAGCACGGCGGCCAAGAGATCTTCTTGACCTTCGGCTTTGAGCGCTGTGACTAATGATTCATAGACAGCGCGGGCATAGCTTGCGGGTTCGAGGCTGCTCATTAGTTCAGCCTCCCAAGTTGGTCAATTGATTTATTGATCAACTCGTCATGACCTTTGGTTTGCAGTTCGCGGCCAAGCACATTGCTGGCGGTTTCGGTCACCAAAGAAGCCAATTGGCCTTGCAAGCCGCGCAACACTTGTTGGCGTTCTTGCTCGACTTTACCACGAGCTTCTTCTTCGATCTTGGCAGCGTTATTGCGAGCAACAACCAACAGCTCGGCTTCTTGGGTGCGAGCGCGTTCTTGGGCTTGGCTGATGATGGTTTGACCTTCGCGGCGAGCTTCTTGCAGCTTCGCTTCGTAGTCGGCATCAACCCGTGCCAATTGTTGCTTGACTTTTTCGGCGTTATCTAAGCTCTCGCGAATCCGCTCTGAGCGGGCTTGCAAGGCATTCAAAACTGGTTTGTAAAGAAATGTATTGAGCAAGAATGCCAACAAGCAGAAGTTGACAATTTGCGAGATAAGGAGCGGGAGATCAACCCCAAGCTTATCCATGTAAGTCCCCCTTGGGAGATGGCGCTGCGCAGCGGCGAAACGCCATCAACGAATGTCAGCGGTAGCGTTTGTGTGGTGCTTAGAGCACGCCGAACCCGATTAGCAGCGAGATAACCAAACCGAAGATTGCCAAACCTTCAGTCAAGGCGATACCAACGAACATGTTGGTACGAATCGAGCCTTCAGTTTCTGGGTTGCGGGCAATTGCTTGCAATGCACCAGCAACCAACAAACCTACGCCGATACCAGGGCCAATTGCTGCTAAACCGATTGCGAGAGCCGCAGCCAACAAACGTGCACCTGTATCCGTCATGAGCGTTATCCTCCAAAAGAACTTAATCTGTATCAAAGAACGTTTTTATGCGATCAAATGGCGATCAAGTGATTAGTGGGCGTGTTCTTCGTGGCCATGATCGCCGTGCGATTCAGCAGCCATATCGATAAACGCCATGGTCAGCATTGCAAACACGAAGGCTTGAACCAAGCCCACGAACAATTCCAAGCCATAGAATGGCAATGAAAGCAAGGCTGGGAACAGGAAGGCCATCACCAAGAGCACCACTTCGCCGGCAAAGATGTTGCCGAAAAGCCGGAAGGTAAACGAGATGATGCGAGCGAATTCTGAAACGAGTTCGATAATCCCCACGAAGAACTGAATTGGTCCTTGGTTGAAGATAAAGAACTTGCCCAAGTAGCCAAAGCCTTGCTTGCGGAAGCCCCAGAATTCGGTGACGACGAATGAGATCAAGGCCAAAGCCAAGGTCATATTCAAGTCAGCGCTACCTGGGCGCAAGAAGGGGTGGAACAAAGGCGTGATTTTGCCAGCGTGGTCGAGTTCGGCTGAGACTGCCTTGTATTGGGCAATTTGCTCAGGCGTTTCCAAGGTTGCTGGCAAGACGATGCCTTGAGCTGAAGCTTCAGCCCGCACCAAGGTATCAGCAGTTCCAGCACACTTGTTGGTGTAATCTGACCAAACTTTTTGAGCACCGATGACTTTTTCGCTTGGGCCAGCACCAGCTACTGGAGTATGGCCATGCATCACTTCTAATTCTGATTCAGCAAAACAAACCCCAAGTGAACCAACACCGGGGACCAAGCCGAACCAGTTTGAAGGCAAGACCAAGAAGAAGATGGTTGCAACCACGACAAAGAAGCGGGCTACATACTTCGGGCTAACCCCTTGCATGGTGTTGTATAGAACTTCAACACCATATTCCAAGGCATTTTGCAAGCCCTTGGGGTGCTTCAAGGCTTCGTCATTGCCGCTGCGCAATTTTGCAGTAGCCGCCAACGAGAGCACAACAAGCAAAATCATCACAACCCATGTTAACAACAAGGAGTTTGTGACGTTGTATGATCCTATGTGGAAAACTTCTTCAGCGCGAACCGACACCAGTGGCTTCCCCACAGGCAGGAATATGCGCAGTAGAATCCCCACAACGAGGACAATACCGACAGGAATCCATATGTTTCGTTTAGTGGACAAGGCGATCCCTCCGCGTTTATAGCCCAACCATGCGGCATTCTGTCGGTCATGCACAACGGTGGGCAACGAAATCTTTAGACGACTGTGGGATTTTGTGCTTTTTTGCACATTCTCAAGTATAAAGGATGCATATGCTCTTGTCAAACTTGTTAACATTAGTCAAGAATGGCCTGAATCCCTTTGCAACGGGCAGAAATCATTGCAATGCCATGGCTCCAAGCATGAATTTTTGATCAATTTGCCATGAATTTGGCTGGCTTTGTGCTGATTGTCACAAAAAGCTCTCAACAATCTTGCTGGGGGTTGGCAAGGATGGATTAGCACATTGATCCACGAAGAGCACGAAGAGCACGAAGGATGCGTGGCTATAGGCTATAGGCTTTGGGAAGCACGATCATGCAAATTCTAAAATATTCCGATAGCCAATAGCCATCCTGCTCTCTACGCCTCTACATTAACCCTGGCCCCTGAATCCTGACCCCTCATTCTTGCTATTTGTTACAAAGTATTAAAAAGCTAAAATTTCCTAAAGATTTTTGCTTGACAAGCCTAAACCGCTTGTGTATACTTCGTCCAACAAACGAACGAACCAAAAGTACCAGCCCAAATCGGGACAATTGCCTAACCGTACTTACAACGCTACCCAACATCACAACTCAGTACGACGGTATTTTTCTAGGGCTAAAACTTTGTTCGATCTATAAACAAATTGATAGTGGCTCGATGAATCATCGTTGATTCATTCCCCGTAGGTGCTGTGTCGTTTCAACAATCCTAGGCCTGAAGTTGGCACGGCAGATTTAACATATCGATCAACCGTTCACGCCCCAAAGGAGGGACGTTTATGTCACGGACCACTCGCGCAATGGCGCGGCTGACACTGTTCGTCTTGGTTGTGATCATCTTCTCGGTTGGCTTTTTTGGAACCGCTCCACGGGCAACGCAAGCCCAAACGACTCCACGCACGGTGTTTGTCCATCTGTTCGAATGGAAATGGACTGACATCGCCAAAGAATGCGAAAATTGGCTCGGACCCAAGGGTTTCTCGGCTGTCCAAGTCTCACCACCGCAAGAGCATATCCAAGGCTCGCAATGGTGGACGCGCTATCAACCAGTCAGCTATCAGATTCAGAGCCGCTCGGGCACTCGCGCCGAGTTTGCCAACATGGTTTCGCGCTGTAAAGCTGTTGGGGTCGATATTTATGTCGATGCCGTGATCAACCACATGACCGGCGTGGGCAGTGGCACGGGCGTAGCTGGCTCAAGCTACACTAGCTACAACTACCCTGGCAACTATCAAACCCAAGATTTCCACCACTGTGGCCGCAATGGCAACGACGATATCAGCAACTACCAAGATCGCTGGGAAGTTCAAAATTGTGAGTTGGTCAACCTCGCCGATCTTAAAACTGAATCAGATTATGTTCGGGGCAAATTAGCTGCCTATTTGAATGATCTGCGCAGTTTGGGCGTAGCTGGTTTCCGCATTGATGCAGCCAAGCATATGCCCGCCGCTGATATTGCCAACATCATGAGCCGCGCCAGCAATCCTTACATCTATCAAGAAGTGATTGACCAAGGCGGCGAGCCAATTACCTCGGGCGAATACACGGGCAACGGCGATGTGACTGAGTTCAAATACAGCACCAACATTGGCCGCATGTTCAAAACCGACAAGCTTGCCAACATGAGCAACTTCGGCACGCCATGGGGCTTTATCGCCAGCGATAGTGCGGTGGTTTTCACCGATAACCACGACAACCAACGCGGCCATGGCGGCGCTGGCAATGTCGTTACCTTCAAAGATGGTAAACTCTACGAACTTGCCAACGTCTTTGCCTTGGCATGGCCGTATGGTTATCCTCAAGTTATGTCGAGCTACAACTTCAGCAACGGCGACCAAGGCCCACCCAGCAGCAATGTCTACAATGGCAACACCGCCGATTGCGGTGGCAGCAACTGGGTTTGTGAACATCGCTGGCGCGGCATCGCCAATATGGTTGGCTTCCGCAACTACACTAGCACGGCCTTCAGCACCAGCAACTGGTGGTCGAATGGCAATAATCAAATTTCGTTCAGCCGTGGCAGCTTGGGCTTCGTAGCAATCAACCGCGAAGGCAGCAGTTTGAGCCGCACCTTTGCTACGGGCTTACCCGCCGGAACCTACTGCGATGTAATTCACGGCGATTTCAGCAATGGCTCGTGCTCTGGCCCAACCATCAGCGTCAATAGCAGTGGTCAAGCAACGATCACCGTTGCCGCAATGGATTCAGTGGCAATTCACGGTGGCGCAAAAATCAATGGCACCAACCCAACTCCAGTGCCAACCACCCCACCAAGCGGCAGCATCGCAGTAACCTTCAACGAAAATGCCACCACGGTTTGGGGCCAAAATATCTATGTGATTGGCAACGTCTCAGCACTTGGTAGCTGGAATACCGCCAATGCTGTGTTGCTCTCATCAGCAAGCTACCCAGTTTGGAGCAAGACGATCAACTTGCCAGCCAGCACGGCGATCGAATACAAATACATCAAGAAAGATGGTTCAGGCAATGTGACTTGGGAAAGCGGTAGTAACCGTACATTTACCACGCCAAGCAGCGGCACGGTCACCCGCAACGATACCTGGAAATAGCTGTTGAGTTCTTAACCACGAAGGACACGAAGAGCACGAATGTTAGGCTTGTTGGAAACCTGAGTTTTGTACAAGACATCAGAGAACCAATAACCCAAACCTTAGTGAAACTTCGTGTCCTTCGTGGTTAAATCGTACCCTAGGGTAGTTCGTAAAATTCTGGCTCGGCGAAGGCCAAACGTTGGCGCATCACCTCAATTGCTTGGGGATTTTGGTCGATCAAGGTGAAGTTGCGGCCATTCCGTGCAGCAGCCTCACCAAACGAGCCACTGCCAGCAAAAAAATCGAGTAGTTGATCGTTGGGGTTGGAGTGCACCCGCACAATCCGGTTAAGAATTGCTAGTGGTTTTTGGGTCGGATAGCCAGTTTTTTCCTTGCCGTTAGGGCTAACAATCGTGTTCCACCAAACATCAGTCGGCGTTTTGCCTCGGGCAGCCTTTTCGGGGCCAACTAAGCCAGGAGCCATATAGGGAATGCGATCAATATCATCATAATTAAAGGTGTAGTTTTCGGGATCTTTGGCATACCACAGGATGGTATCGTGCTTGGTTGACCATTTTTTGCGCGACCGAGCGCCATAATCGTAGGCCCAAATAATTTCGTTGATAAACGAATCGCGGCCAAAAATTTGGTCGAGCAGCACCTTGCAATAATGGACTTCGCGATAATCAATATGAAAAAAGAAGCTGCCTTGGGGCTTCAGCAAACGGTAAGCTTCAAGCAAACGCGGCTCAATAAATGCCAGAAAATCATCAAAGCTATCGCCATACGCTCGCTCGCCAATTTTAACGCTGCTATAACGATGACCACCAAAGCCAACCCGATCGCCCTGCTCGGAGCGAATCGTGCGCAATTGGGTGCGGCTTTGAATTTTGCCAGTATTGAAGGGCGGGTCAATATAAATTAAATCATAGCTGGCCGCTGGCAGGGTTGCCAAAACAGCCAAATTATCGCCAAAATAAAGTTTATTCATGGTGTGATGTTAATGCTTCCTCAATCGCTAAGCGTTCGGCTTCACTCAATGAACGCTTGCCTTCCAACCAAGCCCGTAAAATTGTCAGATCGCAGCCGCTTGCTGCTGCTAATTGAGCTAATGTCCAGCCACGTTGGGCCAACCATAATAACACCTCGCGGCGCTGGTCATTCAAAGGTTGTGGTTTGCGCCGCCGCACTAGCTTAACAACTCCCGAATCGGCACAATAAACTGCGGCAAGATTCGCGCATGCTCCAAACAATCGTTGATGCCTAAAATTCGTCGCGGCTGGGTTGGTTCAATCTGATGCACACTGCCCAAACGCGGGTAAATAATCCACATTAATTGCAGATTGGCAGCCAAATAATCATTAATTTTTTCTTCAACATCAATCGCCCGCTCATTGGGCGAGATAACTTCGACCGCCAAACTTGGTGCACCTTGCCAATATCCATCGCCGCCTTGCTGTTGTCCTAGCTGATTTGAATTAATAAAAAATACATCGGCAGCACGCAAGGTATTGGGGCCAAGAATAAAGCCTAATTCTGTGCCAACCAACCCCGGTTGAGGCTGGGTTTGATTCCATAAGCTGAGGCTAACCAGCAATTTGGTAACAATCAGGCTATGTTGTAGTTGAACTGGGCTCACAGGCTGCACAACTCCCTGAACTAACTCAGCATGCTGAAAATCGGCTTGCAAAAAATGTTCGAGATCAATCAACTGTTGGGTTGGCATTGCAAGCTCCTTTACACTCCTTCAAGCCATGAAGCGGGAGTCCAGTCGGAATCGCCGCCGACCGGCAGTTGTACATTAAAGGTTGTGCCGCGACCTTCTTCGCTATCAAACCAGATTTTGCCACCATGTAACTCAACCAGCGATTTGGTGATGTTCAAGCCCAAGCCCGTACCACCAGCCTGCTCCTTGAGCGGGTTTTCCGAACGGAAGAAGCGGGTAAAAATATGTTTTTGATCATCAGCAGCGATGCCCACGCCACTATCTTTGACCGCTAGGGTGACTGAATCGCCGCCATTACTGACCACAACATCAATTCTGCCGCCGTCGCGGGTATATTTGTAGGCATTCGAGATCAAATTGGTGACGATTTGGCGCATGCGTTCGGGGTCGGCAATCACTGGCGGCAAATCGTCGGGCACATCGAGCGCCAAGGAAATTTGCTTGCCACTCCATTGCTGATGAATCGCCATAACCGTCGATTGAATGACTTCATCGAGATTAATTGGCTTGCGTTGTAAGCGAACTTTGCCCGATTCGATGCGCGAAACATCGAGCAAATCATTGAGAATTGCATTCAAGCGTTCGATGTTGTTCTTGACCACGCTCAAAAATTGGCGTTGTTGCTCGGTCAAGGGGCCAAGCGTGTTTAACATCAGCAAATCAATGTAGCCGCTAATCGAGGTTAATGGGGTGCGCAATTCGTGCGAGGCCGTCGCCACAAACTCTGTTTTCATGCGATCGGCCAATTCTGCCGCTGTAATATCGTGATAGACCACCACACTGCCTAGCCATTCGCTTTGCGAAGTAAAGACTGGTGTACTTGAAGCGCGAATCATGCGCCCGCTTAGCTCAAATTGCTGATAGGTTTGCTTTTCGGTCAGGCGTGGCTCACTCTCCGGCGCACCAGGCAGACTCATCAAGGGCTTGCCCAACCATTCAGCAGCCTCGATATTCAGCAATTGCTCGGCAGCCGGATTAATCAAGCGAATGCGGCCAACCCGATCTCCCACCACCACGCCATCGCCAATCGAACGCACAATTGCCAAACTACGGCTAACTTCTTCTTCACGTTGCTCAAGGGCTTGGCTCAAACGGCGAGCTTGCTCGGTCGTGGCGCGATAGAGCTGCACATTGCTCAGCATCGTCATCACTTGATCGCCAATGACCTGCACAAATTGAATATGCTCTTGGGTAAAGTGATTGATGCGGCTGTTGATCAGCACAATCACCCCAGCGACTCGCCCATCTTGCTCCATCGGCACGGCCAGCGCTGAACGACCTTTTTTGTCGTAATCGGTGCGCACCATCCAACGGCTATCTTCGGCAGTATTGGGAATAATTACAGGCGCACGATGTTCAACGACCCAGCCTGCCAAGCCTTGACCACGCTCCAAGGAAATCGCCTCGGTGCGCGTGATATTGCGATCAAGGTTGGTACTGAAAGCCAAACGCCCATTTTTATGATCGATCAGCATAATCCCGCCGCGCTCGGCTTGGGTGGCTTGGGCAATCAACAACAGGGCTTGATCAAGCAATGGTTGTGGTTCGAGTGTGCCGCTGAGTGCCCGCACAATCTGATACATGCTTTCGGCGCGAGTGCGTGCCCGCATTGCATCTTCGGCGGTGCGACCCATTTCGGCGGTCGTGGCTTCGATTCGTTGGGCAAGCGTGTTTTGGAGCGCCGCGTTTTCAAGCACAGCGGCGGCTTGCGAAGCCAATAATTCGAGCAATGGCGCAGTTTCAGTCAAGCGTTTGCGGGCTTTGGGGTCATCATCGCCAACCGTCAGCAAACCACAAATCTCGCCAGTCGCAGTGCGGACTGGCACCAGCATATAGTGTTCGCCCGCAATATCACGGAAGGGCAGCGAATCGGCGAGATAGGCATTATCGCCAATGCGCCGATCATCGCGCAGCAGCACCGTAATTTCATCCCAAGGAATTGAGAGCATTTCGGTTGCTCCAAGCGTGCGGCCACTGCCACCAATCGCCACGGCCATACGCAGCACTCGCGCCCGCCAATCGACGGTCGAGGCGCTGGCAAAAATAAACGGGCCACAAGCTTTGGCAGCGCTGGCTAATTCTTCGAGAGTTTCTTCAGGGCTAAGCGAGCCACGCAAGCGCTCAGCAGCCCGAGTTGCCCGACGAATCGGCGCTTCGGGCAGCATGGCGGGATAATCAAAACGTGGTCGAGCCGCCAACCACACCGCAATTGCCACCAGCACAAAGCCCAAACTCCGTAAACCAACTTCAATCGCCACAGTTTCGACCGCGACAGCTGGAACCAAGACATTGCTGACCGCCCAGGCAATCACCATCAAGGCAATGGCACTGAAAGCCCAACGCGGCGGCAACATTTGTGGAATCGCAATCGCCGGAATCAAGAGCACCGACCAGAGCGCCGTATTATAGCCCTCGCTGAGAATCGCCACGCTCAAGGGCAAGGCCAAAATTCCCAGCGTGCGCAACTCGCGCCAATCGCCCTCAGGATTAAACAACCATGGCAAGGCCAGCGCCGCTACCCCCAAAATACTCGCAATCACCGTCAGGCGATCAGTCGGAATCGTGGTGGTAAAGGTGTAGCCGAAGAGCATGAGCGCAAAGCAAGCTAAGGCCCAAGCAAGAGGACGAATACGAGTTAGCCAAATGCGAAAAGACGAGTTGCGGCCCATGGATCGGTCTCCCCAAGTCCAAGATGGCGCTATTATACTACGATGAGTGGTGTTATGCAGTGGCCTTCGGCGATCAGTTTAAGCAACTGCCCCTTGGCGTTTGTACAAACCAAGGGGCAGCAACAATTAAGCTTTATTTTGCAACGCCAACATTGGTGGCATCGGCGTTTCAGGTTCTTCTTTATGTTCCCACGGCAACTCGCCAGCTCGCAAATAGCGAGGATCGTTGGGTTGGCGCAGCCGACCAGTGATATATTGGTAGCTATCGCGGGCCACCGCTGCCATTGGGGCGAAAATAATCACCCCAAGCAAGCCCGAAACCGTGCCAGCAATCACCAACAGCAGCATCAATACGGCTTCATGAATTTCCACAATTGCCCCGATAATCCGTGGCACAAGGAAATTATTTTCAATTTGCTGAATCACGATGTATAAACCAGCAATCACCAAGCCCATTGGCAACGAGGTGGTTAAGCCAACAATTACCGCCGGAATCGCCCCAATAATCGGCCCAATCACCGGAATTAATTCGGTGAAGCCAGCAACCAAGGCTAGCAGCAATTTGTAGGGGATCTCGCCAGGCATCACCAAATCAACAATCCACAAACCAATGTACGACATAATTGCGATAATCAAACCAAGCGTTAATTGGCCGCGAATATAAGCCGAAAACACCCGATCAAAAATCGAAAGCACGGTTAATACATCAGTTCGCACCGCTTTGGGAATCATGCGAATCACGGCTGCCTTGCCTTTACGTTCATCAAGCAGCACATAAAACAGCCAAAATGGAATAATCAAAAAGCCTGCGAGGAAGATAATTGTTTGAAAAATTACCCCTAAGCCATTTAAAATGCCATTTACGCCTGTTTCGACATAATTAGTAGCATTTTCTTTGATTGTAGTGATGCCTTTACTCACTTGCTTATCAATATCTTCTTGAATCTCGGCGGGCACTTCGCTCCGATACCAGGTTAGGCCTTCGTTAATTTTGGGTTCGAGGGTATTTTCATAAAAGCCCGGCAATGATTTACCAAACCCATACACTTGGTCGATTGCAGGCGGCACAATATACAGAACCGAGCCAGTCATAATCCCCAAACCAACCAAATAGACTACTAAAATCGCTGCCCAGCGCGGAATCCAGCGCTCTAACTTGTTAACCAGAGGCAAGAGCAAATAGGCAAACGCCAAGCCAACCACAAACGGCAAAAGTTGATTTCCCGTGCGCCAAAGCAACCACGCCACCAGCCAAATCGCAAATGCGGTGATTGTCCAACGGGCTAAATCGCGCCAAGATGGGATTGTTTTGATGATTGGTTCTGGTGCTTTTGGCTCCACAAAGCCTCCCTACTGCGTATAATAGCTATCCCAACGATCGCTGCGGCTTGTGCCATCGCGCTCGGTAATAGTACGAAAAATTTGGAAGAAATTCCAGCCATTGCCGCTTGCTTCCATCGTTACCGTGCGGCCTGTGTCGCTGCCATACAAGGTAAAAGTTTGGTTTTTCTTAACTAGATCGGTTTCGACATCAATCAAAATATAGCCATTGGTATCGTTACGAAATTTGAGATCTGGCCCGCCCAAGGCGATCGTCGCATCCATACCTGCGGGCGCATCAACTTCGTACCAAGCCAACCGCCAGCTATGGTTGTGGCGCTCCTCAATTGGTAAGCCCGCCCAAAATGCCGCGCGAAATAGCGTCGTTGAAACTTGGCAAATCCCGCCGCCAATGCTTGGCACAGCCACACCATTTTCAATCATCTCGCCAATTTGGTAGCCTTTTTCCAGCGAAATATCGCCGACCGTGCCACCAAACGATACTACTTCACCAGGAGCAATCAATAGACCATCAAATTCCTTGCCGCCAACTTCAACATTGCGATCACGATTGTAATCGGGGTAGGAGCTAAAATCCGATGCGCCAACCCCAATCACTTGATAAATCCCCAAGGCTTCAAGCTCACCAGCAGGTGGCGCAGTTTCATGCAACGAGAAATCCAAGGCTGCATTATTGGCATTGTTGAGGGCTTGACCAATTTGAGTTTGCAGTTGCGCCTGATCAAGCGTGTAGCCAATTTGGCCAAATTGCCATTCAGTTGCCCGATTGCCGTTGCGTACTAGCCGTGAGGCTTGGGCTGGCTGATCATAGTTTTGAGCCAATTCCTGCACAATTGCCTTGATTGCTGCATCATTATTGCCAAAATGTTGGCCTGCTTGGGGCAATGTATGCAAATCCAGCAAGCTCGTGCGATCAAAACGATGCTCGTTGCCCTTGATTGTGATGATCAATGGGGCGGCAGTTTGTTGATTGAGGGTTGGCAACATCGCGTTAAGTTCAGTGGCTTTTTGCTGGGGTTGCAACGCTTGCTGCACAACCACAACCTCATAATCACGCGGTGCAGCGGCCCAATCAATCTGATCCCAGGCTGCTTGGAAAGCGGCTTTAGTTTGATCACGATCAAGTTTGAGGCCAATCACATCGTTGCTGACCGCCCAAGCACCATCGGCATTGTACTGAAATTGCGCATCGACGGCAGGCCGATCGCTAGCTTCAGCCAAGGTTTGGATGGCCTGATCAAGTGAAGCTTGATTGAGCAATAAACCATCGGCCTTGATTGTCCCGACAATTCCCAAACTTTGATTGCTCAAACGCTGCGACCACGAATCTTCGCGGCCAATTTGCAACGCCCGTTCAGCAATCACACGTGGATCAAAGCTCGTCAAGGCATTAAATGGCACAATCGCGGTTTGATCGCCCAATTGCACTTTAAAATGGTGGTTGTTCCAGGCTTGCAAGGTTGGCAAAATCGCTTGGGCGGCTTCGTTGCTGGTCAAGCCACTCAGCGATTGACCAAAAGCCTGAATGCCAGGATAAACCCGATTAGCGTAGGCCGCTTGAAAACCACCAAACCCAAGCAAGGCAGCGAGGGCAGCGGCGCTCGACCAACGGGCAACTTTGCGCCAATAGCCTCGGCGTTGCGGTTTGGCTTTGCTGCGAACTGGCGCTGCAGGTTGCGCGACGACGCTCGGCAAGCGCGGAATGGTGGCACTCGGCAATGATCGTTGTGCCCAACGCAAACAATAGGCTTGACGTTGCCCGCTATGCAGTGCGCCCAACCAACGCCAAGCCTCGCCCAACATTGGGTCAAGCTTAACTGCGCGAGTCAATAAAGCAGCACTATCACGATACCGCCCATATTTGATTGCCAACAAACCAGCCCTAGCCCAAGCCAGCGCTTGAGGGTTCGGCGCAACTGCGGCCATACTACTCATCATAACTGCCCCCATTATGTTTAGATGCTCTTATCATAGGGCGTGGCAGATTCTAGCGTCAATCAAACCTTGCTCGTTAGCTGCTGATAAATTACTGATACGGCATATTTCAACCCATGCAGCCACCAAAGGTACTATTGAACCGCTGTTGCTCGTTGAATAAACGGATTGTGGTATGGGCATACCGAAAGCACAAACCTGAACCACATGGTTTAACCCAAACGGCTCTTAGGCTATTGTTGCTTAATCGACACCATAGAGGATGCTATGCTCACAGACGACAGTATCATCCGCTTGGTTTGGATTGTCAAGGAGCGGTTTACTACTGTCAAAAAATTCGCTAGCTTTTGGGCGTGTTGATGGTTACACGTTGGCATGTGACATTTGAGGTGAAGGCAAATTGGGTTTGGTGGGATGTTCGGGCATATGCAAGGTAAACGTTGAGCCAATCCCTAGGCGGCTATCAAGCTCGATCGTGCCGCCCAAAGCACGAGCCAGCCGCATGCTCACTGCCAAGCCCAAGCCAGTGCCTTCATATTGGCGGGTGGCCGAGGAATCGGCTTGGACAAATGGCTCAAAAATACGTTCAAATTGCTCATGGGCGATGCCAATGCCTGTATCGCGAATTGCAATTTCGAGCCAGCCGCCAGCAGCGTGTTGCAAGCGTTGCACCGAGATGCTAATTAAGCCTGCGTGGGTAAATTTAATTGCATTATCGAGCAGATGGTAAATAATCATGCGCAATTTATGATCATCGCTGATAATCGAACCCCAGTTTTGGCTGCCCAACAATTGCACAGTATTTTTGTTATCTTGGGCTTTGGCTTGCAATTGGTCGCTGATGCTGCCAATCGCGAGCGCCAAATCGATCGTTTCATACTCCAAACGCACAACTTCAGCATCGAGATCGGTAATCGTCAGAACGCCATCGATCAGGCTCAGCAAGCGGTCGCTAGCGCTACGGATGCGGGTCATATCCATGGCCAACTCAGGCATGCTGCGATCGATCAAATCTTCGTAGATCATCTCGCTATAGCCAACGATCGCGTTGAGTGGCGTGCGTAATTCGTGGCTGACAGTTGAGAGGAAGGTGCTTTTGGCGCGGTTGGCGGCCTCAGCATCATCTTTGGCCGTCAGCAATAAATTTTCAAAATGGCGCTGCTCAGTAATATCGCGCACCGCCGCGACCCGTACCACCCGATTGCTATAGGGCAAATTGGTGCCCAACACCAAGGCGATAAACGTGCTGCCATCTTTGCGTAGCGCGGTAACTTCATAGGGCGCACCATCTTTATATTTTTGCATTGCCCGTTGCAGCGACTGTGGCTCGACAAATTCACGTAACGAGTGGCCGAGAATTTCATCCCGATGATAGCCAAACATCTCGCCAAAGCGTTCGTTGGCATCCATCACCACGCCTTCATCCTGCAAGACCACCCCTTCGGATGTTGCTTCGGCCAAGGCTCGAAAACGCTCCTCGCTCATTTTAATTTGAATTAAGGCCTCTTGTAGCTCTTGTTTGTAGGTGCTTTCTTGCAAGCGCAATTTGATCAAGCCCTTGACCGTGCGCAAACGAATCCCTTGAATTGTGGCCGCCGCAATCGTGGCACTGACCACCATAAAAATAAAATGCATGGTCAGTGGCGAAGTTGGCAACGAAATGATCGCCGCAATCCACGCCAGCAAAATCGCCCCACTCGCTACGATGAACCAATTCCAAGAAAGCAGCAAACAGCCAGTGCCAATTAAAATAAAGGCAATATTTGTGCTTTGGTGAGTTTCGCCGCTAAGCCAAATATGCAAAATGCTATTGAAGCCGCCAACCACGATAAAGAGCGTGGCGAGCGGATGGGTCAGTTCGGGGGATGGTTGCCAGCTTTGCAAGCGCCACCACCAAAATCCAAAAAAAATGACACTACTGAGCGCTACGATGACCATTGGTAGTTTAATCGGGGCAGGCAAAACCAATGCATGGGCAATACTAAATAACAAATATAAAAAACCCAATCCTGTTACGGTTGGGCGAAGACCAAACGCCACCTCAGCATTGAGGGCTGTCTGAAGATTGGTTGATGCGGCTGAATCTGACGCTGCGGGTTGGTCGCTCATAGCTATTCTCTAAAATTGCTGAATGGGTGTTTAATCTGAATTGCCCATTAACAAGCAGCCTAAAGCTTGAACCTTACGAGCATCCTTACGCTTCACGGTATTCTTTATTAAATTTTTACTTCTTGGCTTAATCTACTACGCTAGAGCTTAATACGTTAAACAAGTAGCAGCGATCATCCTTGATCGCTGCTACTTGCTGTGTGTGGAGTGACTAGCGTTAAGCGGCGACTTTAGCCAGTTCTGGTTGGTTATTTTGAGCAGCCGCAGCATGGGCCGCCTTGGAAATAATGTGCCAGAAGGCTCCTTGTTGATCTTCCCAGTTGGCGAGAATATCGTTGGCCTGGACACTTCCCGTTAGTGCCGCGTGGCGTTCGATCAGTTCGCGCAAGTGGTCGGCAACCAGTGGTGATTCAACCCGTTCGGCGATCACCATATCGTCGTTGAGGCGGCCAAGGAAGGTTTCGTTGGGGTCGTAGACAAAGGCTTGACCACCACTCATACCTGCACCAAAGTTGTTGCCAGTGCTACCAAGCACCACAACCGTGCCACCTGTCATATATTCGCAACCATGCTCGCCGATGCCTTCAATGACAGCAACCGCGCCGCTATTGCGCACAGCAAAGCGTTCGCCAGCGCGGCCAGCAGCATACAAGCTACCACTGGTTGCGCCGTACAAGGCGGTGTTGCCAATAATCGTGGCTTCGTGGGCAAGGAACTGGGCGGTTGGCCGTGGTCTGACGACAATTTCGCCACCAGCCAAGCCTTTGCCAACATAATCGTTAGCATCGCCAACCAAGTTGAGTTGCATGCCGCGCGTCGCGAAGGCAGCAAAACTTTGGCCAGCACTGCCAGCAAAATTCATGCTGACGTGACCAGTATTTTTGAGCAGCGCCAATTCGCCTGCCAAGGTGATGCCAGTTGAGCGATCTTCGTTAGTGATTTCGGCGTTGATAATCACTTCTTGAGCAGCTTTGGCACTTGGTAAGGCGCTATCGACCAAAAATTGATTGAGCCGATCGATACCAACCAATTGCGGCATACCATTGAAGCGCCGTGGGCCAGCATTGGCCAAGCCCAACAATGGGCTAAGATCGAGCGCATCGTGGTCGGGGTTGTTGGTTTGGCGTTGGCGCAATAATTCGACGCGGCCAATAATTTCGTTCAAACTGCGAGCGCCAAGTTGGGCCAGCAATTCACGTACTTCTTGGGCGATAAACTGCATAAAGGCCATCACATGCTCAGGTTTGCCAGGGAATTTGGCGCGTAAATCGGCGCGTTGAGTAGCAATCCCAACTGGGCAGGTGTTATTGTGGCAGGCACGAGCCATCACACAGCCTTCGGCAATCAGCGCTGAGGTGCCAAAGGAATATTCATCTGCGCCAAGTAAAGCGGCCATTACTACGTCGCGGCCAGTGCGCAAGCCACCGTCGGCCCGCACGCGCACCCGATCGCGCAGTTGGTTGATCATCAGAGTTTGTTGAGTTTCAGCCAAGCCAATTTCCCACGGAATGCCGACGTTTTTGATTGATGACAAGGGTGAAGCGCCAGTACCGCCCGAATTACCACTAATCAACACCACATCAGCGCCACCTTTGACCACACCTGCGGCAATCGTGCCAACCCCCATTTCCGAGACAAGCTTGACCGAAACCGCAGCGGTGGGGTTGATCGTGCGCATGTCGTAAATCAACTGAGCTAAATCCTCAATTGAATAAATATCGTGGTGGGGTGGTGGCGAAATCAAGGTTACGCCTGGCGTGGTGTGGCGGGTGCGGGCAATGTCTTCGGTAACTTTATTACCTGGAATTTGGCCGCCTTCACCTGGCTTGGAGCCTTGGGCCATTTTGATTTGCAATTCGCGGGCATTCATCAGGTAGCTGGGCGTAACCCCGAAGCGGCCTGAGGCAATTTGCTTAATTGCGCTGACTTTTTCAGTGCCAAAGCGCTCTGGGTCTTCGCCACCTTCACCGCTATTGCTCATGCCGCCGAGCCGATTCATGGCGATTGCCAAGGTTTCGTGAGCTTCGGCGCTCAACGAGCCATAGGAAATTGCCGCTGTCGAGAAGCGTTTGACAATCGTTTCAATTGACTCAACCTCGTCGATTGCAATTGGCTCAGTTGCGACAAAATCCAGCAAATCGCGTGGGTCGGATGGTTGGCGTTGGTTCAGCAAATCGCTATATTCGCGATAGGTTGCATAGCCCGCTTCGAAATCTGCGCCATTATCGACTGCTGCCCGCACTGCTTTTTGCAAAGCGTGCACCACTGCTGGTTGGAAGGCGTGATATTCGCCATCTTTGCGGAATTTGTACAAGCCTGGGTGGCTGAGGGCTGGCTTTTCCAAACCAAACGCTTGGCCATGGCGTTGGTAGCTTTCGCGACTCAAACGTTGCCAATCGGCTCCGCCAAAGCGTGATGGCGTACCAGTCAGACAACGGGCAATCACGGCATCGCTTAAGCCAATCGCCTCGAAGATTTGTGCTCCACAGTAGCTATCGACGGTCGAAATCCCCATCTTCGACATCACTTTGAGTAAGCCTTTTTCCAACGAATGCACGTAGTTATCTTCGGCTTGGTCGGCAGTGATTGGGGTGCGTGAGCGTTCTTTGGCAATTTCGCGAATCGTGGCGATGGCAACGTAGGGGTTGACGGCTTCAGCGCCGTAGCCAACCAAAACAGCTACATGATGGACTTCGTGAGCTTCGCCCGTTTCGACAATCAACGAGCAAGTTGAACGGCGACCAGTGCGAATTAGATGATGGTGAACTGCGCCGAGCGCCAAGACAGTTGGGATGGCAATTCGTTGAGGCGCAACGTCGCGATCACTCAACACAAGAATGGTTGCCCCAGTATCCAAGGCGCGATCGGCGCTGCTACACAAGTCATCAAGCGCATGCTCGATCCATTGAACATCGTCGGTGACAGGGAAAGTGGTATCCAAGGTGGCGGTGCCAAAACTGCGATCAGTACAAGCTCGCAACGCTGCTAGCTCGATATTGCGCAAAATTGGGCTGGCCAAGGCAATTTGGTGCGCTTGATCAGGGCGTTCAAGCAAAATATTGTGGCGTGGCCCTAAGCGAATCGACAACGACATGACCAATTGTTCGCGCAAGGGATCAATTGGTGGGTTGGTAACTTCAGCAAAGCGTTGCTTGAGGTAGCCATACACTGGGCGAGCCAAGTTCGAGAATACCGCCATTGGGGTGTCATCGCCCATCGAGCCAATTGGTTCAGCGCCTTCGCGACCCATTGGCTTGAGCACCATCGCCAAGTTTTCGTCGGTATAGCCAAACGCTGCTTGCAAGCGCAATAAATCGTCGGGGTTGAGTTCGACGGCGGCTTCGTTGTAGGCATCAACCAACTCGGCCAAATCGACGCTCTTGTTTTGCAGCCATTGGCCGTAGGGTTGGCGGGCAGCAAACATGGCTTTGACAGCGGTATTATCCAACAATTGGCCTTTGATGAGATCAACAGCGATCATCTGGCCTGGGCCAAGCCGGCCCTTGCGAATAATGCGATCTTCATCGACTGGAGTTGCGCCGACCTCGCTGCCCACAACCACTAAACCATCATCGGTGACGATATAGCGGGCAGGGCGCAAGCCATTGCGATCCAAGGCTGAGCCAACAATTTTGCCATCGCAGAAGGTCATGGCGGCGGGGCCGTCCCATGCTTCCATCAAATTAGCGTGCCACTGGTAGAAATCGCGCACATCTTGGGGCAAATCAGCGATATGTTCCCACGCTTCGGGCATCATCATTAATAAGGAATGGCGCACATCGCGGCCAGCACGTACCAACAATTCCAGCACATTATCGAATTGGGCTGAATCGCTGCCCCGTTCGTCAACGATTGGCGCAAGTTCGCGCACATTGCCGAGCAGTGGGCTGGAGAGATGGGCTTCGCGTGCTCGCATCCAGTTCACATTGCCAGCCAAGGTGTTGATTTCGCCGTTGTGGCTGACCACGCGGAAGGGTTGGGCGCGGCTCCAAGTTGGCATCGTGTTGGTGGAATAACGTTGGTGGTAAACCGCAGCGCTGGCAATATAATCGCTATCGGCCAAATCGGGGTAGAACAGCGAGAGCCGACTTGGCAGCATCAAGCCTTTATAAACAATCGTGCGACAAGAGAGTGAAGGAATGTAGAGGTCGATGTTCTCGGCGAGGGCGGTACGTTCGGCGCGGCGGCGGGCGCGGTAGAGTTCGCGTTCAAAGCTATCGTCGTCCATCGTGGCGGGGCGATCAACCCAAACTTGCTCAATCTGTGGGCAAATATCACGGGCAATCGGGCCAAGTTGCTCACGATCAAGCGGTACTTCACGCCAACCAAGCGGTCGTAAGCCTCGCCAGACGAGGGCATCGTCGATCAATTCGCGGGCACGTTCGGTATTGTTAGTTGGCAAAAAGATCATGCCAACTGCGATGCGTTGCGGGTTAGCCAAAATGCGGCGAGCAGCTAATTCACGAGCCATAAATGCGCGTGGAATGGTGGTTAAGAGGCCAGCGCCATCACCTGTCAGACCGTCGGCGGCAATCCCACCGCGATGGGTCAGACTACCAAGCGCCGCGAGAGCCAAGCTCACTGTTGCATGGGTTGGTTTTCCATCAATTCGAGCGACAAAGCCAATGCCACATGCATCGTGTTCAAAGCGTGGGTCATACAACAGGCGGTTCATGCGAGGTCTCCTTTCGCGCAGGGAGTTGGCAAATACGCGACGGCGTTAGCAACGCTGCCCTATACCATGGCGCATTTTCAGGTAGCACAAAGAAACGTTGGGTAAACCACCAGCGTCATCGCTGCGGGAGAGCCTTCATTGGTGCATTCTGCATCATCGCAGGAGGGGAAACCTAGTTCGTCTGGTTGACGAGTTGAGTTTGTTTAGTTGGGCAAAAGTTGGCGAACGTGTATGTGTTAGACCAAGAGGTGTGTTAAATCAGAGTTAAAGCTATTCTATGTTAATTTGTGCAATGTGTCAATTGGCGTTTGGGTAATCTGCATAACACAGCGCGTCATTGTGGCATACGATTTGCTTGACATGTGTATAGCGGCGTGTTAATCTGTTCGCTACAATCAGCAGAAAATGGATCGCGACACAACAGCGCAATGACGCTAGAAACGAGGGTCATTATGGACCTCGCACCCCATATGCCTAGTTCTTATAATGATGATGCTACCCATAGCGAGAGCCCAAAACACACCGTGCCAACTCCCGCTAGTCCACCGCCAGTTCATGAAAGCGAAGCGCTGATCAGCCGCATGCGTACCTACTGGCCGCTTGATGAATTTCAATTAATCGAGCGAGCCTGGGATGTAGCCAAGGTCGCCCATGCTCCCCAAATTCGTAAATCGGGGGAGCCTTATTTTCTGCATCCGGTGCAAGTGGCCCATATTTTGGTCGATATGAAGCTCGACCCCGAATCGGTCGCCGCCGCACTGTTGCACGATGTAGTTGAAGATACGCCGATTACTTTGGAGCAAATTCGCGCCGATTTTGGCCGCGAAGTCGCCCATATCGTCGATGGCGTGACCAAACTGAGCAAGCTGGAAGCCAAAAGCATCGAAGAAGCCCAAGCGATCACCTATCGCAAGATGTTTATTGCGATGGCCGATGACCCGCGCGTGGTGCTGATCAAGCTGGCCGACCGCTTGCACAATATGCGCACGCTTGGCGCAATGCGCCCCGATAAACAACAACGCATCGCCCGCGAAACCCTCGAAGTTTATGCACCACTCGCCCATCGCCTTGGGATTTGGCAGTTCAAGTGGGAGCTAGAAGACCTTTCGTTTCGCTATATCAACCCCGACAAGTATAGCGAAATTGGCCGTCAGCTCAACTTGCGCCGCGAAACCCGTGAGCGGATCGTGCAACGGGTCATTGCCCGCCTCAAGCAGATTCTCGACCGCGATAATATTAAAGCTGAAGTAACAGGCCGCCCGAAACACATCTATTCAATTGCCCGCAAAATGGAGCGCAAGAGCGTAAGCCTTGATCAAATTTATGATCAATTGGCAGTGCGGGTTATGGTCAATAGCGTTGATGAATGTTATCGTGTGTTGGGTTTAGTGCACTCAACTTGGATTCCAATTATGAGCGAATTCGACGATTATATTGCTGTTCCCAAGGAGAGCATGTATCGTTCGCTGCATACAACTGTGGTGATTCCAGGTGAGCAGCCATGTGAAGTGCAAATTCGCACCTACGAGATGCACGAAGTTTCTGAATATGGGATTGCCGCCCATTGGCGCTATAAAGAAGGCTTTGGCAACAAACACGATCAATCGTTTGAAACCAAATTAGCTTGGCTGCGCTCAGCAATCAACGGCCAGCGCGACCTTGATCCGACCGAGTTTTTCGAGACGGTCAAGGAAGATGTGCTGCGCGATCAGGTATTTGTGCTCACTCCCAAGGGCAAAATCATCGATCTGCCCAAAGGCTCGACCCCGATCGATTTTGCCTATCGGATTCACTCCGAGGTTGGCAATCGCTGTATTGGGGCGCGGGTCAACAACAAACCAGTGCCGCTGTATTATCAACTGCAACATGGCGAAATTGTTGATGTTGTGACCAGCAAAGTGCCGCGCGGCCCCTCGCGCGACTGGCTGGAATATGTTAAATCGAATGGTGCACGCACCCATATCAAGCGCTGGTTCCGTCGCCAAGAAAACGATGTCAATATTTCGGCGGGCCGCGAATTAATTGATAAAGAACTCAAACGTTTGGGTGTACGCCCAACCATGGAAGAGTTGATTCGCGCCAATGCCATGAAAAATAGCGAGGATTTTCTGGCAGCGATTGGCAATGGCGATCTTTCGCCACGCCAAGCAATTCAGCGTGTCATCAGCGATAAAGGTGCTGAGGAAGAGCCATTGGCGGCAATTCCCACAATCGCACCGCCTTCCAAGCCAGTCAAACCAGGCACAATTATCGTGCGCGGCGAAACCGATGTTTATACTCGCATCGCCCACTGCTGCAATCCGGTTTATCCTGAGGCCGTGATTGGCTATACCACTCGTGGCCATGGCATCACTGTTCACCGCATGGATTGCCATAACGTTTTACATGAACGCAACCGCGAACGTTTGATCGATGTTGATTGGGGTGGGACAACCGAAAAACAATCCTATCCTGTACCAATTCGCATCGAAGCATGGGATCGGGTCGGGCTTTGGCGTGATGTGACCAATGCAATCGCTGATGGCAATATCAACATTCAAGCCGTACAGCAATTGGATAATAAACATCATGGCCGCGCCACCTTGCTTGCCACCATCCGCATTGAGAGCATCGATCAACTTAGTCGCATTTTGGATAAACTCAATCGCGTCAAGGATGTCATCGAGGCTCGCCGCGAAAATACGGTCGCTGGCACAATGATTGGCTAGCCGAAGAGCATAGAGCATAGAACATAGAGCATAGATTATGCTTGGTTCTATGCTCTATTTAGTTTAAGTAATATCCTCAGTCCTGATTGTAGGAGTTGTTTTATATGACTATTCCTCAAAGAGTTGATCAAGCAACTATTTATGTTTATCCCAAAGATGACCTAGCACTTAGGAATGATGGATATCAGAAAATATTAGTTAATTATGTTTACACTAAAGAAATAAATAATTATATTCGAATCATATTTAAAGAAAAAGGGTATAAAAAAGAAAGATATCTATTTAAGGATGATACAATAGTGATTGTACAAGGATGGAATACCCCAGATTTGCCAGATAATAGAAAAATTGTGCAAAATGATGAAATTATGATTGTATCTACAATGCGACATGAGGTGTATTCTCACCAATGGATTGAAGAATTTAATTCGATTATTGACCCTTGGATACAATCAAATCCTGAACGCCTTATCCTAGATCTACGAAAACAACCTATACAAAATGTATCTACTGTCGAAGAAGATTGGTCAACTGCAATCCAAGGAAATTTGTTTGACTTACCAGCAACACAAGCTCATCAACCAATAGCAAGTCCAGAGATTTTCATTGAGGGGGCAGAATATCAATCATTAGTAACTCGTTATGAGCGAAATCCCGAAGCCCGTCAACGTTGTATTGAGCACTATGGGTCAACTTGTGTTATTTGCAATTTTGATTTTGCCAAAGCCTATGGCGAATTAGCAAAAGGTTTTATCCATATCCATCATCTTAAGCCGCTGGCTAGTATTGGCGAAAACTACGAAATTGATCCCATTGATGATTTGCGCCCTGTATGCCCGAATTGTCATGCTGTTATTCATATGCGCAAAGAGCCATATACGATGGATGAAGTTCGTAACATGCTTCAACATTAATCTGAATATTAGTCATAGCCCAATATCATGATTGAATAGTAGAGATTTTTGTATTCTCAATAATTAAGCATATTATTGCTTGATCTATTACACGTCTATAATCCTCAAATTGAACTTTAGGGGGTGCAGGGGGATGAAAACACCCTGCGTTTCCCTCCAGCGGAGGGACGGAAGGGAGGAGAAACACGATAAAATCGAAAATCCATACCCCCTCATTCAATCACAATCCTTACCCAACTATTGCTTGCAATAATTTCAACTGTTGCTCCCACAATTGAGCCGCGATCAAATCTGAGGCGCGGCGTTGCCACTTATAAAAGGTATCTTCATCAATATCAGCCAACCAACTTAACACACTCGCATCAATTAATGGATCACTAAGGCCGCGCCGCAGCCAATCGATCGCAGTTTTGCGGTTGATTTCGCGCACATAGGGTAGATACAGCACATTGTACCAACGCCAAGCATCGCCACTGCCCAAGGCTTGGCTGGCATCAGGTCGCAGTTGCTCGATTGCTTGCAACAGCAGTTCGCGGGCAATCGCACTGCGATTCAGCCGATTATCTTCTAGGGCTTTACTTTGCACAATATTGCTGACTAAAGCGCTACTCAGTAAGGGATTTTGGGCTAATTGAACTGGATTTTTCAAGCCACTGATCGCCCGTCGCACTGCATCGTTCCAAGCTTTATCGGGCTTCGCATCAACAATTACTGGAGCTGGGGTTGGGGTTGGAGTTGAGGCCAAGGCAAGCGCAAATTCGCGCGATTGGCTACGCGCCTCTTGTTCAGCTCGCGAAAAGAACAAGCGATCAAGCCAGCGTCGCCCACGATCTAACCCAGTGTGGCTGATAATCACACACGCCAAAAGCAAGGCCAATTGGCTGGGTCGCAGCAGATCTAAAATATTTACGCTAATTAAGTAGATTAAGGCGAGGATGCTAATTTCGCAAAAGCTATAAATCAAATCGCGCAGCACATTCTGGCCTTGCAGCAATAAGCCAAATCGCACCAACCCAAAACCTGTAATCAACAAGCCAGCAAAAATCGGCATATACCCATAGAAAAGTGGCCATGTGCCCGTGCTGATCAAGCGGGCCAACAAACTGCTTGTGCCAATTAAGAACCCTAAAGCTCCCAATACCAAACTGGCCAAACTGCGCCGTGCCATGGCGGTTTCGGCGATGCGCCAACTTGCCACCAAATGCCAGATCGCCACGCTGACACAGCCCATCACATAGGCACTATAGATTGGGTAGGCTGGGCCTGTACCAATAATTTGGCTACCACTGGCAAGCAGCACTGGATCGGCATAATTCAACAACCAATTGCTGAAACTACCCAAGCCAATTAAGATTAATCCAATAACGCCGACCAACCAACGTTCAGGTTTGGTGATCGTGGCAATACTCGGTTGCAAGGTTTGGTGAATCAGGCTACATACGATCAGCCAAGCAGTAATTGGCAGTACCGAACTCCACCAAAACCCGCGTTCTAAACTGACCAGTTGCTCAAGATTCAGCCCTTCGCCGCCCAGCACACCTGAGCCAAAAAAGCCCATCAAGCCGAATAGGCTGATAATGCTGGCCCAAAATAGCCATGAGCGTTGGGGCGTGCGGGTGGCGATAAACAACGCTAACCAGAGTGCTCCGCCAAACCCAAATAAATGTGCCTCGACCATCGACTTTTCTCCCTTGGCCTAGCTAGATTTCTTGCGCCGAATAGTGCTATTATGCGTTACTTTTGGCGCTTGCCAAGCCGCATGCAGCACTTAACAGCCTAGTTGTACAGTAATTGCCAGCATCCAAACTGGTTGAGCCAGCAAAATTAAGCCATACTCAATTGCAAAAGGAGCACGTTATGCAATGGTTCAAGCGTTCTTGGCGCAAAATTCTAGGAATTATGGTTGGCCTTTTGGCAATTGGTTTGGTGTGGTTGCTCACCACTGATAACGTAACAATCTGGCCAATTCGCAATACCCTACGTTATCAATTCGATCAATGGCGAGCCGACGGCCAAATGTCCAGTCAGCCAACCGCCGATCGCAGCCTTGTTGGGTGCATTACCAATGCGCAGCAGCAACCAATCGTTGGGGCAATTGTGGCTGTCAGCGAGCGTAACGGCAGCTTACATCGGGCGAGCAGCGATCGTCAAGGCTGTTATCGGCTTGGCAATTTGCCAGCTAACCAATATCGCTTATTGGTGACTGCGCCGAGTTATCGCGATTATCTGATTGATGTTGATGTGCAGCAGGCCCAAACTGAGCAGCATGCACAACTTTTGCCGGCAATTGCCCCAAGTTATGCCCCGGTCGAAAAACTCGTGATTGGACAAACCAGCGTGGTTAGCCGAACTACGCCCTACCCTACCCAAGCCTTGCGCCAACAGGTGCAAGTTTGGAGCAATAACGGCGAGCAGCAATTAACCCTGCTCTATCGACCAATTACGGCAACTCAGCCGTTGCCGTTGATGTTGGCGGTCTACCCTGGCCCTGCCGACGAATGGGAGAGTGTGAGCATTCCCTTGGCCGAGCGCGGCTATAGCGTGTTAGCGGTTGGCCCAGCCTACAGCCTCGACCTCGAAACTGATATTGCCGATCTCAAGCGCTTGCTGGTATTGGCTCGTGGTGGCTCGTTCGTGGGAGTTGATGGCAGCCGGATTGCGATTATGGCAGGCAGTTATAGCAGCCTCCACGTTTTGCGCCTGCTGCAAGACGATGTTGGTTTTACTGGCGTAGTGTTGTTGGGGCCAATTAGCGATTTGTTTGCCATGCGCGAGAGCTTTGTGGCCGGAACATTTATGCCGCCGTTTGGGCTTGATCAAGCCTTGATCGCCTTGGGTTATCCCGACGAGGAGATTCAGCGCTATGCCAGCTATTCGGCTCAACTACACCCTCGCGCCGATTTGCCGCCGATTTTGTTGATGCACAGTCGGAATGATGAAGTTGTGCCCGCCAGTCAATCAGAATTTTTGGCTGAGCAATGGCGGGGCTTGGGCATTGAGGTTGAAAGTTATTTTTTCGATGGCATGTCACATTATCTGCGGGCGGTCGAGCCTTCGCCAGAGCTTGATGAGCTGTATCGCATAACCTTAGATTTTTTGGCACGGGTTAATTAGTTTGAAGGATGAGGGATGAGGGATGAGGGATGAAGAACTTAGGGCATGGAGATCGGTTGTTAGGGATTGGGGATCGGAAATTTAACGCAGAGGCGCAGAGAGATTAGGGCTATAGGCGTTGGGCTATAGGAAAATAATCTGGGTCAATCTGTGCCAATCTGTGGCTAAAAACCCTAACCTTCGTGCGCTTCGCGTTCTTCGTGGATCAATTATAGTTGTAGGATATGTTATGAGCCTTGTTCGCGTTGCAAGCTCGTCGGAAATTCAGGTAGCGGATTGCCTGCCCGTTTAGCCAATACTCGCTCATAAATTGCTTCGATCTGGCGGGCAGCTAGCTCCCAAGAGTGTTCGTTGACCGCACGAGTGCGTACAGTTTGCGCCAAATTATGCCGTCGCTCGGGGTTATCGATCAAACCTAGAATTTCGTCGGCTAGCGATTGGGCATCGCCAAACTTGGCATAAACCCCAGCGTCGCCCAAAATTTCATGGCTGACTGGCGTATCAAACGTGATCACAGGCAAACCAACCGCCATATAATTGGGAATTTTGCCAGCGCCTTCAGTTGCCGACATTTTGGGAGCAACCGCCACATCGCCTAAGGCCAAGTAGGCATGGGCATCTTTGTATAAAATGCGACCTGGCATGGTCACGATATCAGCAACGCCCAGCGATTCGGCCAATGCCAAATACGAGCGCACATCAGGATAGCCCATAATCAAGAAATGCACGTCATCGCGCTGCTGGCGAATAATCTGGGCGGCTTCGAGCAACACGTTTGTGCCCTGATAGGCTGCCAACAAACCCAAATAGGCCACAATTTTGCGGCCTGACGGAATTCCCAACTCGCTGCGAATGCGTTCACGCTCAGCATGCCATTCAGCCGAGCCATCGAAGGGTCTGAAGCGATCGGTGTTAACGCTATCTGGCACAGTGTAAAGCCGTTCCGCTGGAAACTTCCAATCATCGCGGAGCATATTGGCGGCGTTGAAGGAGCTGGTTAAAACAGCATCGGCGGTGCGATTAATTTTATTTTCGAGCCAATGGAATGGTTTATAAAACATGCCATCGCGTTTAAGAAAGCCGTGATCAAGCATCTCGGCAGTGAGGCTGCCTTGATAATCGAACACCAGCGGAACCTTGAACATGCGCGAAAGCACACTACCAATCAAAGCCGATTCGTGAATATGAGCATGGATCAAATCGGGCTTGATTTCCATGGCAACCCGTAAAGCTCGCCACGAAAGTGCCACATCCAAATACATTTTATGATGCGAAGCCCCGACCATCGTGCGCTTAACCCATGGAACGTCCCATGAGCGGCGAATTTCAAAGCCTGGCATATTATCGCCATTATGATAGGTTGCAATAACAATGCGATGACCCAATTTTTGCAGGGCGCGAGTTTCTTCCCAAATCCGCACGTGTGCGCCGTAATCTGCAAAAAACGAGGTTGAGGCAATGCTCAGGATGGTGTAAGCCATTCACGAAACTCCTTTAAGGTCAGGGCTATTCTAACGCATCTCATCAGGAGGGCAAGTTTTGCTCCGCCAAACAAAAAAGCGCTGCTAGAAACAAAGCTAGCAGCGCTTGATTTAAGTTATCTGTAAGTTGAGTTTAGCTGAATAATGCGCTCAAGGAAAGATCTTTGTGAATCCGAATAATGGCTTCGGCAAACAACGATGCTACCGAAATTTGGGCAATCCGCGCGGCGCTGGCTTCGGCAGGCAAGGGAATCGTGTCGGTAACCAGCACTTCTTCCATCACCGAATCGCCCAGCAATTCGACCGCATTGCCAGCAAAAATGCCGTGAGTAGCACAGGCCACCACGCTAATTGCGCCGCGTTCTTTGAGGGTTTTGGCAGCTTCGGCCAAGGTTCCCCCAGTTGAAATCATGTCGTCGAAGATTACCGCGTGCTTGCCAGCAACGTCGCCGACCATTTCGACCACTTCAGAAACATCGGGTGCTGGGCGTTGCTTGGCGATAATTGCCAAACTTGCGCCGATGCGTTCGCGGAATTTATTAGCGCGACCCACACCGCCAGCATCGGGCGAAACCACCACCACATTTTTCATGTTGCGGCTACGAAAGTGGTCGGCGATCAATGGCCCAGCTTGCAAGTGATCAACGGGAATATCGAAAAAGCCCTCGATTGCTGGCGCATGCAAATCCATGGTCAGCACCCGATCAGCTCCGGCGGTCGCGATCAAGTTGGCGACCAATTTAGCTGAGATCGGCTCACGCCCAGTAGTTTTCTTCTCTTGCTTGGCATAGCCATAGTAAGGAATCACCGCTGTTACCCGTTGAGCCGAAGCTCGGCGTAGGGCATCGATCATCAACAACAACTCCATGAGATGATGATCAACTGGCGTAGTTAAGGATTGCACGATAAATACATCGGAGCCACGCACGTTTTCTTCAAGCTGCACGCGAGTTTCGCCATTCTTGAAAACGCCGACAATAGCCCGACCTAAATTCAAATTCAGATGCGATGCGATACTGCGAGCTAACGGGATGTTGGCATTACCCGTAAAAATCTGCAATCGCCCGTCCATTCGATGCCCCCCAAGTTAGTAATTGGTCAATGAAAAATCCGTTGCCTACTCGTTCTCACTCTGCTCAAGCTTGCGGTGGCGAATGACGCGGGCTGGCATACCCACGGCCACGCCGCCATCAGGTATATCTTTGGTCACAACTGAACCGGCTCCGGTAATTGCGTTTTCGCCAATTTTAACTGGCGCACGCAACAGCGAATCGGAGCCAATAAAGGCATTCGCGCCAATCTCGGTGCGATGCTTTTTGCCGTCAGCAGTAAAATTGCAGGTAATCGTGCCAGCACCAATATTAACATTCTCGCCGATTGTGGCATCGCCAACATAGGAAAAATGGCCCATTTTTGTGCCAGCGCCTAGGGTTGCGTTTTTCACCTCACCGAAGTTGCCCATATGCACATGTTCCATCAGGTGTGCACCGCGACGCAGATGCCCATATGGCCCGATGTTGGCTCCCAAATCCATTTGGGCTTGCTCAACGACTGAATAGCTAATTTTGCAATGGTCACCAATCTGCGAAGCTTCAATTAAGCTGTTGGGGCCGATCAAACAATTTGTCCCAATGGTGGTGCGGCCTTTGATAATTGTGCCAGGCAATAGGGTCGTATCCATACCAACTTGCACATCGTGATCAACAAAGGTCGTAGCAGGATCAACCACGGTCACTCCGGCCAACATCAAGGCACGAATTTTCCGCGCATTCAAAATTGCCCCAACTTGGGCCAACTGAATTCGATCATTCACCCCCAAGGCTTCATCGGGGTCGCGTAACTGAATAGCAGCTACTGCGCCAAGGCCATGCTCGTGCAGCGCAATCTCAACCAAATCAGTCAAATAATATTCGCCATTCAAGCTATTGGGCTGTACCTGCTCGAGGGCATTCCAGAGCCAAGCGCCATCGTAGAGCGCCACACCTTGATTCACTTCAGTAATTCGGCGTTGTTCGGGAGTGGCGTTGCGTTCTTCAACAATCGCTTGGACTGCGCCTGTTGCGTCGCGCACAATCCGACCATAGCCAGTTGGCGGATCGGCTTGAAAGCTGACGATCGCGGCTTTGGCATTGGTGGTGCGGCGCACTGCCAATAATTCGAGCAGCGATTCATGGCGCATCAATGGATCAGCGCCATACAACACCAGCACTTCATCGACCTTGCCTTCGAGTTCGGCGCGAGCTTGCGCCACCGCATGGCCCGTGCCAAGTCGCTCGTGTTGCACCACATAACGATAGCGATGGCCAAACGCGGCACTAATTGGGGCTAAAGTATCTTCGCTTACGACCAATACAATCTGCTGTGCGCCAACCGCATCGGCCAGACGGGTCACATGCTCAACTAATGGCAATCCGGCAACAGGATGTAAAACTTTCGGTAAGCTCGAACGCATGCGCGTCCCTTGACCAGCAGCCAACACAACCACACCGAGTGTCATAGTTCAACGCTCCCCATTGCAAGCTAAATATCGTAAATCTATCCAAGGGCTATCTTAGCAGAAAATTGCGGCGACGCGGGCGCTCCTGCGAGGGAACTTTCGGGGGATGGGTTGAGCTTTAATAGCGATTAAACAACATACTCGCCAACACTCCTGCGGCGAGCCAATGCAAAACATACAACGTTACCGTGACCGAATGAAGGCCTAGAGCAACAATTAGCCCAACCAAGCCGAGACTTATGGTATAGCTCAGCCACACCATCCATGGCTGCCAAACAATCGCCGTAAACCAGCGAATCAGGCCAACCACCAACCAAAAGCCCAACAATAACCCCAGCCAAAACGAATCAAGCAGAGCGTACAACAAGAGGGGCACTAGCCCATACAATAGGCCGCTAGCGATGTATTCGTGTTTGAGCCGAAACTGCCGCATGCTCAACCTTTCGATAAGTGTTCAGCAACAGTTCGTCATTGATCGCTTTATGGATGAAGCTGATTTTGCCAAAACTACGCATAATTATGCATCCTGTCGAATTAAAAAGATGCTATCAGCATCGTGGCTGATAATCAGCAAATCACGTTTGTGTTGAATAATTTCTTCAGGAAACATCATATCGTGCTGCCAAATTATTTGATTAGCCCGATTATCGTGAATAATGCTCGTGCTAAGCTTGCGATATTGCTGCGCCAACGGTGTAAATAACGTTTCGGCATCGTTGGCAAGCATAATCACCAAATCATAATCAACAAACATCTCAAACCAAATGCCATCAGCTTGGGCAAAGGCTTGATTATGGTAGCAAAACACGATTAAATGCTGCTCTTTGACCATTTGATCAAGCAATTCAGCGGTATCGCGAACTGAAAGCCAATTTGTTGCTGATTCAGCTAACTCGCCATCAAGCTGATATTCGGTAACCTGCCAATTGAGCCTTTGCAACCGCCACGGTTCAACTGGCATATTTCGCCCTAGAATCCAATCGAAGAATTTCATAAACATCCATTGTTCCTTTCCTAACTATACATTAGGTATAATTTTGATACCTGCTGCGCTAAAAGCATCGAGCCAAGCTTGGAATTGTTTGGAAACAAAGAAGAAACCAAGTAGCGCGTCATTGGGATGCTGGCGATAATTAATTTCAAAGCCTTGTTTGCCAAACCAAATAAAGCGTTTGCGTAACTTAATATAGCTAATTTGTTCCAATGGTAGCTCAAGCATCACGATTGGTGCTAAAAAATTGCGATGTTTAACCAGTAAACGCTGCTGATTAAAATCGATCGATAATCCGCTATACATCAGATTGAATCGTTGATATTCTTGCATGATATTCACCTCATTCTTTCGATTCATCTTCTAGCTTGACTTGTAAGCTCATTAATCGAAATGCATCACTGCTTTGAAGATATTGTGATTTTTCGCTGATGCTAAATGATACTAATTTATCATTTACAGCTATTGCACCGCTTCTCGAAAATGATTCTGTATCCATTTTATTATGGCTACGAATATGCAATAGTAATTCAGCAACATTATTTATTTGATTTAATATTGCTGATTCATTTTTATTATTAACTTTATCGATAAGCATAAAGATATCGCCATTTTCAAGATTTACCGCCAGAAATTCGATTTTAAGCGGATCGTTGGCAATTTTCCCCAAGCTTTCGAGCGTACCGCTATAGGTATTGGTAAAATTAGCATTGGCGCTAGGGATCGTAGGATCAAGCACCATAAATTCTGGCGGCAGCACAACCGTTAATTTGCCTTGTTTAAATGTTTGCCAACCTGCTGGTGGGGTTACTGGAGCAACAGGCTGAATTGACCAAACATACACCCCAATCAATGCCATTATGCAAAGTAATCCAACGATAATCCAACGTGTAGTACGCATCTCCCACTCTCTTCCTCAATTAAATAAGAAACCTAATGTAATTAATGATGAAACAGATAAGCGCAATAGAAATAATAATAATATTGACTATTGGATTAAATTTCTTTTGAAAAAGTAAAAATAACCCTGTTAATAAAAAACCTATGGTACCAAAAATTTCAATCCAGCGTGTATCGCCCGTAAGCATCTTATAGCTTTGCATAATTCCTACAGAGATCGACGACAATCCAGCGACGAGATTGAGTATATTGACATATTTCTGGTTCATAACCACTCCATTCAATTCAATTTGAAACTCGTTTATGCTACGCTAAAGTGCTGGCAGGGTTGCCAACCAACAAGCTTTGTAGGCGGTTAAGCGCTTTGCGGGCGGCGGTTGCCACCAAGGCACGGGTGTGCGTTTGCGCCTGATCATTTAATAATGCAACCAATGCCGGAATCGCCCGTGGATCGTGGAACATGCCGAGCGCTAAGGCGGCCCAATAGCGCAGATTGGGATCGGGATCATTTAAAAAAGCTAAGGTTGGCTCAAATGTTTGGTCGCCAAATAAGGCCAGTGCATGGACAACTTGGCTGGGCTTGATCGCAGTTTCACGGCGAATGTAGGCCCAAAGTGACTCGAAGGCACTAAAATCGCCCAACTGACAGAGCGCTAAACCAGCCTTTTCGCGCACTTCGGCTGTTGAATCTTGCAGCGCTGAGATCAAAGTTTGGTTGGTAGTAGAGTCGAATATGAGTTGGCTCAGTGCTTCAATACAGGTTGTGCGGACAATCGGCGCTTCGCCCTGATCGGCTAGAATTTGCAAGAGCCACGGGCGAGCTTGTTCGGCTTTGAGCATACCCAAGGCTGTTGCCGCGCATAGCCGTGAACGAGGCTGATTGATCAACTGGCTTAAACACCAGTCGATTGCCTGCGGATCGCCAATTTCGCCAAGGCTGATTAAACCGTGGTCAAGTAGCATCTGGTCGGGCGATTGTTGAACTAGCGCTAATAGAGCTTGAGTTGCTGGTTGCAGTAGGCTGGGCGAGTTGCGCCGTGCACCCCACAAGCCAATCGAACGAATCGCGTTAATTTGCACCACTTGATCCGCATCATTTAATAAGTCAATCAAGATCGCCAGTGCTAAGGGCTTGTTGGAGCAACGCAAATCGTAAGCGATGGTTTGGCGTTGCTCAGCCTCAGGATGCTGTGCCAGTGCCTGCATTTCGGCGAAACTGTAGGTTTCAGTAGGTTCAATTGGCTGCATATTTGTAAATCTCTCAGCGGTAAAATAGGTGATCTAAGCCTAGCAAAAAGCCTCGGCTGCTGGCTCCTACCAGAGCCCGAGGCTAACCAAGTGGTGATCTAAATTAGTTGTTGTTAATGGTAGCAAGATTTGGCATATGAAGTTTGGTATTTATTAATGAAGGTTCATAGGCAATCAAGCAAAATGGGTAAACTTGCGGCGCTGGCGTATCATCATTGATCCCATTGTAGATCGAGATCTGTGGAATCAAATATTCGGCGGCGGCAAGGCTTTTGAGTAACCCAAATTGATTTGGCCGACAATCCACAGGCGCGTCACTTCGAATCAATTGTTGATGCTCTGATTCGCAGACCCATGAGTGAATATTGTTATAATCGAACCAGCCTAGCTCAACCCCAAGCCACAGACCTTGTTGAATTGGCAGTTGCTTGGGTTGCTGAAGCATGGTTAAAAATCCTTCTGGTTGCTCACTTGGCCGTTTTGCAGTTTGTTCAGCCATAAATTGCTCGTGATACGCTGCTGCCAAGCCAATTCTAACAATCTGCAATTCTGTGCGCGGGTTTGGTAATTTGTAGGCAAATTCTTGGGCTAATTCGAGCGTAGTAAATAGATTGGGCAGCAATAATCCAGCTTGGTTTTTTGTATACCAATCAGCTAAATCTTTCGCCAGCAAATCACTCGGCTCAGCGCTGAAATAACGCCACCAGTGCTCAGGCAGTGCGTTGAAACTACAGTCGCGTAATGCATACATCGTTTCTGGGAAAAGTTGCGGATCAAGGTCTGATGGACGCTGAATCCGGGTCATAAGCAGATAACCACAATCGTACCAAATCATGTTGTAAACCTTCCTCAATCTATGAACCCTAGTTTGAAGCATCGGCATGAAGCGTTGCAGGAATTTCATTTGGTTTGGATCAAAAATAATGCTCCCCAGACGCTAGCTACCGAGAAATTATCGGATATAAACACGGTTTTACACTACAACCAAGGCCTGAATTAACCATGGAACCAAAGAACCAAGCAATCACTATTGATGTGTTAGACATAGAAAATGTGCCCAGCAAACAAAACCACCATGAGATCTGCTGACACTCATGGTGGTTCCTAGAAATTTGCAAACTGGGCATCGGTCAATTCATGGCGAGCCATACCCACATCCTATCGGAGCGTCTACCATAGAATTATCAGACAGAGCCTAGTATTTTATGAAGAAGCGAGGAAGAAGTATATCATAGCATCTGGTTCACCTCACCAGACTTCTTTTATTGATTGGATTAGCAGTTGTGCAAAATAACTGGTCGTTAAAAGGTGGTATATCAATAATTACTCAATTGGAAACCATTACTTGATCTGCATTGCAGTTTTCAACCCTGCTAAAATTCGATTAGGCCAATAAGGAGTGTGTGATGAGTGACGCAACTGCTATTCCAATGACGATTTTGACCGGATTTTTGGGCGCAGGCAAAACTACCCTGCTCAATCGGCTGCTTAGTGCCCAGCATGGCCTCAAAATCGCGGTGCTGGTTAACGATTTTGGCGAGATTAATATTGACTCGCAATTGGTAGTTGGGGTTGAAAACGACGCTGTAATTAATTTGGCGAATGGCTGTATTTGCTGCACCATTCGCGAGGATTTGCTCACTACCACCCTCGAATTGCTTGAGCGCGATGATCGACCTGAATATATCATTGTCGAAGCTAGCGGCGTTTCCGACCCGGTTTCGGTGGCATTAACCTTCCGTTTGCCAGCCCTCCGCTCGTTGATCAACCTCGATTCGATTGTGGCGGTCGTTGATGCTGAGCATATTCACCAACAACGCGAGCAATTGATCCAAGTCGTCGATCAAATTGCTGCTGCTGATATTGTGGTTATCAATAAAATCGATTTGGTTGATGCTGAGCAACAGCAACGGGTGATTGCCTGGATTCAAACGATTGTGCCACGGGCGCGAATTTTGAGCGCTGAATATGGCGAGGTTCCGGTTGATTTGCTGTTGGGAGTCGGCCAATATCGCATCGATGTGCAGGCTGAAGCGCATCCCACCCAGCATCAACACAACGAAGAATGGCAAACCTGGAATTACCAAACTGATCAGCCTTTTACCATGAGTAGCCTGCAACACGCCTTCCAACAATTGCCAACTACGATTTTTCGTGCCAAAGGGATTATGTATCTAGCCGAAGCGCCTGAACGGCGGGCAATTGTTCAATTGGCGGGCAAACGTGCTAGTTTGCGGCTTAGTGAGCCATGGGGCGCAACCACTCCGTACAGCCAAATTGTGGTGATTGGCCGCAGCAATAGCTTTGATCCAGCTGAATTGACCCAACATTTTAATGCTTGTTTGGCAGATGCCACGCAAGAACCACGCGAAGAAATTCTGACTGTGGCTGAATGGCGGCGTAAATATCAAGCCCAATCATAAAACTAATAGATTTAGTCTTGACAAATACCTCGAAAACTAATAGCATTATCTTTATAAACTAATTGAATTAGTCTTGAGGTGAATCATGGCAAATAGTAGCTTGGTTAAACGCTTATTACATGCCGAAGGCTTGGGTTTATTGCTGATTGCAGTGCTGGGTTATGCTTGGCAAGGATTTAGTTGGTGGCAATTTGCCTTGGCCTTATTTGCGCCGGATCTGGTGATGCTTGGCTATTTGTGGGGGCCAAAAGTCGGCAGCATTTGCTATAATTTTGGCCATATTACGCTTTGGCCGCTGAGCTTTTTGGCGCTGGGAGTGTTGAACAATTGGCAGTTAGGCCTGCAAGTTGGCCTGATTTGGTTAGCGCATATTGGGCTTGATCGTATGCTTGGCTATGGGCTAAAATACCCAACTCAATTCAAAGATACCCATTTGGGGCGAGTCTAGAGGAGCAGCAATGGCCTACCCAGCCCAAACCGATTATCCAACAATTATTCGCACGGCCCAACGTTTGATTGAACGCGATGGAGTTGAGCAATTGGCCTTAGCCAGCCTTGCCAACGAACTGGGCATCAAAGCTCCGTCGTTATATCGCTATGTAGCCAATAAAAATGCCTTGCTCAAAGGCGTGGTAACAGTCACAATTCAACAATTGTTTGCGGCGTATGATCAAGCTTTGGCTAACAGCCCGAACGATGCGCAAAGCCAGTTGTTGGCAATTAGCCATGGGCATCGCCAATTTGCCCATGCACAGCCCAAAAATTATGCTTTAGCCCTGACCGCTGCTAGCCCCGAACAACGGGCTGATCCTGCGCTGTTGGTCGAAATGGTATTGCCAATCCAGGCAATCATGGCCCAAATTAGCGGTCAAGAGCATTCACTGGCAGCTTTGCGCGGCTTGTTGGGTCTGATTCATGGCTTTGTGCTGCTCGAACTCAATCAACAACTCCAGCGTGGCGGCGATTTAAGCAGCGCCTTCGATTTGGCAGTGCGCAGCTATTTGGCTGGCCTAACCACCTTGGCAGCGGCTTAAAGCATCGTCAATAAAAGTACCAGCAGCATAATCAAGCCAAACAAAATAATAAATATATGGGCATTACTATAAAAAGCATTGGCTGTCGCAGATCCAGCGAGCTTGCTATGATCCGACAGATTCCTCCGAGTGCGATTGCGCTCCAGATCCTGCTCAGTTAGTTGAATGTCACTGGCGGTTACACGGCGGCGCTTCAAATACGCCCCGATT
This sequence comes from Chloroflexota bacterium, assembly GCA_020161265.1. Taxonomy (NCBI): domain Bacteria; kingdom Bacillati; phylum Chloroflexota; species Chloroflexota bacterium. The sequence goes on along the minus strand of JAIUOC010000008.1, from coordinate 131,179 downwards.
TCATCCATTGAAACCTGCTCTGAAAGCTGTTGAGCAACATCGGCCAAGGCTTCTGGCTCACGTTCTGGAGCCAAATTGCGCTCAGGCGTTGGCTGGTGGCGCATTTTGTTTTGAGGAATACCTCCTTGGCACACTTCATTTCTGAGCGAACGCAGCTCACTGCGTAAGGCCTGAACTTCTTTTTCTAAGCTGGTAATTCGATTATGAAAATACAAATCAGACATTTTAAAACCCCCTAATCTATTAACATCAAACCTAGGTACGTTGCAGGGTCGTGTGGAGTTGCTATAATGCCCGCAGCAACGACGCTGATGAGCAATGGTGCTAATTCACATACATTCCCACTGCGGAGGCTTTTGGTATGAAGAAGATTCCTGTTGGTGTGCTAGGCGCAACAGGGATGGTTGGACAACGCTTTTTGAGTTTGTTGATCGATCACCCCTATTTTGAAGTAACGGTAGTTGCCGCTTCGGAGCGTTCGGCTGGTAAGACCTTGGCCGAAGCTGGCCGCTGGATGATCGGCGGCGAAATGCCTAGCCAATTTGCCAAGATGACCGTCCAGCCAGTTGATCAGGTTGGCGATGTTGGCTTAGTATTCAGTGCCTTGCCCAGTGATGCTGCTGGCCCGACCGAAATTGCTTGGGCCAAATCAGGCGCGTTGGTTTTTTCGAATGCTGGCGCACATCGCCGCGATCCACTTGTGCCGCTGTTAGTGCCCGAAGTCAACCCTGACCATGTTAATTTGTTGGAATTGCAACGCCAACAGTATGGCTGGAGTGGCGGCATTTTGACCAACCCCAACTGCACAACCACCCATGCAGTTTTGCCAATGCGAGCTTTGCACGATGCTTTTGGCATTACCAAAGTATTGCTGGTCAGTATGCAAGCCCTCTCTGGCGCAGGCTATCCAGGTGTGCCAAGCCTCGATATTATTGATAATGTTGTGCCGTTGATCAAAGGTGAAGAAGAAAAAGTTGAGTGGGAGCCACGCAAGCTTTTGGGCACGCTTGGCGCTCAGGGCGTGGAAGAAGCTCAAATCACGATTAGCGCTCATTGTAATCGGGTGGCGGTTATCGATGGGCATACCGAATGTTTATCATTGGCATTCGAGCGCCCGCCCGTCGATGAAGCTGAATTGATCGCGGTCTTGCGTGAGTTTAAGGCTGAGCCGCAAGCGCTCAATTTGCCCAGTGCGCCAACCCACCCAATTTTGGTAACTGAATTGGCCGATGGCCCGCAGCCACGCCGTGATCGCGATGCCGAACGTGGCATGGCTACGACCGTTGGGCGCGTTCGCCGTTGCCCAATTCTTGATTACAAATTAGTGTTGTTGGGGCACAACACCTTGCGCGGAGCCGCTGGGGGTTCGTTGCTCAACGCCGAATTAATGGTTGCCAAAGGCTTGATCAAGGCCTAAAAAGCGCTGCGCACAGAACCAATGGTGAGGAATTCTGTGCGCAGTTATTGTTAAATAGTATTGATCACCACGATGATCAGCCCAATAACCATAAATACTCCACCGACTGAACGAAACGTTTGGTGTAACCGTTGGGTAAACACCGCATCTGTGCCACGGCGGGTATCGCTATAAAACCATTGCTCGCGAAATTGGCGCGAAACCAATAAAATGCCACCAAAGAGAATTAATAACACTGCAAAGAGAACCATCAACACACCCCTCATAAAACTGGATATCTAGCTGTATCGTATCACATCAAGCTTAATTAATCATTGACTGATTTAGGCTATAAATCTAAGAATTTGATTAATATTCTATAGCTCATTAGTCATCAAGCTGATAGTACCACATCCTCACACAAGCCTCGATACTAGTAATACTGCAAACTAGCACTATTTGTTCCAATGGCTTAAAACAAAAAAAGCCCCCCGTAGGCGAGCTTTGGTATTGAATCTGATCATTGTGAGCAACACTAAAACGAAGCTTTATGAGCTTGGCGTTCTTCGTGATTGAATAATAGGGCTAGCGTCGTCGCCACCAACGTTGCTTTTGCGGCTGGATGAAATACGGTTCAGCCAGCGGAATTTGGGCATCAGACAGCAATAAATGGGGCAATTCTTCGACCATCCGCCGCGCACGCTGTTCGCCAATCAGTTGGCTTGCAACTTGAAAGGCCTCGCGCATCGCGGGCGCACGCGCACCAGTAGGCGCATGAGCATCGCTAGCAATAATTTGAGCCAAATTATGATAGACCATTTGAGTTGTAATATCTTGCAAGCGCTGGCCGTGCCAACCAACCAAGCTGGCGGCAGTAATTTGCACAACTACGCCACGCTCAATTAATGGAATCAACAGATTAGGATTATCTTGGAAGACACGGGTACGTTCGGGGTGAGCCAGAATGACCCGATGACCTGCTAGTTGTAAATCAAAAATCGAACGCTGCAAATGTTCAATCACAATATGCGCGGGAGTTTCTAATAAAACGGCGCGACTCGTGCCATAGCCCAAGAGATCACCTTGACGCAACCGCTCGGTCAAATCGCTGGCAACCACCATTTCAGTGCCTAAAACGACTTGCAAGCCTAATTTGGCACGCTGCAAATATTCGCGCAGTTGCACCACCAAATCGCGCAAGCGTGATGGCAGATAGATCCGCGATTGCGAGGAACCAGGCCCGTGTGGAGTAGCGGCAACACAGGTCACACCTTCGGCGACTAAGGCACGGGCAATTGCTAACGAACCACTCCAATCGGCAGGGCCATCATCAATACCAGGCAGAATATGACAGTGTAAATCGTACATAGGGTGCGCCTTGTTTTAGTTTCAAACAGACCAAGCAAGTATACCACTATGCCATCGCCCCATAGGAGTGATTTAGGGGGGACGATACGGAGTAGTAATTAACAAAATTAAGTTAATCTCTATAGGTGATGGATTATACCGCTATAGGCTTAAAAGTCAAAGGATTATGTTTGGTTAAAGCAAAAGTACTAGCCAAACTAGGAAAAAAAGCCTTGTACTTGACGAACAAGTGTGCTATACTGGCTTGCAGTGGCGACGTGCAAGTCTGCCGCACTTTTTCGTAAGCAAGAGTATCTACAAGGAGTCCGAGTAATGGCAATTTCACCCGAAAAAGAAAAGGCTCTAGCCGCCGCCCTCAGTCAGATTGATCGCCAATTTGGTAAAGGCGCAATTATGCGTATGAGCGATCAACGCTTATCGATCGAAGCAATTCCAACTGGCTCAATTGCGCTCGATTTGGCGCTTGGGGTTGGCGGGATTCCACGGGGTCGGGTGATTGAAATTTATGGTCCAGAAAGCTCAGGGAAAACCACCCTTACCCAACATATTGTGGCCGAAACCCAAAAAATGGGTGGGGTTGCCGCTTTTATCGATGCTGAACATGCTTTTGATCCGGTTTATGCCGCCAATTGTGGTGTTAATGTTGAAGACTTGTTGGTCTCACAACCTGACACTGGCGAGCAAGCGCTCGAAATTTGCGAAACGTTGGTGCGCTCAGGCGCAATCGATGTGATTGTGGTTGACTCGGTAGCTGCGCTTGTACCACGCGCCGAAATTGAAGGCGACATGGGCGATTCACACGTTGGTTTGCAAGCCCGTTTGATGTCGCAAGCCTTGCGCAAGCTCTCAGGTGCTGTCTCCAAATCACGCACAGCTTTGATTTTTATCAACCAATTGCGCATGAAAATCGGCGTGATGTTTGGTAATCCTGAAACCACCACAGGTGGCAATGCGCTCAAATTCTATGCCTCGGTGCGTTTAGATATTCGCAAAGTTGAAAGTATCAAGCAAGGTCAAGATGTGACTGGCGCTCGCGCACGGGTCAAAGTTGTTAAAAATAAAGTTGCACCACCTTTCCGCCAAGCTGAATTCGATATTATGTATAACGAAGGCATCTCGCGCGAAGGCAATATTGTTGACGTTGGCGTGACCATGGAAATTCTGCGCAAGAGCGGGGCTTGGTTCTACCTTGGCGATGATCGCTTGGGTCAAGGTCGCGAAAATGCCAAACAATTCCTCAAGGATAATCCAGCTTTAGCCGATGAAATCGAAAAGATGATTCGGGCTGCTTCACCGGGTGCGCCTACCGCCAAGGTCATTGTTGGGGCGGCGGCTGCCAACGGTGCTGCGCCTGCCGATGATGGCGATGGGATTTTCGACGACGAATAGGCAGCGTTATCAATTGATTACTGAGGGCGTAGCACACCAATGCTACGCCTTTTTGTTTGAGGAATTGCCATGCCAACTGGAACCATCACCATGCTCGAAATTCAACAGCGCGACCGCGAACGGGTCAATTTGTACATTGATTCGGTGTTTGCCTTGGGTATCAGCTTGCGCACGCTGGAACAGCAAGGTTTATACAAAGGCAAGGTATTGAGTGAGGCCGATTGGCAAGCTATCGCCAAGGCTGAAGAGATCGATAAAGCCTATAATGCGGCTTTGGTTTTTCTGGCAGCGCGGCCACGCTCTAGCCAAGAAATTCGCACCCGCCTACGCCAACGTGAATTTCCCGATGAACATATCGATTTTGCGCTTGAAAAACTGGCTCAGCTTGGTTTGGTTAATGATGAAGCCTTTGCGCGGTTTTGGGTCGAGAATCGCCAGCAACATCGGCCTAAGGGAGCCAGAGCGATTCAAGCAGAGCTGAGCCAAAAAGGGGTCAAACGCGAATTAATTAGCGAAGTGTTGCATGAATTAACCGACCAAGATGAGGAACAAGCACGAGCTTTCAGTGTGGCGCGTACTGCTTTGCGGCGCTACGCCAACGAGCCAACCAAAATGGCGTTTAGCCGTAAAATGGCGGGCTTACTGCAACGACGCGGCTTTGGCTTCGACACAATCAAACCTGTGCTTGATCAACTTTGGCAAGAGTTGCAATCAAATAGCGAAGCTGATGAAACCGAAGGGGACGACATTGATTAAGCTGCTCGCCGTATATGGGTTTGGAGCAGTGATTGGATGGCTTTTTCGAGCGTCAGATAATTTTTTACCAAATTTGCCTGCATATCAAGCGAAACTAAGGCTGTGGCAACTTCAGGGCGCAAGCCAACCAAAATGGTTTTGGTGCCAAGCAGTTGAGCGGCCTTGGCAATTTGAATAATCGTTTCAGCTACAACTCGATCGATCAACGAAACACCCGTAATATCCAAAATGATCGTATGGGCACTTGACCGTTCAATTGCTGCAAAAATATCGTGGCGTAACGCTTGAGCATGCTCAGCAGTCATTTCGCCAATCAAGGGCGCGATCAACACACGTGGCAAAACTGGAATAACTGGAATATTTAATTGAGCCACAATCGTTTGACTCGTTTGTAATTCGCTGAGGGCTTGTTGCAGAACTTTTTCACGTTGGGCTAAATCATTCAGCGCTTGTTGTAAGCGTTGGTTGCGCTCGGTAACTTTTTGCTCTAATAAATGCTTTAATTGTTGTGATTCATCTTCACGTTGCAATAAATTGTAAATCTCCATGTGCAAGCTACTACCAAACCGCTCAACCAATAAGGCTTGACTTACAATTGCAATCGTCATCGTCACAAAAATAACCCAAAAATTTTCGATCATATCGATTGGTTGTAAAATACCAGCCGATTCGAGTGCACCAATTGAAGCCACAATTACAATTGAGGTAATTGCATTCAACATTAAAACTTTACGGTTATTTAGTAACGCACTCATAATTAAAGGAATCGTAAAAAAGACAAAACCATAGGTGCTATTTTCACGTAAAATCCCAACGACCGCATAGCCGATTAATAACATCAATTGAATGCTGGCACTCACAATCATTGCTGCTCGTTGCAAATGATTGCGGCGTAGCTGCTGGAGCGCAATCGCCGCGCCGATGCCCATAGTTGAATAAGCTCCCATCGCCATCAATAGTTGTTTGAAGGTATCGGGGGTTGCCGGAAAAACCACAAAAATAACCGCTGAACTGAGCACTCCCACAAGCGCGATTCCAAATAAACCCAGCACAATCGCTTGGAACGCACGGGATTGGCGACGTTCAATCAGATTGGTTTGCGGTAATTGATCAAGCCATAAACGCCAGCGACTCAGCATAGCCTGCTCCTCTGCGGTGCTAGTTCAATTCAAGTCGTTGATTAATCAGCGATAAGACTGCTTGTTCAAGATTGGCAAAGGTCTGAATCGCTGGAAAATTGATGTGAAGTGCGATCAGCGTTTCGGCAACTTCGGGCCGTAAACCGACCAAAATAGTGCGAACCTCAAGAAACCGCACAGTTCCAGCGATATGTAGCAAAGCCTTGCCGATAAAGGTGTCGATGGTGGTTACGCCCGTTACATCAAGAATGATCGTATGAGCTTTGTTGTACTCAATCGCGTTGAAAATATTCTCGGCAAACGCTTCAGCCCGCTCGCCCGAAACCTCGCCAACCAAGGGAATAACCAAAATTCGCGGCAAAATTGGCAAGACTGGCGTGCTAAGCTGGGTAAAAATCTGTTTGCTATGTTGCAGAGTCGTTAAGGTGTGTTGTAAATCAAGTTCGCGTTGTTCAAGCTCGGCTAGCGCTTGGCTCAGGCTAGTGGTTCGTTCGTTGACGGTGGTTTCAAGCGAATCGCGTAATTGATTCAGTTTGGCATCGCGCTCTAAAGCTTCGTGTAAGGTGTGGCGTAGGTTGCTACCAAAACGATCAACAATCACCGCCTGAAGAATTGTGAGCAAGGTAAATGTACCAACGATTGCTTGGAGATTAATTGGCAACAACAATTTACCTGCTAAGCCACGCGATTCAGCCAATCCAATTAGCAGAAAAATCGTCAGCGATAGGCTGGTCATGGCTAAAACGACTCGCCGATTGCTCAACAAACCAGCCAACACAATTGGCATCGAAAATGAAACCAGCGTAAAACCAACCGCTTGGGTATATACGCCAATTGCCCAAAATGAAATCAGCAATTGAATCAAAAAGTTGCTGAGTAAAATTAAAATTGCTTGTTGCAATGCATTAAAGCGGATTCGCCATAGCACTAATAACGAACTCAAGCCCATCACGCCATAGCACACAGCCGCCAACAGCATTTGGTTCGAGGAGCCGCTAGTGATCGGTGCGGTAATAACTCCAATCGCCGAAACTAGGATTAGCGTGAGTACCATATGCTGTAGCAACATTGCTTGGCGACGTTCGACCACATGTTGTTGGGGCAAACGTTGAAGCCAGGCTTGCAAGCGCATAACCATAGAGGGGATTCCTTAGCTATCTAGATTCGCTTTATTATCCCCCCTTTGTCAATTATTTGCCTTGTTGTTCGTCCTGTTTTGATTCCCCCGCAGAGGGGATATTCGGGTTAGGCTGATCGTAGCGCAAGCGGCGCACTCAAGCCATTGCTAATCTTCGGGGTTTGCTGAATGCCCGCCAAATCACTAGCGTCAAGCACGGCATTGTAGGTTGCCTCAAATAGGCTTTGAATATCAGTAGTTTGGCCAGCGGCGATTTGCTCAACCAACTTGGCCGTGAACAACGAGTTTGGCTCGCCAGGCAGAATGTAGGATTGTTCGCTATCTTGGCAGCCAGCCAAAAGCACTTGATTGGCCGGAATTGGATCGCCACCAGTGCCAGCCGGAATTGTGGCATTGCCAATAATTTGCTTAACCAAGCCTGCGGGTAATTCTTTGGCGATCAAGCCTGCCGGAGCCATCGCACCTGTACCACTATGGCAAGCGTCGAGCACCACCAACAACGGAGCTTTTTCACGGATTGGAGTCAGCCAAACTCGTAATTCATCATCGCGCACAAAACTGCCTACCCCTTGCTCCATACCGCATTCATATGGACACAAAAACTCCTCTTTGCCATCGCTTTCATCGCCATTATCGTCATCGAAGCTGGCTCCATGGCCTGAATAATAGACAATCGCTAGATCATCAGCGGCGACTTCGCCTGCCAACCATTCCAACGTCGCCTGAATATTGGCTTTGGTCGCTTGATCATCAAACAAAACTCGCTCAAGCAAGGGCTGGGTGCTCAAGGGTCGTAGCGCATTTAAAAAAACTTGGGCATCATCACGACAAGTTGGCAACGGTGGAATCGCCGGATTGGCATAGACACTGACTCCAATCGCCACGACCAACAAACGCTTTGGCATAGATTGCTCCTTCTAACGCTTTCCAATTGGAATAAAAGCGGCCCAATAAAATGGATGGACTAAATGTGGTTTATCGGGCTGGGCCAGCATTTTTTGCTTAGCTTTGGTCAAGATTTCGGCTTTATCAGCGGTTGGTTGTTGGCTCAGCAACTCGAAATAAGCCTCAACTAAATCCATGGTTGCCAACACATCAACCGACCATAAGCTAGCAATAATTGTCGGACTACCGCGAAACATCAAGGCGCGGGTCAAGCCATTGATGCCCTCGCCACGCGAGATTAGGCCCAAACCACCTTGGCATGCTGCCAAAAAAATCAATTCGGTATGAGGCATGCGTAATTCAAAAAGGTCATGAATGCCCAAAAATCCATCTTGCCCGCTCTGATCGCTGCTGCCATCAGGCGCGGCCAAATTAAACACCAAGCCCGAAAATTGCGGATATTTATCGTTGAACACGCCATGGCCCGCAAAAATAATGTAGCGCATGGCCTGCTCAGCCAAAATGCGCTTGAAATTGGCTTCGTTGGATTGAAATTCAGCTTGATAGGGCGTGTGATCTGGCTGCCAAGCAGTTAATTGAAGGGTAGTTCCATGCGCATCTAAATCGCCCAATACCTTACTGAGCACACTGGTTTGGCTCAAATCGTTGTAGCTAATCATCAATTCTTGGGCATAGATATGGCCTGGGTAGACGCTTGGCACATTGGTTTGATAATTGATGTTGTAAACGCCCAGCGCTAGATTTGCCGCTTGAGTTGCTGCTTGTCGCTGAAGTTGCAGCCAAAGGCTAATCGATTGAGCAGTAGAGATCGTGGCGTGATTCAGCCAATAAAATGGCACGAGATCACGGCAAATTTGCTCAGGCGTAGCTTGATCAGGCGCTTTTTGGCGATAGGTCGCTGGATCAAGCGGCTGCTGGTTGGCATCAACTGGGTCATCGAAAAACAGCAAATCAAACGGCAAATAATACAAAATCCCATCTGGAATGATGATTAATTGTTTGCCACGCAACTGCTCTTTTAGCCCTGCCGCCCAAAGCGGCCCTAACAAACACTCAACAACATGGCGATTAGCTCGCACAAATTCTTGCCAACGCGCTGCCCCACGCTGGGCATACCAAATTAAGCGGGCCACGGCATATTCAATTTTGGCGCGGCAGGCTAGCTCAAATGCTTGCAACTGCTGACCATCGGTATACAGCAAATAGCTCCATTCGCTGCCAATCGTAAAGCTCAAAATCACCGTGTTGGGACGTTCGCTCAAGGCTGCTTGCAAGCTTGGCCACGTTACCAGTTGCGGCTGAAGTTCTTGATTTTGGCTTTCCAAGGCTTGAGCGATATTGCTCTGAAGCGCTTGCCACTCGGCGAAGGCTGCTCGTTGATCATTCAATAATTTAACTAAATCATCGCCAGCAGGCTGCTGCATGGCTAAACGAATTGCCATGCTTCGCGCGGCCAACGCGGCGGCCAAGGCTCGCCGTTGCTGCTTTAACTCAGGGCTGAGTTCGCGCTCACGATCAATTTGGCTGGCCTCAAGCAATTGTTCAAAGCCATGGGCACGCAAACTTTCACTCAATTGCAATACGCTCGTGTGGTCGCTGGAATGCTTGAAATGAAAATGCATCGCGCATTCGAACACCTGAAATTTATCTTGCAGCGCGGCCATTTGCCAATCGCTTTGCTGCACATTATTGCGCAACACTTGGACTAATTCGCAGGCATTGGCATAGGCTGGTTGGGCTTTGGCTAGATCGTTGAGTGCTTCGTAGGCTCGTGCCATGGTCAACCAAACCCGCCAGCCAGCATCGGGAATCAACACGCCACGCATTTGGGCTTGTTTCAGGGCCGCTTGGGGCTTGAGATCGCTCAGATTCAGCGCTTTCAAGCAGTTTTGGGCAGAATTCAAGGCTTCGGCTGGCTGCTTCAGCAATAATTGAACTTCGCTGATATTGGCAAACAACACCGCTTGCAGCACCCGATCTGCCGTGGTTTGGTTGAGCAGTGCCAAGGCTTGTTGCAACAATGCCAAGGCTTGTTGATAAAGCTGAGCTGGCTCACCTAAATCCTGCAAACTTGCCGCTAACTCGCTGGAAAACCAACTAGCCTCAAGCAGCAAATTAGCCTGGAGCCAAGCAATATTGGCTTGATTGGCGATGATCAAGCTGCGATATTGAGCCAAATTTGGCTCTTGCTCAGCCAAGGTTAATGCTTCGGCATAAGCTTGTTGGGCTTGAACAAGCGCTTGGCGATGCTTGGTATATTTCAGCCCTAGAAAGTGTTCGGGTGGTTTATCGCCGCGCAATAACACTTGCTCGGTTTTGTCGTAGCTCACATAGCCGCGATGATCAAGCAAATTATTGCGGACAAAGGCGATATTGCCCCGATTGATCGCTGCCAAACATTGGCCTTCACGATCATCAGCGGCCAGCAAATTGGTAAGTTTGACATAGCACTGCTCAGCCGCCGCGTAATCGCCCAACATCACCAAACTATTGCCCTGCCATTGGGCCAATAAGCCACCAAAAGCCTGATTTTGGCTGGTTTGGTTGGCAAAAGTTGGCTCGCTGATTAATTGCTGACTGGCTGCAAGGGTTGTGGCAAAACAGTGTTGGGCTAATTCAGGTTGGCCTGCTAAAAAAGCCAATTCGCCTCGCAAGGCCTCGGTCAATAAACCCAATGGCGCAGTTGTGCTAGGAATTTCGGCGAGCAAGGCTTGGGCTTGCACTACATTAAATAATTGATGTTCAGTCCAGGCCAGCCACCATTGCAGTACCATCCGATGGCGTGCCCCAAGCTGCTCATCGACCAAAACCCCCGCCAACAAAGCCTGCCAATGAGTTTTTAGTTGCTGCAAAAGTGAATTTTTGGGCGTAGCAAAGCGCAAAATATTCGGCATTGGCAAATTAACTGCTGGCAACGGCACGCCACGTTGCGGAGCTGGCGCAGGCGCTTCTTCACCTTTACCATCGTCGGGCCCAACTTCGGCTGGAGTTAGCGCCATAATTGCTTGCTGCAAGGCTTGGAGCAACGCTTGATCATCTGTATTATGTAGTTGATAGGCTAGCAAAACTGCCTCAAGCATCGCCCGCAAATCATCGATCAAAGCAGGTTTTAGCTGATCGTCGAGCCAAGGCACAAGCTGTTCGGCAGCCTTGGGATGTGCCTGTTGAGCACGCTTGAAACTCGCCATAATCCCAACATAATCGGCTAAATCGCGCTGAAGCAAAATCAAACTAATCACTGCTTCAAGTTCATTTAGTTTGGCCAAACCTTGGATAATTGGCTGCCACAGCGCGGCAATATCGCCAAACAGCGCATAGGCATGCAACTCGCAAGCATACAATTCAGCCTCATCGGCAATGCAAATCGTCCAGCTGGCTGAGCGCGGATCACTGCTCACGCTGCTACAAAACGAGCGCAAAGCATCGATTTGTTTGGCGCTCAGGGTTGGTTGGTCGGCCTGCCAGCTGCTGGGGAGTTGTAAAGGTAAGTTGGTTTGCTGTTGATGCAAGTCGCAATAGCGTTGGGGATTGCCATGCCACAGTGCCAGTTGCTTGGCGCTGGCAGTTATTCGTTGGCTAAAACCTTGATCGGGCCAACAATTGGCTTTGGCTTGTTGCTCCAAACCCTCGAATACTGCGGGAATCCAATCGTAGAGCACCAATTGCAAGGCTTGGTGCAATGTTGCCCCTTGTTGATATTGGGGATTTAAGCGTTGTTTGGCCAGCCATTGAGTCAACCAAGCTGTGGTCATCATTGCCTCCAAGCGCACTAACAGCAGCAGCGTCGCAAATGCCCAACATTCGCGCGGTCATGCCAATTTTCGCCAATCTGTGGCTCTAAGTGATTAACGTTCCAAGGAGTGATTTTATGCAACAGTTTTGGCAACGTTGGCAGCAATTGAGCGGTTGGCAGCGCTGGCTTGGGCGAATTATCGTGCTAAGCTGCCTAGTAATCGCTTGGCAAGCCTGGCAACATCGTCCTGATGGCAATATTCACCTATTCGTACCAGCGATTGCTGGCAATAGTGTTTTGGTGCAAACGCCCAACGCCAAGCAGATTATCATCGATGCAAGCACTGATCCAGTGGCGATTATGGCCATTATGGGTCAACGCTTGCCATTTTGGCAACGCCAGATTGATCTATTAGTCTTGACCAGTAACGAGCCACAACAATTAAGTGGAGCCTTGGCATTAGCCCGTAGTTATCAGATTAATTTGGTGCTAGCCCCTGCTTTCGAGCCAAATCCTGTTGCTGCTGAGCTAGCCCAAGCCTTGACCAAACAACGGAGCAGGGTGGTATTGATCGAATCAGGCCAAAAAATAACAGTAGATCAGGTGCAACTGACGATTCTCGCTGCACCCAGCGCCCGATCGCAAGCGATTATTCAGCTCCAGTTTGGAGCATGGCACAGCCTGATCGGCCTCAACCCAAGCGATCACGTTGCCAGACAATTGGCGGTAGCAGCAAATCAATGCCAAGTTTTGATTTGGCCATGGTCGCGCGGCGATGATCGTTTGCTGGCCAGCCGCTGTGGTGCACAAGCCCTAATTTACAGTCAAGGCCAAACGGAACAACAAGATCCGCGCAGCTATTTTGCGCGGGGCAGTCAAGAGCGGCGCTTGCTCCACGAAAAACTCGATGGCTCGGTGCATATTCGCAGCGATGGCCAACAGATGTGGTTGCAAACCCACGCCCAACCCTAACCATGCTAAAATATGCCACATCCCCACACCAAGGAGGCCAGTATGCGCAAAAAAGTTGCTCGTGCCTTATTTAATGATCAACCTGTTGAACAATCAACTCCGCCAAAATTAATTAGCTTTGGCAGCAATCGCAGCGATCAATGCACGTTATATGATGCTCCTGCCAAATTTGAACAATGCTTGGGCTGCGAGTATCGGCGTGGCAGCAAAGGGCTAGGCATTCTCTGTGGTCATCGTTTTGGACTTGATCCAACCTATATCAACGGCATACTGACCCAAATCCAAGATGATGAGATTCGTCCGCTTTAGCCTTATCAGCGAATAACTCCACGGCGGATGGCAATTTCAACCAACCATAAACCTAAGGCAAGCGCAATCAGCCACGGCCACCATTGGCTATTGCTGGTTTGGTTGGCAACTTGCAGGCTTGGAGCAATTTGCTCTAAACTGCCGATTTGGCCTTGCCCCAGCCCGACCAATTGCTCCAACAGTGCGGGGTTTGCCGAAACCGCCCATTCACGATTGTAGGGATGAATCACGCCAGCTTGGGTTTCGAGCCGATTTGGGCCTTGCTCCAACGCTGCCAAAATATGGTATGCGCCAGTTTGGGGGGCATCAGCCAGCGCCTGATAACGACCTGGCGCAATTTGGGGGGCACGCAAGATTTGTTCACTGCCATCGGGAGCCAGCACTCGCAAGCCTACATCAGCCAAATCGTAGAGTTCGCCCGTTTCAGCTTGAGCATCGAGGGTGATAATTGCTTGATTCTGTTGCAATTCGCTGCTGATTCGTAGGTCGCCACGGGCTGGGTTGGGGTAGGTTGCGGCGATAATTTGTGCGAGGGTATTGCCCCAGTTAGGCCAAGGTCGCCATGTGGCAGTCCAACGTTCGCCGCTATCCGAGGTAAAAGCAGTAGCGCGGCCAAGCCCATATTGCCAAGTTGCCAGCAAAATATCACCTTCGGTGGTGGTCAATAATTGCTCAGCCTCAGGCTTGGGTGTCACTGCTACATAACCACCAAACGGCGGAATTTCGCTGAGGTTCAGGCCACGAATAGCGGGGTGCGGGGTGGCGAGGTTGGCCTGAAATTGACCTTCAGTTAATGGATTTTCGCGGGCAATTTCGGCTTCTTGCAAGGTCAATCGCGGCAAATCATCGGGTCTAGAGGCGAAATGATAGCGTCCAGCACCCAATTTGGCCAACGATTCGAGCAGCACGGTATCAGCATCGCCGCCGATCGCAATCGTTGAAAGCGTGATGCCTTGGGCGCGTAGCGGCGCAATCAGCGATTCGTAGGAGCTTTCGCCGCCAGAACGACCATCAGTCAACAGCACAGCATGCCGCACTTTGCCTGTTTGTTGGGCCAACCCACCCATACCAACTTCCAACGCAGCATAAATATTAGTACCACCACCAGCACTTAAGCTAGCAATGCTATTTTGAATTTCGCTTAGTTGCACACCTTGGCCAACTTTGGTAAAGGTTACAGTCCAATCGTTGGTATCATCGAAGGCCAGCACGCCAATCGTATCATCGGCTCCCAACGAATCGGTTGCGGCAATTGCGGCGGCTTTGGCAAGGCTAAATTTATCTTTGCCCGTCTCGCCCAACATACTTGCCGAGCGATCCAGAATTAACAGCAAAGTGACGGTTGGGCGCTCACGGCGAGGCGGCGGCTCCATCGAAACAGGCAATAATTCTTCGAGCGGCGTGCCAGCATAACTGCCTAAGTTATAACTATTGGTTCCACCTAATACAACCACACCATGGCCAAGGCTGCGCACAAATTCACGCAAGGCCAATTGTTGATCAAGGCTTAAATCGTTGGCAGAAATATCTTGAAGCACAATTGAATCGTAGACCCTGAGTTGGCTGAGGCTGGTTGGCAAGGCTGCAGGGCGTAAGGCTTCTGTCACTAAATTGGCAGCTTCTAAAGCATCGCGCAAGTTGGCCGAGCTATCTGGCGAGCGTTCGATGATCAATACTCGCGGCGGTGGCCCAACCACCGTCCAAGCATCAAGTTGATTATTGGCAGGTTGCTGATCGTTAGTCGCAAGCAACATTGCCTGAAAACGATGAAAGCCGCGAGCACCAGCGGTCGATTGAAATGAAACCAGATTACGGCCTTGGGTTACGTTGATGGTTTGGCCCGCCAAGCCCACGCCGTCGCTGCTTAATTCGAGGCGCACTTGACCATCAACACTCGAATAGAGCACCACATCGGCACTAAATCGCTCGCCTTCGCGCAAAGCTGGCGGCACAATCAGCGATTCCACCCGAATATCGGTTTCGGGGTAGCTGATTGGCACACCATGCAAACGAATTGAGCGTTGCGCAAATGTGCTGACCTGATTTTGCCCATTGGTGGTCGTGCTAGCGCCATCGCTGAGCAGAATAATATCGCCACCTTGCGGCAATAAACCACTCGCAAATTGCAACGC
The DNA here is from genome assembly GCA_020161265.1 of Chloroflexota bacterium. Taxonomy (NCBI): domain Bacteria; kingdom Bacillati; phylum Chloroflexota; species Chloroflexota bacterium. The sequence goes on along the minus strand of JAIUOC010000008.1, from coordinate 115,941 downwards.
TCCCGCCAAATCGCTGCCATTGGGATCAATTGCTGGGCGCTGGTCGGTTTGGCTCACCCGCACATCGGCCCCAAAGGCCAACAAGCGCACTGGACGTTGCTCGATTTGTTGTTGGTAGAAGTTCACGGCCTCATTCCAAGCAGCATCACGCAACTCGCTAGGCAAATTGGCCGATTGATCAACCAGCAAAATCAAGGGCTTGGATTGTTGATTGGCTTGGTTGCGAGGCAAGGCCAGTGCTAGCAAAATACAAGCTAAGCTCGCCAAGCGCAGCCCAACTACCCGCCAATCGAGGGTTGTTTTGCGGGCAATCCACCAGCCACTCAATCCTATAATGAGGAATAATCCCAAAAATATCATGCAATCGCCATCGCGGGGTAATCTCAACAAATCATCATTTGAAGCATACCATAAATAGAGGGATGAATTATGAGGGATGAATTATGAAGGCCACTTGATTAGAGCAATCATCCCTGTGTGACTCTGTATTAAAAATTTCATCCTTCATCCTTCATCCCTCAGCCCTCAGTTAACAAAGTTCATTCAAAAGTCGCGGATCATGGCGGGCAAACTCTGTTATAATGAACACGTCTGTTCGATTAATCAATTCCCCAAGCGCTGCCATGAGAGCAACGTTCGGGGCTTTTTCCTGTTCAAGCAGCAAAATTGCGCTTGAATACTATAGATTTTACGATAAAGGCGGGTGTATGGCGCAGGATAAAATTGTCATCAAGGGCGCACGTGAGCACAATCTTAAAAATATCGACATCGAACTACCACGCGATCAATTAGTTGTGTTGACGGGGGTTTCTGGCTCAGGCAAGTCATCGTTAGCCTTTGATACCTTATATGCTGAAGGCCAGCGCCGCTATGTTGAATCGCTTTCCTCGTATGCCCGCCAGTTTTTAGGCCAACTCGAAAAGCCCAAGGTCGATTTCATTGGTGGGCTTTCGCCAGCAATTGCCATCGAACAAAAATCGGCTTCGAAAAATCCGCGCTCAACGGTGGGCACGGTCACCGAAATTTATGATTATTTGCGGGTCTTGTTTGCGCGGATTGGCGTGCCACATTGCCATAAATGTGGTAAAGCCATTGGCTCGCAAACTGCTGAACAAATGGTCAATCGGGTGCTAGAGTTGCCCAAAGGCACGCGCTTTATGCTTTTAGCGCCGATGGTAGCCGCTCGCAAAGGCGAATACAAAGATATTTTCGATGATGCCCGCTCGCAGGGGTTTTCGCGGGCACGGGTCGATGGCGAAATTCGCGATTTGCAAGATGACATTAAACTCAATAAAAAAGTTAAACATACAATTGATATTGTGGTTGATCGCTTGGTCGTGCCAACCGACGACGACGAAACCTTTCGTTCACGGCTCAACGATAGTGTTGAAACTGCTCTACGCACCGCCAATGGCACAATTATTATCGCTATTCCTGAGTTTGCCCAACAAACCGAAAAATCAAAATCGAAAAAAGCCAAGGCCAAAGCGGTTGCTGCCGAAGTTAATGAAGAAGAATTGTTGCCCGAGGAAGAATCAAGCATTAGCGGCATGAACGCTGCGGGCGATATTGTGATGAGCGAGGATTATGCCTGTGTTGATTGTGGCATCTCGTTCCTTGAACTCAACCCACAGATGTTTTCGTTCAATGCGCCGCAAGGAGCTTGCCCTGAATGTGCTGGCTTGGGCACGCGCTTAGAAGTTGATGCAGAACTGCTCGTGCCAAACCCGAATTTATCGTTGCACGATGGCGCGGTAACCTATTGGGGTGAGTTGCGCAAAAAAGTTGGTAGCTGGGGCTATCGCGCTCTGCAAGCCATCGCCGCCCACTATCAATTCGATCTCGATACCCCATGGAAAGACCTCAGCCCACAGGTACGCGAAATTTTGATGCAAGGCTCTGGCAGTGAAAAGGTCAAGCATGTTTGGAGCGAAGGTCAGTCCAAGGGTGAGTATTATCGTCGTTGGGAAGGCTTGGGTGCAGAAATTATGCGCCGTTTCCAGCAAACTGGCGTTGAAAATATGCGCGAGCATTACCAACAATGGATGAGCGATCAGCCTTGTCATGCCTGCCATGGGGCGAAACTGCGGCCTGAAAGTTTGGCAGTGACGGTTGGTGATGAAAATGTGCAACAAATTTGTGCCAAAACTGTGGCGCAAGGCTATGCATGGGCCTGTGGTTTAACTGGCAGCGATGCCCACTGGGTTAGCCGCGATGGTTTAGATACCACAGTGTTGCCGCTGTTGTCCGCCGCGCCAACACCGACCAAACTCGATGGTCGGCAATTGGAAATTGCTGGCGAAGTGCTCAAAGAAATTCGTGAGCGCTTGGGCTTTTTGTTGAATGTTGGTTTGCACTATCTCACGCTTGATCGCTCGGCTCCCTCGCTGTCTGGCGGTGAGGCTCAGCGCATCCGCTTGGCTTCACAAATTGGGGCTGGCTTGATGGGTGTGATGTATATTCTCGACGAGCCATCAATTGGCTTGCATCAACGTGATAATCGCAAATTGATCGATACTTTGACTAAACTGCGCGACCTTGGTAACACCGTGATTGTGGTTGAGCACGACGAAGATACCATGAAAGCCGCCGATTGGCTGGTAGACTTCGGGCCTGGTGCAGGAGTCAACGGCGGCAAGGTGGTCGCTGAAGGTCGGCCCGAATATATCAGCAGTAATGGCTCATTGACTGGTAGCTATTTGTCGGGGCGCTTGAAAATTGAAGTGCCGCCAACCCGTCGGCCTGCGCATGGCCATATTACTTTGCACGGTGCAACTCACAATAACCTCAACAACCTTGATATTACGATTCCTTTGGGCACGCTGGTCGCGGTAACTGGGGTTTCTGGCTCAGGCAAATCGTCATTAATCACCGAAACGCTCTATCCAGCCTTGGCAAATTTGCTCAATCGCGCCCAGTTGCGGGTTGGCAAATACGATACGCTTGAAGGTTTAGAGCAACTTGATAAAGTGATCGATATTGATCAACAGCCGATTGGCCGCACGCCGCGCTCGAATCCTGCAACCTACGTCAAGTTGTTTGATCAGATTCGTGAGGTGTTTGCTAATACGCCTGATGCTAAACTGCGCGGCTATGAGCCAGGCCGCTTCTCGTTCAATGTCAAAGGTGGGCGCTGTGAAGCCTGCCAAGGCAATGGCGAGCAAAAGATCGAAATGCACTTCTTGGCGGATGTGTGGGTGCGCTGCGATGAGTGCAAGGGCAAACGTTACAATCGCGAAACTTTACAAGTGCGCTACAAAGGCAAAACCATTTCCGATGTGCTGGATATGGATGTGCACACCGCGCTCGAATTCTTCGAGAACCACCCCAAACTCAAGCGAGTGCTGCAAACCTTGCACGATGTTGGCTTGGATTACATCAAACTTGGCCAATCGGCTACGACGCTCTCTGGTGGCGAGGCTCAGCGGGTCAAATTGGCCAAAGAATTGGCGCGGGTGGCCACTGGCCGCACAATCTACATTCTCGATGAGCCAACTACCGGCTTGCACTTCGCCGATGTACAAAATCTGTTGCGGGTCATTCAGCGCTTGGTCAAGGCTGGTAATACGGTTCTGGTGATTGAACACAGCCTTGATGTGATCAAAACCGCCGATTGGATTATTGATCTTGGGCCTGAGGGTGGCACTGGCGGTGGCTATATTATCGCCCAAGGCACGCCTGAAGAAGTGGCCTTACATCCAACTTCGCACACAGCGGTCTTTTTGCGCGATTTGCTGAATCTTGGCTGAAATTAATTAGAAATCCCCGCTAGCTACGCATTAGTGATGGCTAGCGGGGATTTGATGTTAAAAATCTTAGAGTTTTGTTGCCACAATTTCATCAAGCAAAGCATTACAGGCAGTGTGCAACATCGCATAGACTTCCTCAAAATTGCCAGTATACCAAGGGTCAGGCACGTCGCGGCCTTTGACTCCGTTGGGAATGTAATCAAGAATCAAGCGTACTTCAGCCCCGTTTGAGCCTAAAACCGCCTGCATATCACGGCGATTTTGCGTATCCATCGCGATCAAATAATCAAAATTCTGTTGATCAATTTTGCCAAATTGGCGACCTCGATGGCTCAAGCTAATGCCATTGTGGCGCAAAATGCGCATAGTTCCGTGGTGCGGCTCATCGCCAATGTGATAATGGCTCGTGCCCGCCGAATCGACTTCGATCGCATGACTAAGCTTTCGTTGCTCGACCAAGTGGCGCATAATGCCCTCGGCCATGGGCGAACGACAAATATTGCCTAAACAAACAAATAAGACCCGAACCATGGGCACTCCTTCTAGATACCTCTAATCAAGCCAAAAACTCCCTTTAGTATACCAGTTTGACGTGAATTTGAAGATCGAGTATAGTCTCGCGATATAAAAACAATTTAGTCGGAAATAACCGTCTAAACTCATCGTAGCACACGTTCTTGGAGGGTCTGGTTTGAAATTGCGTCAATTACTTGGGTTATGCGGCTGTGGCATTGCCCTTGGATTAAGTGGTTGGGCTTTCGCTGAATCCCAGCAATTCAGCGAAAGTCTCGCCGAAACAACAATTGTGGCGTTTACGGGCGGTGCTGGCGAACATGCTGGTTATGCCGTGGCCGACGTTGGCGATATTAATCAAGATGGCTTGGCCGATAGCTTGGTCGGTGCTTGGGTAGCCGACCCGTTGGGTCGCAACAACGCTGGCACCAGCTATCTGATTTGGGGTCAAGCACTTACCGCAACCTTGCAAGCCCCCGATCTGGCCGAACGGGGCGTGGCAATTTATGGGGCCAGTGAGGGTGCTTCATCTGGCTGGAGCGTCACTGGCCTTGGCGATGTCAACGGCGACCAAATCGACGACGTTGCCATCGGTGCGTGGGGCGAATCGCCCAATGGCCGAGCGACTGCTGGCAGTGTGTTTGTGGTTTGGGGCGGCTCGCTCACCACAACCCTCGATTTGGCGGCGCTTGGTAATCATGGTTATCGGATCGATGGTGCTGTAGCAGGCGATCGGGTGGGCTATGCATTGATTGGGGTCGAAGATCTCAATAATGACGGCTTGAATGAAATCGTAATCGGGGCAATTGGGGTTGATGCCAGCGCCGATAATGCTGGTGCAGCCTATGTGGTTTGGGGCAAAGCCACCACCACAACCCTCGATTTGGCAACTGCTAGCAATTATGGCTATCGGATTGATGGTGCTGCTGCTAATGATCGGGCTGGTAGCGCGGTTGGTAGCACTAGCGACATGAACGGCGATGGCAAACCTGAGATTTTGGTAGGCTCGTATGTGGCCGATCCATTTGGGCGTAGCGCTGCTGGTAGCGTGGCCGTCGTATGGGGTGCTAACACCACCGCCTCATATCCTATCGGAGCGCTGGCCCAGAATGGCTTTGTAATTGCTGGGGCTGGAGTGAGTGATCGCGCTGGCATCAGCTTGGTTGGCACTGGAGATCTGAATGGCGATCAACGGGGCGATTTGGCAGTTGGCAGTGATCAATTTCCTGCTGGCGGCGCTGGTCGAGTTGATTTGATTTATGGGTCAGCCTTCAGTGGCACGCTTGATTTGGCTCAACCGTTGAGCAATACCGTGCGCTTCGTGGGAGAGCAAGCTGGTGATGAGGCTGGTTTTTCGGTGGGTTATAGCGATCAACGCTTGATTATCGGAGCCTATGGAGTTGATAGTAGCCTTGGCTCAGATACAGGTCGGGTGTATGTGGTCAACACGCCACCAGTAAGCAATACAATTAATTTGGCCAATTTGACAGTAGAACAGGGCTTTAGCCTTGATGGGGTTGTTGGCGGTGGCCGACTTGGGCGGGCAGTAGCAGGTTTGGGCGACGCTACTGGCGATGGACATGGCGATTTGCTTCTGGGAGCCGACCTTGCTGGCAGCCAGATCGAAGGCTATGCCTATATCGTTGGTCGCCTGCCAACAACAGTTTATATGCCGATGATCATGCGGTAATCGGCGGTTGTTTCGTCAACAGCAGCGACATCACTGGTTCTCCGGTGTCGCTGCTGTTGGTGTTTTTAGGAATAAGCGTTGTTGATCCACGAAGAGCACGAAGGACACTAAGTTTAGGTTTTTAGCTACAAATTCCACGAATCATCTAGCTTCATCCCTCATAATTCATAATTCATCCTTCCAATATTCATGGCATAAGGCTTGCATAGAGCTTGGGCAGATATTCTTTTGTTTAGTTTGGAGTTGCTACGATGACCGACCCACAAGCCCAAATCACCGCTGAAGATAAGACGATTCGGCCTGATGAAAACGAGGTTGATGGTAGCCATGGCGCAACCGAAGATCAAGTTGTGCCAGTCGGTGGCCCACAGTCAGATTCTGATGCTAGCGATGGGGCTGATGAGTTAGGCATTGAACCAGCCGAAGAAATCACCCCAGGTTAGGCCAAATTATGGTATAGTTATAGCTATTCGGCGCTCGCGAGAGCGTCGTTTTTGTGTCTAAACGCATTGGACAGCATGCGATTCTTCATGTATCCTGCGTTACAATCACAATTGAATAATTAACCACACGAAGCGGGTGACTTTTTATGTCTGATTTTATAGATCGTGCGCTGATTACAGTCAAAGCTGGTGATGGTGGCGATGGTATGGCCACTTTCCGCCGAGAAAAATATGTTCCGCGTGGCGGCCCCGATGGTGGCGATGGTGGCCGTGGCGGGAGTGTCTATCTTGAGGTAAGCCCTCATTTAAATACGCTATTGCCTTTTCGTTTTGAAACCCATTTTGAAGCCGATAAGGGCTTGAACGCTGGTCGGCAGCGCAAACGTGGCCGCACAGGCGAAGATACGTTTATTCGTGTGCCACCTGGTACGATTGTGAGCGCCGAAATTGAGGGCGAAGTTCAAACTGTCGATTTGTTGTTTCCTGGCCAAAAATTGTTGGTAGCCCGTGGTGGCAAGGGCGGCTTGGGCAATACCCACTTTGCCACTGCCTCGAATCAAGTGCCACGGATTGCCGAGCTTGGCCAGCCTGGCGAAGAGCGTGAGCTGCAACTTGAATTAAAAGTCATTGCTGATGTTGGCTTGGTCGGCTTCCCCAACGCGGGCAAATCGACTTTGCTCTCGATGGTCAGCGCTGCGCGTCCGAAAATTGCTAATTATCCGTTTACCACACTTTCGCCCAATTTAGGCGTAGCCGAATTCAACGATTTTACCTTTGTGGTAGCCGATATTCCAGGTTTGATCGAAGGAGCCAGCCGTGGGGTTGGGCTGGGCCACGATTTCTTGCGCCATATTGAGCGCACGCGAATTTTGGTGCATGTGCTCGATGCTGCGGGCACTGAAGGCCGCGATCCCTTTGAAGATTTCTTGACGATCAACGCTGAACTCAAGGCCTACTCCAGCGAATTGGCTCAACGCCCGCAACTGGTCGCCTTGAACAAAACCGATATTCCCGATGCCGAGGCCTTTGACGAATTGATGCGTCCACAAATTATCGCTTGGGGCATTGATCCGGAAAATATCTTTCCAATTTCGGCAGCAACCAACCAAGGCCTGCAACCGTTGCAACGCCGAATTGTCGATATTCTACGTGAAATGCCCGAACGGATTACCCGCCTGCCGTACAGTGAGGAAATTCTGACCTTCCGCTTCAGCAATATCGACCCGAATGATTTCTGGCTCGAAACTGAGGAAGATGGGGTGTTACGTGTCCATGGCGAGAAAATTGAACGGCTTGTTTCAATGACGAACTTTGCCCAAAGCGAATCGCTCGATCGGCTCCAACGGGTGTTGGAAGCGATGGGCGTTTCAGCAGCGCTGTTTGCTGCTGGTGTGCGCCATGGCGATCCTGTGCGGATTGAAAAAGCTGAGTTGTTATGGCAAGACGAGTCGATTGGATGATGAGCGATTGGTCTACCAGCCAACCGATTTTTTCGCAGCGCGATGTGCGTCAAACCACATCGCGGCTGGCTCTGACCTTGCTCGATGGATGTTTGATTTTAGTAGCCTTTGCCGTAGCGCACTGGCTGCGTTACGATGTCCGCTTAGGTCGTGATATTTACGACCCAGCTTCATATCGCCAACTCTCGGCCTTCTACCCGATGATGTTGGTGTTTATGTTGACGCTGATTAGCACGTTGCACTGGCGCGGGTTTTATCGCCTGCCCCGTTCAGCCTCAGCCTTCGATTCGTTTAGTATTATCGTTACCAGCACCACAATTGCCCTTGCCCTCACGGTCATGTGGCTATTTATCAATCGCGCCGATTTATGGTCGCGCTTGATTATGGTGTTTGTTTGGTTTTGCGTGATTGTGGCGCTGACGTTTGGCCGGATTAGTTTGCGCATGTTGCGGCGCTGGGCATGGCGACGCGGCGTTGGCTTAGAACAAGTTGTGGTGGTCGGCAATCGTGGCCTAGCCAAACAGGTGATGGAAGAATTGCAATATACGCTCGATCATGGCCATCATTTGTTGGGCTATGTCGAAGGCCCGCCCGATGATCGCGACGATGTGGCCGCACCAGGTGAGCAATTTCGCTGGCTTGGCACGCTCAGCCAATTCGAGCAGATTATGCGTCAACGCCATGTCGATCAAGTGATTATTGCCCTGCCATTTTGGGCGCACACCAGCCTACCCGAAGTCGTGGCAATTTGCCGTAAGTTCAATATTGAATTTCGCGTCGCCCCCGATTTATATGAACTGAGCTTCGATCGCGTCAGCATTCAGCGCTTGAGTACGATTCCGCTGTTGCGCTTGAAAAAGAATGTGATTCGCGGCTGGAATTATGTGTTCAAACGTAGCACCGATTTACTGATGATTGGCCTGACTGCGCCGATTTGGGCCACAATTTGGGGCTTGGCCGCCTTGATGATCAAACTCTCTGATCCACAAGCGCCGGTGGTTTTTCGCCAACCACGCATCGGCAAGCATGGCCAAACCTTTATGGTCTACAAATTGCGCACGATGGTACCCAATGCCGAGGCGCTCAAAAAAAGCCTGATGGATCAAAATGAGGCCGAAGGGGCACTCTTCAAAATCAAAGACGACCCACGGGTTACTCGCTTGGGTCGGATTTTGCGCAAACTCAGCATCGACGAGCTACCGCAACTCTACAATGTGCTGCGCGGCGAAATGAGCTTGGTTGGCCCACGCCCGCAAGTGCCCGACGAAGTAGCCCAATATCAAGAATGGCACTATCGCCGTTTGGAAGTGACTCCAGGCTTGACTGGTTTATGGCAAGCCTCAGGCCGCTCCAACACCACCTTCGATGATATGGTGCGCTTGGATATTTACTACACCGAACACTGGTCGCTCTGGCTTGATCTGCGAATTATGATCATGACGATTCCGGCGGTGCTGTTTGGTCGTGGCGCATACTAAATAGCAATTGAAATCGCAGCACGACAGGCTATCAACAATTGATAGCCTGTTTTGTTTAAGCGTGGCCGTGCTATAGTGGTGGCATTGGAATTGCGACAAGCGGGCTTGGCCTCGGCGATTTGAGGCTGAAGCTGCGAAAGGATCGCTATGCGTTGGCTCAAAGCTGGGTTATGGTTTCTGACTGAGTGGGTGCTTTCACTGCCACGTTTGCTGCTGGCCAGCATTCTGGCTCAATTGGGCTTGATGGGTGCGCTAATGGCTTATGCCAAGTTGCGCAATCGCAGCGTTGAAAATAGCTTTCCCCAGCTTGATTTGCCGCCAATCGATTTGGGCGAGCATAGCGTGCAATTATTTGATGATGGTGGCTCAGTCTTTCGTCAAATGCTGTTTGATATTTCCCTAGCCAAAGAATCGATTTTGCTGGAAAGCTATATTTTCGAGCGCGATGAGGTTGGGCTAGCCTTCAAACGAGCGTTAATTCGCAAAGCTCGCGAAGGTGTGAAAATTTATGTAACCTTTGATGGCATTGGTACGTTGCACGTTCCCGAACGCTTTAAGTTGTTTGGCAAGCGCCGCAATATTCGGGTCTTTGAATTTGGCCGCCTCAAATCAATTCGCTCATTTTTCGATACGAATATGTGGATTCGCACCCATCGCAAAATTTTGGTGATCGATGGTAAAATTGGTTATTTAGGTGGCATGAATATTGGCCGCAACTATGCCCGAACTTGGCGTGATACCCATTTGAAAATCGAAGGCCCAATTGCTGCCAATATTGCCGAAGAATTTATTGCTCTGTGGAATAAATATAATAAAAAACATAAAATTAATTTGAGCTATTCCACCACCAACGATCAACAAGTGGGAATTTGCGCTAACGACCCGATTGAATATCAATTGCCAATTCGCCAAACCTACCTTGATGCAATTAACGATGCCAAACACTATATTTACATTTCGAATGCCTATTTCTTGCCCGACCCGCTGATTCGGGCAACGCTGATCGATGCTGCCAAACGCGGGGTCGATATTCAAATTATGGTGCCCGAAATCTCCGATAATATCGTGGTCGATTGGATTTGTCGTGGTTTATTGGGGGAATTGATGGAGCATGGCGCACGCGTGCTGCTCTATCGTGGCACAATGATTCATGCCAAAACCATGACCGTTGATGGGATGTGGTCAACCGTGGGCAGCGCCAATTTAGATACCCGCAGCCTGGCAGCGAATTATGAAATCAATGCCACAATCAAGAATCCGGCCTTTGCTCGCCAAATGGAAGCCATGTTTTTGAATGATCGAGCGCAATCGCGCGAAATTAATTATCAAACTTGGCGCAGCCGTTCAATCTTTATCCACCTCGGCGAACAAGTACTACAACCAGCCCGTGGCCTGTTTTAATAAGGATGAGGGATGAATTATGAGGGATGAAATGTGGGCTTTTAATGGAGAGTCGCAAAGATAAAGATGTGGGGTTGGGGTTGAAGGGCTTAGGGATCAGGATTTTGTCCATTGCCTATGGTCTATTCCAAATCGCTTATTCCAAGATCCCATAGCCTTCAGCCTATAGCTGAAGAATCTCTACGCGTTTGCGTTTTGTGGCTTTTGCCTTCATCCCTCATAATTCATAATTCATCATTAAAAAAGCCCCTCGCCCGTCGAAACGAGCAAGGGGCTGAGTGTTGTTATGCTCAAAGGTTTAGAGCAAGAGCTTGAATGGGTTTTGCAGCAAGTTCTTGAGTTCAACCAAGAACTGGGCAACGCTTGCCCCATCGGTGGCGCGGTGGTCGGCTGAAACCGTGACATTCATCAATTGGCGAATCACAATTTCACCATCGCGCACAACTGGAGTGGCAATCGTGCTGCCAACCGCCAAAATTGCGCTTTGTGGTGGCGTGATAATCGCGATGAAGTTGGTTACATCGAACATCCCCAAGTTGCTGACGGTGAACGTGCCACCTTGGAGATCGTCGAGGCCAGCTTTGCCATCACGGGTGCGGCCAATCACATCACGCATTTGATTGGAGATTGCGCCGAGGCTCAAGCTATCGCAGTTGCGCACGACCGGAGCCAACAAGCCAGCATCGGTTGCCACAGCCACACTGATGTGAACATCTTTGTGAACCAACAACTTATCGCCAGCAAAGGTCGAGTTGAGTGCAGGGAACTTCTTCAAGGCGATTGCACAAGCCTTGAGCAACAATTCAGTCACTGAAAGTTTGCCGCCATGAGCTTCACGCAACTTAGGCAACAAGGCTTGAATTGCATCCATTTCAATCGTTGAAGTAACGAAGAATGGTGGCACTTGTTGTTGGCTTTCGACCATGCGCTTGGCAGCGGTTTGACGCAAGCGCGAGAGTGGCTCCTCGGTGTAGACCGAGTTTGGCGCTGGTGGCGCGAAGATCAAGCCAACTGGTGCGGGCACTGGCGACGTGACTGGTGCAGCAGGGGCAGCAGCTGGCGCGGCGGCTGGTGCAGCAGCAGGAGCAACCTTTGGTGCAGCAGCAGCAGCCAACACATCGGCCTTGACAATCCGGCCATCAGGGCCAGAACCCTTGAGTCCAGCCAAATCTACGCCGCGTTGTTCGGCCAAACCGCGAGCGGCTGGGGTTGCAAACAAGCGTCCGGTGCTGGTTGCCGAAGCGCTAGCTGCTGGCGTAGCCTCAACCTTTTCTGGCTGAGCGGCCACTGCAGGAGCGCTTGGAGCGGCCTCGCCACCCTCGCCAACGGCTGGAGCATCGCTGGCGGGCGTAACGCTGGCATTGGCTTCTTCGGCTTCGTCATCACCTGAGCCGTCGTCAATTTCGGCGATTGGCGCACCAACTGGCACGGTATCGCCTTCGTTAACCAAGAACTTTAAAATTGTGCCAGCCTCAAAAGCCTCGATTTCAATCGTGACCTTATCGGTTTCGACTTCAGCAATTGGTTCACCACGCGAAACCTCATCGCCTGGTTTTTTCAACCATTTGGCCAAAGTACCTTCGACCATATCGTAGCCCATTTTGGGCATTTCTAGTTTCTTCGCCATCGTGACCTCGTGTGTTGGTGGCTTGGCAACAGGCTTAGAATTCACGAAACCGTTTTCTTTAGCCTGCTGCCAAGTCACCCAACCTCAACATTACTGCTGCCGAATCTTTTGGGTCTTGCCTGCCAGTACATTCTTGACTGCTTGAATGACTGAATCGGCATTTGGAACCACATGGGCTTCCAAGTTTTTGGCATACGGCATTGGCACTTCGTCAAAGCCCACGCGCCAAATTGGAGCATCCAAGTGATCAAAGCCTTCGGTATACAAGCGAGCGGCAATTTCCGAGCCAACGCCAACTGATGTCCACTCTTCGGTGGCAATTACAGCGCGGTTGGTTTTGCGGAAGCTTTCCAAGACTGGCTCCATGTCGAGCGGACGAATGGTGCGCAAGTCAACCAAGGCTGCATCAATGCCTTCGCTTGCCAAGGTTTCAACGGCTTGTTGGCAGTAAGGAATCATGCGGCCATAGCCCACGATCGTCACATCTTTGCCATCGCGCAACAAGTTCGATTTGCCAATCGGAACGGTGTAGCTTTCTTCTGGCACTTCGCCCTTGATGTTGTAGATCCCAGTGTGTTCGATGAAAATCACGGGATCGGGATCTTCGATCGCGGCCTTCATCAAGCCTTTGGCATCGTATGGAGTGCCAGGCACAACCACTTTCAAGCCAGGCATGTAGGCATAGTAGTTATCGAAGGCTTGCGAGTGGGTGGCGCTCAATTGACCATAGCCATTGGGCATGCGAAACACGATTGGGCAGGTAAATTGGCCACCGAACATATAGTGCAATTTGGCAGCGTGGTTGATAATCATATCCAGCGCCAAAATTGCAAAGTTGGTGGTCATCATTTCCACGATCGGGCGCAAGCCGTTCATCGCAGCGCCGATGCCTAAACCAGCATAACCAGCTTCAGCAATTGGCATATCCTTGATGCGTTCGGGGCCGAACTCTTTTTCAAACCCTTTGGTGACACCGTAAGCGCTATCGTAGTGAACAACATCTTCACCAATGATAAACACCCGTGGATCGTTGGTCATTGCTTCGCGCAATGCTTGGCGCAAGGCTTCCGAGTAGGTTATAACGGGCATTGATATCTCCTTAGAGCGGCTTCGAATAGATTTCGGTCCATGCTTCGCTCAGGTCTGGGGCAGGGCTTTCTTCGGCAAATTGCACCACTGCATCCATTTCCTTTTCAACTTCTTTATCGATTTGTTTGGCTTGTTTTTCAGTCAACAAGTTTTGATCGATCAGTTTTTGCTTGAGCAAAGCAATTGGGTCGCCGGAACGCCGAGCATTAATATCGTCGCGAGTTCGATACATTTGGGGGTCGGCAGCCGAGTGACCACGGAGACGATAGGTCATCGCTTCTAAGAAATATGGGCCTTCGGTGCGGGCATGGTTGACGGCGTAAAGGGCGCGAGCACGCATTTCTTCAACGTCGTTGCCATTCACGCGCTCGCCAGGCATAAATGGCGAAGCTTTTTTGTGAATTTCGGTGACCGAAGTGTGCACGCTGAGCGGCGTACCCATGGCAAATTCGTTGTTTTCGCACAGGAAAACGATTGGCAATTTATATAATGCGGCCATACTGACGGCTTCGTAGAATTCGCCGCCATTGGTTGCGCCATCGCCAAAGAAACACATGACAACGCCATCTTGATCAGCTTGGCCAAGCACTTCGCGCTTGTATTTGATCGAGTAGGCAATCCCCATGGCCAACAGCAAGTGGGCACCAACGATGGCGTAACCGCCCCAGAAATTTTTATTTTTATCAGCAAAGTGCATTGAGCCGCCTTTGCCTTTACCGGTGCCAGTGCTGCGGCCAAACAATTCAGCCATCAGAGGTTTTGGTTCCAAGCCACGAGCAAGGGCGTGGCCGTGGTCGCGATAGTGGGTGACTAAATGATCTTGTGCTTTCAAGGCACCAATCGCACCAACCGCGACTGCTTCTTGCCCAACATATAAGTGCAAGAAGCCGCCGATCCGAGCACGGGTGTACTGTTGCTGGCAATGTTCTTCAAATGAGCGAATCAGCACCATCGTGCGGTAATCGGCAAGTAAATCTTGCTTTTCCATCAAGGCTCCTTTATCGAGGGTTGCAGAAGAAGAAAAGCCATACCTGGCCGTCCTATCAACGGGGATAGAACGCCTCTATAAATTAAGTAGTTTAAGGTGATTTGTGTCGTCGTTGACAGGCCTTTTGTACCATTGGCTATTATAGCATATCGCATTGCATGCCGTCAGATAGCTTTATTTTCGACACGCTGCGTCATGAGAAATGATGAGGGATGAATTATGAAGGATGAAGTTGAGGTACTTCGAATTAAGCAAGGATCAGTGGTTGGGGCAGAAGGTAACGCAGAGACGCAGAGGGATAAAGCAAGGCTATGGACTGAAGGCTATGGGAACTCCACTACATGTTCCGATAGCCTTCAGTCCATAGCCGATAGCCTTATTCTCCTTCCGATCCCCGCTCCCCAACAACCGATCCCCAATTGCTAATAAATTGGCAAATAGCGGTCAAGCTCCCATTGTGAGACGTGGCGGCGGTAGGCATCCCATTCTTGGGTTTTGGCCTCGATATAGCGCTCGTAAATGTGTTCGCCCAAGGCTTCTTGAATCACACTATCGCGCTTTAATTCTTCTAAAGCCTCGCCCAATGAAACGGGCAAAGTTTTCAAGCCACGGGCAATTGGGTCAACATGGTACAAATCTTCTTCGGCTGAGGGTGGCGGCATGAGTTTGCGCTTAATACCATCAAGCCCAGCAGCCAACATCACCGAGAAAGCCAAATAGGGATTGGCCGATGGGTCAGGGCAACGTAACTCAATCCGAGTGGCTTGGTTCGAGCGGCCAGCGCTGATCCGTGGAATACGCACGAGTGCTGAGCGGTTGGTGCGGCCCCAACTAACGTAAATCGGTGCTTCGTAGCCAGGCACGAGCCGTTTATAGGAGTTGACCAACGGCGCTAGCACGGCAGTCATGCCCAAAGCATGGTCAAGCAAGCCTGCGGTAAAATGCTGCGCCAATAACGATAAGTTGTTAGTTTCGTGATCATGAAACTCGTTGCGACCCGTTACGATCGATGACAAACTCTGATGAACGTGCATGCCCGACCCATTAATCCCAGCGATTGGCTTGGGCATAAAAGTGGCATGTAAGCCATTTAATTGAGCAATTGCCTTCAGTACCGTGCGAAAAGTGACGGTATGATCGGCGGTCGTCAAGGCATCGCCATATTCAAAATCAATTTCATGCTGGCCAATCGCCACTTCGTGATGGCTCGCTTCGACTTTGATGCCAAAGGTTTGCAATGAAGCCACCATCTGGCGACGAATATGGGTGGCATAATCAGTTGAAACATCAAAATAGCCCGCTGCATCGTGCGGCAACGGAATCAACTCGCCGTTCGGGCCTGGCTTAAACAAGAAAAACTCTAATTCAGGCCCAGTATTGTAGATAAAGCCTAATTCGGCGGCTTGGGCCAGCGTGCGTTTGAGCACATGGCGTGGGTCACCAGCAAATGGTTGATCATCAGGCGTGTAGACATCGCAAATAAAACGCGCAGTAATATAATCGCCAGTGCTCTCCCATGGAATCACTGCATAAGTATTGAGATCGGGAACCAAATACATATCGCTTTCGGCGATGCGGGCAAAACCTTCAATTGAAGAGCCATCGAACCAAACGCCATGGTCGAGTGCTTCGTGAATTTGCGAAACAGGAATCGTCACATTTTTAATAATCCCAACAATATCGGTAAATTGGAGATTAATAAACTGGACTTTTTGTTCGACAATTTTTGCTAAAATTTCTTCTTTTGTGACTGGCATAACCTGAATGCTCCTTCGCTGACACCTAGCCACTGTGCATGATAGCCCAGCCGAGTTTGCTCATTATAGGGCAAAATAGCCAAAAATAATCGTTATTGCTTTGGGCAACTTGTCTGAATGAGCCTTCTGCATCTGTTTAACCACCCCTCCGCCCCGCCACTAAAAGGCAATTTGTGACAGATCGTAGAATCATGCTGAACTTGAAGTTTTTGTTCTAGCGCGAACGGATAAGCTAGATTGCTTCATAATCCCAAGCCTCAGGCCAAGGTGAGCATGCTATAATCAAACCACGATCTACTCTACTACTCCTGCTCTTTTTTTCAGCGTGAGCACAGCCGAATTATGCTTAGCAACCAAGCAATTGCCCAAGTTTTTGCCGATATTGCCGATGCGTTGGAAGTGATCGGCGAAAATCGTTTTCGATTGGCGGCCTATCGCCGTGCCAGCGATACCCTCGCCGCCCAAACCACTAGCCTTGCCAGCCTGCGCGAACAAGGGTTATTAACCAGTTTGCCTAATATTGGCGAGGCCAGCGCTGCCATTATTGGCGAATTGCTTGACCATGGCCATTCGGCGCTAGCCGACCAGCTTTTGGAAAAAGTTCCGCCTGGATTGTTGCAAATTTTGCGTGTGCCCGAAATTGGCCCCAAAACCGCCGCTCGGCTTTTTCGCGATGAAGGCATTCAGGATCTTGAGGCCTTGTTTGCGGCGGCTCAGGATGGGCGTTTGGCCAAAATTAAGGGCTTTGGCGCTAAAAGTGCTGCCAAAGTGTTGAGTGCTCTCGAAGCCATGCAAAATCAGGTGCTACGCTTGCGTTTAGTCGATGCCTTGCCCGTAGCTCAAACATTAAGCGCCACGTTAGCCGAACTTGCCAGCATTAGCGCAGTGCAAGTAGTCGGCTCAACCCGCCGTTATCAAGCCAGTGTTGGCGATTTGAATTTTGTGGTAGCTACGGTAGATCAAGCAGCCGCCTATGCTGCAATTGCTGCATTGCCCCAAGTTGCCCAAGCCACCCCCAGCGACAACGGCTTGCGCTTGTTGTTGCATAATGGCATGAATGCTTGGATTGTGGCGGTTGCGTCCGAACATTGGGGCAGCGCTTTGGTCTATTGGACTGGCTCGGCTAGCCATGTAGCTGGCTTAAATCAAGTAGCTCAGGCCCAGAATTGGCAGCTTGATCCGCTGAATTTTCCTGATTTTGCCGATGAAGCAGCGGTGTATGCAGCTTTAGGTTTAGAATGGATCGCGCCTGAATTGCGCGAAGGCTGGGGCGAAATTGAGCTAGCTCAAGCCCAGCAATTACCCAGCTTGCTCGAACAATCAGCGATTATCAGCGATTTACATTGGCACACGACGTGGAGCGATGGCAGTGCCAGCCTACGCGAGATGGCGCTATCAGGTATTGCCAAGGGCTATCGCTATATGGCGGTGGCTGATCATAGTGCCTATTTGGGCGTAACTGGTGGGCTAGATGGCGAACGCTTGCTGGCGCAACGCGTCGAAATAGACGCACTTAATCAGCAATTAGCCGCCGAAGGCTATGAATTTCGTTTATTGCAAAGCTGCGAAGTCGATATTTTGCCCGATGGTAGCTTGGCCTTGCCCGATGAGGTGCTAGCCAAATTAGATTTAGTTGTGGCTTCGCCGCATGTGGCCTTACGCCAGCCCCGTGCTGAATCGACCGCCCGAATGCTGCGAGCGATCAACCATCCTTTGGTGACGATCATCGGCCATCCAACTGGGCGGATTTTAAATGGCCGTGCTGGAGCCGATTATGATATGGCGCAGATTATTGCGGCGGCAGCGGCAACTGGCACAGTTTTGGAAGTTAATGCTGGGCCAGAACGGCTTGATTTGGATGCACCAAACGTGCGGGCGGCCCTGGCAGCTGGGTGTAATATCAGCATCAACACCGATGCCCATGCCACGGCAGGTTTCGATAATCTGTTTTATGGAGTTGTAACGGCACGGCGTGGCGGCGCTGGCAACCAGCAGGTGATCAACACATGGGAGGCTGAGGCAGTCTTGGCGCTGCGTCAGCAAAAATTACAAAAACTTGGGCTTAGTAGCGAATCGTAGTCTGGAGGCTGATCGAATGAATGATATATTCAGCAAGATTGTGCGCGGCGAATTGCCTTGCCATAAAGTGGCCGAAGATGATCAAACCCTAGCCTTTTTAGATATTAATCCGGCAGCACAAGGCCATACCTTGGTCATTCCCAAGCGCTTTGGTACCGATATTTTCGATACCAACCCTGAGGATCTGGCAGCGGTGGCGCGGATGGTGCAAACGGTAGCGCAATTATTGTTGCAAACGCTCAAACCAGATGGGATTAATGTGTTGCAGAACTCGCGTCCAGCCTCTGGCCAAGTCGTGTTTTACTACCATGTCCACGTCATTCCACGCTGGGAAGGCGATGGTGTGTTCTCATTTTGGCGACCAAACCCAACCGATCACGCAGCATTTGCCGCTTTAGCCGAGCGTTTGCGGGCTAACAATCAAGCATGAGGAACTGCCCATGAGCGACCGTACTCCCCCAACCGAAGTTCTCGAATTTGAGAACGATCTTGAGCCAGATGAAGAACCGGAAGAGGTTCCCTCTGCGATTATTCAAGAAGATGAAGCGATTGCACCTCAAGGTATGACGATGCAGGCCTTGGTATTCGGTGTGGCAATTATTCTAATCATCTTTTTGGTGCTGTTGTTGGCTAGTGGCAATAATATCAATCTCTTTAATCTTTTTGGGAGTGATAGCAATGCCCAGCCAACCTTGCAACCTTTACTCAATAGCGTTCAAACCCAATCCAATCGCTCGCTTGATGTTGAGGCGGCGGCACTCGAAGGCCAACGCTTTTATGGTGTTGATGGATTAAACGCCCTACCAAGTTATGCTGCTGAGATCGACCCGCTATTTTTGCCATATTGGGTCAAGAATGGTGGCGAACGGATCTTTGGGCGACCGATTAGTGGCTTGCTCGAAGAAAATGGCCGCCAATTTCAATGGTTTGAGCGAGCGCGGCTTGAATGGTGGCCTGAGCATCAAGCGACGAAATACGAAGTGCAGCCAGGCCGAGTTGGGGTTGAATTCACCCAAAACCGCGATTTTCCTAACCAGCAATTTTTTGCCAATCGCCCAGGGCTGCGTTATAGCGAGGCGACCCAACAAGGCTTGCGCGGGTCATTCCTCGAATTTTGGGAAGCCAACGGCGGCATTGATCTGCTGGGTTGGCCAATTAGCGAGGAGTTGCAAGAGGTGCTGCCCGAAGATCGCACAGTGCATACGGTGCAATATTTTGAGCGTGGTCGGCTTGAGTTACACCCCAACGATCCCAATCAGCTGGTCAAAATTGGCTTATTAGGCCGTGCACTCTACTTTCAAGATAGTCAGCCAAATTACATTGAGCCAGTTGCCCCCACCGCAGTTCCGGTCATTCCTTAGCCCTGAGAAACCTATGAAACCTGAAACGTTGTTAATTCATGCTGGTCGTAGCGTTGATGCTGCGACCAGTGCAGTTACGCCGCCGATTCATCTTGCCAGCACGTTTGAACGAGCGGCTGATGGCAGTTTGCCCCATGGGTTTGTTTATACGCGTTTTGGCAACCCCACCCGCCAAGCCTTAGAGCAAGCCTTAGCAGCGCTTGAAGGTGGAGTTGAGGCGGCGGCATTTGGCTCTGGTTCGGCGGCTACAACGGCTGTATTGCAAAGTTTAGCTCCAGGCCAACGCTTGTTGTTGCCACGCGATTGCTACAACGGCACGGCCCACTTGGTGCGTCAGGTGTTTGCTCATCTCGATGCACAATTTGTCGATATGACCAACTTGGCGGCAGTGCAAGCAGCGTTGGAGCCAGCCCCAGCCTTGGTTTGGCTCGAAACGCCATCCAACCCAACCTTACGATTAACAGATTTGGCGGCGGTTAGTAGTTTGGCGCATGCGGTTGGGGCGTTGGTGGTTTGCGATAATACCTGGGCCACGCCGCTTGGCCAGCGCCCATTTGAGTTGGGCGTGGATTTGGTGATGCATTCGACCACCAAATATCTTGGCGGCCATAGCGATGTGCTGGGCGGCGCATTAATTACCAAAACTATAACACCTTGGTGGCAACGATTGCAGCAAATTCATGTGCTGGCCGGAGCCGTGCCCTCGCCGTTTGAATGTTGGCTGATTTTGCGCGGCATGCAAAGTTTGGCCTATCGGTTGCGCGGTCATTGTGCCAATGCTTTGGCGGTGGCTGAGTGGTTGGCGCAGCATCCCAAGGTGCAGGCGGTGCATTATCCTGGCTTGGCCAGCCATCCGCAATATGAATTGGCCCAACGCCAAATGCTGCTCATGGGCGGCATGGTTTCGTTCGAGGTGGTTGGTGGCGCGGCTGAAGCGATTGCAGTAGCGGCTCAAGTTAAGTTATGGACGCGGGCAACCAGCCTTGGCGGCCCTGAAAGTTTGATCGAACATCGTGCCACACTCGAAGGCCCAGACTCGCCAACCCCGCCAGCCTTGTTGCGGCTTTCGGTCGGCTTAGAACACCCCGATGATTTAATTGCCGATTTGGCCCAAGCCTTGGCGGTGTTGTAACTACCACACCAAGCCGATCAGCAAATCGTTGACATTGGTCAGGGTTGGGCCGATTTCGATTGCACTGCCAAGCGTTCGCCAAACGTTATAACTATTGTGGGTTGCCAAGGCTTGTTGTGTGTCAAGCCCGAGCTTGCGAGCTTGGGCGATGCTTTGACCATTGGCAATTGCTCCCGCAGCAGGGCTTGAGCCGTCGCCGCCATCGGTCGCCAAGGCAATTATCTGACAATTAGGGCAACCATCAAGCGCCAAAGCCGCTGCTAATACCAGCTCAGCGTTGCGGCCACCCTGTGAATGCGGCATAATTCCAGCTAAATTAACCGTAGTTTCGCCGCCAGCGAGGTAGAGCGTTGGTTGCTGGATAGATTGGGCGAGTTGGCGCAAGCGTTGCCCAAGTAGCTGCCCAACCACTTGAGCTTCGCCTGTGATTGGCTGCTGATCGTGAATGACTTGCCAGCCTTGAGCTTCGGCTAAGTGCTTGATTGCGATTTGAGCGATTTCGTTACGCGCAATGATCGATGTATGCACATTAGCCCACCATGGCTCACTCCCGTCGGGATGGGCTGGCACTGCGCCACGTATTCCCTGTTGTAAATAGTCGCGAATACTTGTAGGTATTTGCTCTAACAACCCGTACTGTTCGAGAATCGCCCAGGCCTCGGCAAAACTCGCCGGATCGGGCACGCTCAGGCCTGAGGCGATAATAGTCAACGGCGAGCCAACCACATCGGAAATCACTAAACTTAACAGGCTGGCGGGCTGGGCCAAGCCCGCAAATTGCCCGCCCTTCAAGCGATCACAATGCTTGCGAATCGTGTTAATTTGCTCGATCGCTGCGCCGCACGCCAGCAACAACTGCGTTAGTGTTTGCAGATCGGCTAGGCTCATTGCTCCAGCTGGCGCTGGCAATAAGGCCGAAGCTCCCCCAGAGATTAGCGCAATTACTAAATCATCGGCTTGGGCTTGCTGGAGCCATGTTTCGCATTGTTGGGCTGCATTCAGCCCACGCTGATCAGGGCTTGGGTGGCTGGCTTCAAGCAATTGGATGCGCTTGAGGGCAAAATTGCCACGATGAGCATCCTTTATTACGACCATACCAGCGCTAATCCGATCCCCCAGCACTTGCTCCACGGCGGCGGCCATTGGTGCGCCTGCTTTGCCCGCGCCAAGCACAATGATCCGACCTGAGCCAGCCCACTGCCAAGCGCCACAACTCAGGCGCGTGCCATCCCAATCCAAGGCCTGCAAAACTGCCCGCTGAGGATCAACACTGGCAATCGCTGTGGCAATCAGTTGCTTGCTGAATTTGGCAATCGCCGTCGCATCCATCATTATTGCTCAAGATACCAATGTTGAACATCATACAGCCAATTGGCCGTATCCAGCCGAATTTCGCCTTGGGTTGAACGCACCTGTTTGGCTAAGGCAACCGGAATCCGATCGGCCCACAGGAACACATACGGATATTCGGTTTGAATGATTGTGTTGGTTTGTTGATAGAGTTCGCGGCGGCGTTCAGTTGCGTAAAGTGCCCGCGCCGCCGTCGATAAATTATCGAAACTGGTGTTTTGAAACGCACCATAATTGCGCAGGCCAGGCCGCCCATCGGCTACCCCTTGATAAATTTGGCTCGAATGAAACAGCGAAAAATTATCAGGATCGTAGGCCGTGTACGAGGGCGAACCACCAACTCGACTATTGCCCCAACTCATCAAGGCCAAATCAAAATCAAAAGGTGTTACCAACTTAGAGCGAATCACGCTCTCGAAATCGGCTGGCGTAACCACAATATTGAAGCCAACTGGGCTAGCAGCGGCGGCGATCCGTTCAGCAACCTCGATGCGGCGTTGATCATCGCCACGCACGAACAGCGCCATCGACAGCGTAATGCCATTCGAGGCGCGAATTGTCGCACCTTCGGGCAAGACCCAGCCTGCTTGATCCAATAATTCGCGAGCTTTATCTAAGTTGCGTTTAGGCAATTCGCCAGTTGGCGCAACCCATGTACCAGGCAAATGATCGCTCAAAATTGCTTGAGCTGCGGGGCCAGCAGTTTCAACAATCGTATTGAGATCGAGGCTTAACGCTAGCGCTTGGCGCACTCGTGGATCGCTGAAGATGCGGCCATCACGCATATTGAAAGCCACATAATAAAAGCCATTTTCAGGATAGCTACCCGTGCCGATGGCCGACCCTAAGCCTTGGCTTTGCTCCCATGGCAATTCGGCTGCCAACAAATCTCCATCGCGCACTGCTTGGCGAGCCACCTGTGGATCGGGGGCAACCACAAAGGCCACCCGATCGAGATAGGGTACACCATCGATATAGTTGCTATTGCGAATTAAGCTAATTGCTGAGCCAGCAGTCCGTTGCTCGAAGATAAACGGGCCGCTACCAATTGGCTGAGTCAAAAGATTAAGCTGATCAAGCTCAGCTGGGCTTAATTGCTCAAACAAATGCTTGGGCAAAATTGGCATGCTCAAGGCCGAGAGCAATGGCGCATAGGGTTCGCGCAACGAAATAACTAAGGTTGTGTCATCGGGGGCAGTAACCTTGCGCACCAAGCCCTGAAGATCGGTCAATAAAGGGGTGGTTGGGCTAATGCTTTGCATTGCGCTGATCGTCCAAGCCGCATCAGCAGCAGTCAAGGCCGTATCATCGTGCCAACGAATATCGCTGCGCAAGGTCATTGTTAAGGTTTGGCCGACGCTATCGCTTTGCCAGCTTGTGGCAACATCGGGTTGCGGTGCAAGGCTTTGATCAAGCTTAGTTAAGCCACGATAGAGCAAGCCTAAAAGTTGAGCTTCTTCGTGGCTGGTCGGTTTCCACGGATGCAAAACTGCGATATCTTGGGCCGTGCGAATGGTTAACGTGCCACCTTGCGGAATCTGAATTGGCGGAGTGGTTGGCTCGTTGGTGGGTGCTGGTGTGGAGCCGAGGCTACATGCTGTGAGCAAAACAGCCAATAATCCTAGGGTCAATATTCGCATCATAGAAGCTTATTACTCCACAAGAGCGCTAGAACGCCCACTCGAATCAACTAAACAAGCCCATTGCATAGCCCAAACCCATATAGGTGATGACCCATGCAACTAAGCCGCAACCCATACCAAGCGCGAAGCGTGGCCATGGCATTCCCAATGCGCCAGGAATTAAGGTTGTGCCTAAGCGAAACGTTGGTAATACTCGAATCACAATCAGCCCAAGCACTGCCCGACGTTCCAGCCAACCGACAATTCGGTCGCGTCGCCGTTGGGATAGGCCGATTTTGGGGCCAATTCGATTGAGTAACGGCAAGCCACCGCGCCGCCCAATCCAAAACATTGTCACGGCGCCTGGCACTAAAGCCAAGATTGCCAAGCCCATCAACCAAATTGGCAGATCGCCTTGGCGGCCAAGCAAAAAGCCGCCAGCAACCAAGACAAAATTACCGGGGATTGGCAGTGGTGCGCCAAATTCGCTGAACAACAAATAACTCAGAGTTAGCCAATAAACATTGGCCTCAAGCTGAATAACTGCACTATTGAAGGCCTGAACGATTGAATCCCACATACGTTGTTTCCACCTAGATAACCGCGCATCTATCATACACTGATTTGGGTGGAATAGAACATAGAGCAACGAGCATAGAACATAAAATTATGCATCAGGGATCATGAGCTAGGGATTGGAATTAGGAATGGATGAAGTGTATGGCCAATAACCAAATCACCCTTCGTGCGCTTCGTGTCCTTCGTGGTTAAAAATTAAACACCTGCTCCCTGATCTCAACGATCATACAAACGCAAACTTGGTATCCGCACAGCAATAACAATTGCAGCGACAACGCAAATCGCTCCGCCAAAGGCGATCGCGATTGGCGCACCAACCAATGAAGCGGCAAATCCGGCCTCAACTTCGCCTAGCAATGGCCCGCCTTGAAAAAACAGCATATTGGCCGAAGTTGCCCGCCCACGCAGTTCATCGGGAGTATTTAATTGGCGAATTGTGCCGCGCAACACAGCACTGACCGTATCAGCTGCACCTGTGCCCGCCAAGCCCAGCAAGGCAATCGGCAAACTTGGGGCTAGCCCAAACACCATGGTTGCCAAGCCATAGAGAACCACCGAAACCACTACAACCATGCCTTGACGGCGCGGATTGCCAAACCACGACATAGCCAGCGCTGCGACTAACGCCCCAATCGCTGGTGCTGCATACATCAACCCCAAGGCTTTTTCATCAACACCCAATACTTTATCCGCAAACAATGGCAAGAGGGTGGTGGCTGCACCACAGAAGGTGGCAATAAAATCGAGCACCATGGTTGACCAGATAATCGGCGTGCGCCGCACAAAGCGCAAACCTTCCCACATGGAGCCTTTGATCATTGGTTTAACCTCAGTTGGGGCATAATCGCCGCGCATTTGCCACAAATTCAATACCACCACCCCATAACTAATCGCGTCGATCAAATAAACCAAGGCAATTGAATAGCTAACAAACCAACCGCCCAAGGCCGGCCCAGCAATATTGCCAATTTGCCAAGCAATCATGTTGAGGCTCAAGGCAGTGGGCAGCACATCACGCGGCACTAAGCGTGGAATTAACGCTTGGCGGGCAGGCAGATCAAAGGTTTTGGTGCTGAAAAAGATAATCATAATTCCATACAGCAACCACAAATTGATCAAGCCAAACCACGATAAAACCGCCAATACTAAAGACAACCCCATCAAGACACTTTGCGTTACCAGCATCAAACGTCGTCGATCAACCCGATCGGCCAATAGACCTGCACGTAAGGCCAGCAACAGCAAGGGAATAAACTGAAACAAGCCAATCAAGCCCAGAAAAATCGCTGGATTAGCCCCAGGAATTGCGCTAGCTAAACGATAGACCTGAACGTGCAAGGCTACAGTGTGCATCTGTGAGCCAGCAATTGAAATCAGTTGGCCGCTCCAGAGCAGCCGATAATCGCGGTGGCGTAAAGCAACCAACGGCGAGGGTTGGCGCGGGGTGGTTGAAGCTGAAGCCATGAGCAATTCCTCTATTTGATGATTAAATCTAGATATGATTATAAGCTAGCTTGGTGCTCATAGCTTTCAATTGACGCGATAGCCCCCATCTATGCCCTATGTTGGCGGCTAAAATAAATAACGCCGTAGGCTCGAACCTACGGCGTTTGAAGTTTGAATTGAGTTAAGCAGCAGCGCCAGCGGGCAAGCCAGCCGCAGCTGGTTCTTCGCTAGCAGCAGGGGCTGCCCCGGTTTCGGGCATATAAGCGCCATCAGAAACATAGCCAGGCATGCCCATTTCTGGTAAGTCCAAGCCTGCTACTTCGTCTTCAGCCCGTGAACGCATCAGGCCGAGTTTGGCCAAGGCTTTGAAGACCACAAACGATAGAACAAATGCGCTGATACCAATGCCCAAGCCTTCAATCAACTGTGCGAACAATTGACTGAACCCTCCGCCATAGAACAAACCAGTTACCGCTTGGCCGTCGATGCCGTTCCAGCTAGCGGTATCGGGGTTGCCGTTGGCAAAGAGACCAACCGCAATCACGCCCCAAAAGCCATTGAACAAGTGCACAGGCACGGCACCAACCGGATCATCGATTTTGAGTTTTTCCAACAGAATGCTGGCGAAAATCACCAAAACCCCGCCAACTGCCCCAATAATTGCTGCGGCAACTGGCGTGATAAAGGCACAAGGCGCGGTAACTGCCACCAAGCCTGCCAATAAACCATTGACGCTCATGCCTGGATCTGGTTTTTTATTCTTCAACCATGTGTAGGTCATGGCACTGATGCCACCAGCAGCGCCTGCAATTAAGGTATTCAAGGCGGCCAAGGCGGTTAGGTTCATAAACGAGCCTTGGATACCCAATGAGCTACCTGGATTGAAACCGAACCAGCCAAAGAAGAGGATGATTGCGCCCAAAACACCCATTGGCAAGTTGTGCCCAAGAATCGTGTTGGCACTGCCATCTTTGTTAAATTTGCCGATCCGTGGCCCAAGCACCAGCGCAATTGCCAAACCAACCGCGCCGCCAGTCATGTGTACAACCCCTGAGCCTGCAAAATCGACTGCGCCGTTGCCAAGCCCAAGTGTGCGGCCCATGTTGGCCATCCAGCCACCACCCCAAACCCAGTTGGCTGAAAGTGGATAGACGAACATACTGACCAAAAAGCCCATAATTACAAAACCAATGAACTTGATGCGTTCAGCTCCGCTGCCCGTTGGAATCGTGGCGGCGGTATCCATAAAGACCATTTGGAACATAAAGAAGGCAAAAATCCCAGCAGCGCTCAGCCCAATCCCATTCAGGAAGAAGCCACTGGTTCCAAGCACGCCCCATTGATCGCCGAAGGCGAGATTTGAGGAGAGTGCATCGCCCCAAGCGCCCAAAGTAACTGGGCCGAAGTTCCATTCAGCGTTTGCGCCTGTTGCTGGGTAGGTATGGTTGACCCCGCCGAAGGCAAAGGCAAAGCCACAGATCCAGAAGCCGATCGCCCCAATACAAAACACCATCAAGTTCATGAGCATGGTGTGCGCGACATTTTTTGCCCTGGTGAAGCCCGCTTCAACCAAAGCAAACCCAGCTTGCATAAAGAAGACCAGAAAAGCAGCGAGCAAGACCCACAAGATGTTTGCGTTGACCGTCAATGAGTTGAGTTGCTCTTCCACAGGCATTTCCTTTCTGTAGCCCGTATCGGAATAGGGTCAAATGCATGTCGCTGCAACGCGGCTCACGTCAACACTGACGGCTGGAATGCAAGAGGGGATTCCAACGCTTCTGCAATCCATCAATCCTCAAGAATATAATGCCTTAGCCAATTGCCAACACTTCGTCCTCAGGCTCAAGCGCCAAGTGGAGGCTTGGTAATGGCTCGGTTTTGAATGACCATTTCAGCAGAATTGGCGTGACGAGGGTAGTGACCAAGACTACTGTTACGGTCAATGAAAATACATTGGTATCAACAATTTGATTTTGAACACCCAGCGAGGCGACAATCAACCCGACCTCGCCGCGCGAGATCATGCCACAGCCAACTTGAATTGCCTCACGTTGGTTGAGGCCAGCAATTTTGGCTCCTAGGCCACAGCCCACAATTTTGGTGCCAATCGCTACGATACACAAAATAATGGCCATTGGGATGGCTGCACCGCTGAGGCTGCTCAAATCGGTGTTCAGGCCAATTCCAATAAAGAAAATTGGCACAAGTACGGCGTAGGTAAAGCTAGAAATTGAACGATCAATTTCATCGCGCACATCGGTATGGCTCAGGAGAATGCCAGCCATAAATGCCCCGGTAATTGCTGCCAAATGCCCCACCGTTTCAGCTGTGAAGGCTAAACCGAGCACCACCAGCACCGCAAAGGTGAGCACAGGCTCGTTGGTACGCATTTTTTTGACTCGCTCAAGGATGCGCGGCAAAAAGCGCTGGCCCAAGAACCAAGCCACCACCAAAAAGCCCACCAAGCGCACAATCGTCCAAACAATGGTCATGAAGTTGCCATCGCTGGTTTGAGTGGCCATAAAAATTGAGAGTAACAGCAGACCAATAATATCGTCGAGCACCGCCGCGCCTAGCAAGGTTGTGCCAACTCGACTTTTGAGTCGCCCAAGCTCAACCAAGGTTTGAGCCGAAATGCTAACACTGGTTGCTGTCAACAATAAACCCACAAAAATTGCTGGAATAAGGCCATAGCCAAAGGCCAAAGCGCTGAGCAGCCCACCAAAGAATGGAATAATCACGCCCAAAATTGCTGTCCAAGTGGCAGCCTTGCCAGCTTCGCGCAACTCATGAGCTTCGATTCGCAGGCCGGCAATAAACATGAGGAAAATGACCCCAAGCTCCGAGAGGTAGTGGATGGTCGATTTCAAATCGCTGCTTTGGAAGGTTTCCCAGTGCATGACATTAATTAAACTTGGGCCAAGCAGCACGCCCGCCAACAGCTTACCCAACACGGTTGGTTGGCCAAGCGCGGCACTGAGTGCGCCGCCAATTTTAGCGACACCGATTAACACCAACAGCAATAAGATCAGTTGCACAGTTGAACTCATCGTCGGATACCTCACAGCTTGGGTTTTATAAAGGTTGAGAGGTCGTTTATTTGTGGATTTTGCCTAAGTTGGGCGATTGAATCTATAGTAGCTGATGGCTTACAAACAGATATCGAACAAAATAACCAAACCCATAGCTAGCTAGCTTGTATAAGTTGCACAAAAATCGACCCTCTTTGTGCATAAAGTGCCCAAAATTTTTGCCATGAATTTTGGAAGTTTGCTTAAATTGTCTAGAATTGGAGTGGTTTTGCCCAGAATGCCAAGCGAGGTGCTGTGGGAAGTTGTGGGGTAGCCAGTGGTTTAGCCAAAAAGAACCGCCAGTCATTTTTAGAGGTTGACTGGCGGTTGGGTTGGTTTAGGCATCGATTGTGCCGACTGCGAGCGGATTTGAGGTTGGCTGTTGGCTGCCCCCAGCTGGCTCAACCGTAATTCCGAGCAAGTTTTCGGCTCCGGTCGAGGGCAGCCGATCGATCCAAATCAAGGCATCGCCACTGGTATCAACTCCAAACACTTCCATGCTTTGCGGCGTGCCATCGGCAATTAGCCAAAGTTGGTAGCTTTGGTTGGCGGTCAAAGGTGGTAGATGGCTAGCTCGCAAATAGCTTTGGCCAGTTTGCGGATTAACGATGATGTTGATCGTGCCGCCAGCCATGCCGTTGCCTGTATCGGCCAATGGCACAAGCTGCGTGCCCGATTCGCCGAGCAAAGCCGTCAATTGCTTATTTTGCTCAACTAAGGGTTGTAACGCTCCAACCTCGTTTTGCAATTGCCAAATTCGGCCACCAGCACCACCCAGCAGCACCAAGAAAATAGTGAGCGCAGTGGCAATTAAACGGTAGCGGCGACCAAACAGGTTTGCCAACCATGATTGGCGTTGGGTTGGTTGGGTTAGTGGTTTTGCAGGCACATTTGAGGGCGTAGCCAAGCGCTCACGAAAACGCTCGTAAGCTCCGGCAGGCGGATCACGCTGCTCGACGCTCCATAATAATGCTTGGGAAATATGGCGATATTGAGAATAGCGTTGTTGCGCTTGGCTATTTGAGGCCAAATAATCCTCAACCTCGGCTGCTTCATCAGCAGGCAGAGCACCAAGTGCATAGAGTTCGATAAGTTCGTCACGTTGGTCAGTCATTGAATACCCCTGTTTTGGAGAGAACGGTGCGGAGCCGTTCCATGCCCCGACGAATGCGGGTTTTGACCGTCCCTAAAGGTTCACCGGTTGTTGCGGCAATCTCCAGATGGCTTAGGCCACGAAAAAATGCCAATTCAATTGCTTGTTGTTGGGCTTCGGGCAAACTGCGCAAAGCATCACGAACCTGCCCAGCTTGCTCATGCTGGATTGCTTGGTCGGTCATATCAGGTTGATTTGGGTCGGAAATGAGGCCTAGCATGAGTTCGCTGGCTTCAGCATCGACCGCTTGTGGGCGGCGGCTGCGCTTGCGAACTGCATCGATTGCGACATGATGGGTCATGCCTAAGACCCACGAGCCAAAGCGGCCACGTTGTGCGTCGAAACTCCCTGAATAACGCCAAACCCGCTCTAAAACATCTTGCATCACTTCTTCAGCATCGGCCTCATTGCCCAAAATCCGCAGTGCCAACGAGAAAATTGGGCGGGCATAGCGCTCGTACAATGTTTCTAAGGCCTGTATGTTGCCTGCGGCTAGCTCGGCTGCCAACACTAAATCTGCCTGATCACCCGAAGCTGCGGCCCGCGCCGCATTCGAAGCTGGTTGATTTGCCACTGAAATCCTTTCTGATCTTATGTTCGTCATCCAACGAAAAATGGATGCGATGGGCCATAAGATAATCAGTATGCATCCAGACTAATTGATTCTAACGTATAGCGTGCATCCATCCTAAATCTGCGTCTCTAATCTATTTTTCTGCCTCAATGAATGCCTAATCGGTGATTTTTGTATTTTCACCGCAATTAAGTGCTGCAATATAATTTAATGTGATTAATATGATTATAATTAATCAAGATCTGCATTTAAGTTTAAAATAAAGCAGGTTTTGATAAAAATATACATAATTAATTACAATCAACAATGCTGCTTGAATGTTCAATTGATGCTTGCTTGATTAGCTTGTTGGCTGCTTGAGCAAAAGCTACGCCACCAAACATCAAGGTGTAAGCATATACGTGCATTTGGCTCAAATAGGATGTCGCTGCTTGAAGGATGCATGTGGTGGGCGGGTACTGGAGTGATCAGGCGCGGTTGCCCACTAAAGCTGATTGAACCCACAATCTATCTCCCCCAAGTTTAGCCATTCTGCGCAAAATCTGCAAGTGGCGATTATGCCATTTTGCCCATCTAACAGCCTCAATTTTGCCATTCTTATACTTCTCGTTCGCCTCACAGCTAAATCTAGCTTCTTTTGGTCATTGAAATAAGTAGCTGCTCCAGCCTATGATTGATTAAATAATTTTAATAAAAAGGAGTTATGATGATCGGCTTCAATCATCGTCATTGGCGTTGGGGGCTGGTGCTAAGTTGTCTGAGTAGTCTGTTGGTTGGGGTGATGTTGACTCAGCCTACCCGTGCTGCCGAGCCAGTTGCGGTCAATGCTGAGGGCTACACCACCCGCAGCTATGGCAGCGTCACGTTTGAAGGCATTAATTACGCGGTGCAAAGTAATGTTGCAAACGAATATGTTCCCAGTATGACCCATTCGTACAGCGATATGGGCAGCTATTATTTGGTCAATAGTGATTATAGTTTGCCAAATGTGCCCAATATTACCAGCGGCGTGTTGTGGTCAACTGGCAACAAAAATCGCGGGTGGGCGATCAACAGCGAGTACGATATGCGGGCGTTGGTGCAGACCAATGGTGGTTTGTATGCGCCGTATCAGACCATGCCTGGCTATCAATTGGGGCCATGGAATGCTAGCACGCCCTGTTGTGGCTGGACGTTGCAGCGCAATACTACTGGTTTTTATATTCAGGCCGATGGCAAGGTGCGCGTGCCCAAAACGCCTGCTGCCGCCCAACAAACCTGGGATGCCAACCAAAGCCTGACCGCCATCAACACCACCAACGATATTGTGGCTGTTACCGATGTGATGTTTCCTGGCGATGAGGATTATTATGCTGGCAACACCTATTTGCCGCGTTCGGCAGGCGTGCTCACTGCCAAATATAAACATTACGACAATCGCAATACTCATATTTATTGGGGCTTGAAGGGCCAGCATGTGCGCGATGTCGAAGATTGGGAAGCCGATGCGCCAGGCGGCAGCAAACGCAAAATCTATACTGGCGGCTTCAAAATCGACGAAAGTGATAATGGTCAAGTCTGGGCTGGCATTTCGCATGGCAACGAATTTGTTGATCTTAATTTGCAGCCGAGCGTAACCGCCCAACAACTGTACAAAGTAGAGTTGTGGATTCAACGGCCAACAGGCATGGAATATTGGGGCGGCTTGAGCTATCAACAGGGTGCTGATGGCAAATGGCGAGCCTTTGGCGATGGTAGCCATGTGACCAATTGGGGCAACGGCACGTTTGGCTTGGTAGCAACCGCCTATCGCAATCGCAACGAACGTTTGTTATTGGTTTATCGCGCCTTGCCGGGTGGTGATAATCCGCCAACTCCTACCCCACCACCACCGCCACCAACCAATGCTGCATCCTTTAATCTGATCAATCGCAGTAGTGGGCTATGTTTGGATGTTGCTGGGGCGAATGCCGCCGATGGCACGAAAGTTCAGCAATGGACCTGTAATAACGCGACGGCGCAACAGTGGGAACTACGCTTGGCCGAAAGTGGCTATTATCAATTAGTTTCAAAAGCAACTGGCAAATGTTTAGATCTGGCGGCGTGGAGCACTGCCGATGGTGGGATCGCCCATCAGTGGTCGTGCGGCAACAATCAATCGAATCAGCAATGGAATTTCCAAACCGTCAGCGATGGTTGGCTGCGGATTGCCAACCGTAACAGTAGCAAATATCTCTCGATCGTCTATGGTTCGGTGGATGCTGGGGCTGCGACTCACCAATGGCCTTGGCTGGGCAATCCCGACCAACAATGGCGGATTCAGCCTGTGGGCACACTGCGAATCGCCAACAAAAATAGCAATAAATGTATTGATGTTGCCAATAATAATAGTGCTGATGGCACGAATATTTTGCAATGGCCTTGCTACACTGGCCTCGCCCAGCAATGGCAATTTCAACATAGCGATAATGGCTATTACAAGCTGCGCCACCCCAGCAGCGGCAAAATGCTCTCAGTTTCGGGCGATTCAAGCGCCGATGGAGCCAATATTCACCTCTGGACAGCGGTGAGTAACCCGAGCCAACAATGGCGACTTGAACTGCTCGACGATGGCTTTATGCGCTTTGTCAATCGAGCAACGGGCAAAGTGGTTGATGTGGCTGGTGGTAGCAGCGCCGACAACGCCAACATTCAGCAATGGACATGGAATAGTAGCAATGCCCAACGCTTCAAACTGACGAATTAATTTTTTAACCACGAAGGACACGAAGAGCACAAAGATTAATTACTTGGATTATTGTGCTTTTATAAAACTCAAGTGTTCAACTAACCCAACATTTGTACCCTTCGTGCTCTTCGTGGTTAAATTTCCCCTGTGTTATGCGACTGCTAATTCTGGCTCTAGGGCAGCGATTAGGCGACGGACTTGTTGCATCAATTGGGCAAAGTTGAGGTGGTTGAGTGATTGAGGGCCGTCTGAGGAAGCGCGGTCGGGGTCATGGTGAACTTCGATCATCAGACCATCTGCGCCAGCGGCCAAGCCTGCCAAGGCCATTGGTTGCACCAAGTACCATTTGCCAGTGCCATGGCTGGGGTCGGCAATAACTGGCAAGTGAGTGCGGCGCTTGGCAACTGCCACGGCATTTAAATCGAGGGTGTTACGAGTGGCAGTTTCGTAGGTGCGAATACCGCGTTCGCACAGAATAACGTTGCGATTGCCAGTGGCAAGGATATATTCAGCCGCTAACAACCATTCTTCGACGGTAGCCGATGGGCCACGCTTGACCATGATTGGCTTGCCAGTTTGGCCTGCTTCTTCCAAGAGCGCGAAATTTTGCATATTACGAGCGCCAAGTTGGATGATATCGGTGTAACGGGCGACTAATTCAACATCACGGGTATTCAGAGCTTCGGTAATGATTGGCAAACCAGTTTCTTCCCGCGCTTGAGCCAAAATTTTCAAGCCTTCTTCGCCCAACCCACGGAAAGCATACGGTGATGTGCGGGGTTTGAATGCGCCACCGCGCAGAATGTTGGCTCCGGCTTCCTTGACCGCGTGAGCTGTGCGTAACAATTGATCAGCACTTTCGACTGAACATGGCCCAGCCATGATCACTGGTGTGCCGCCGCCAATCTCCAAATCGCCAACCCGAATGACCGTATTGTGTTGTTGGAACTCACGGCCAGCCAATTTGTAGGGGCGGGTGATGCGGAGTGTGGTTTGAACACCGCTCATTGATTGCAACTGTTCTTCTAAGCCCGCCGGAATTTTTGCGCCTACGACACCAATCACAATCCGTTCCTCACCTTCAGATAAATGGCCTTTGAGATTATTTTCGGCTAAGCGAGCCAAAACAGCGTCACGGTCGGTCAGATCAGCGTGGGACTTCATTACAACGATCATGGTCAAATGCCTCCAAATTGACAAACCCTAAGTACCAATACCAAATACCGTCGCGAACGAATGGCAGCCAAGTTTAGGCAGGTTGCCAGGTGGGCAGGTTCAACAACGCTGTTGATTGAGCGCGCTCGGGGCGCAATTTGGCGGCATCGCCAAGATAGCAATGTATGATCTCGCTGGGTTTGCGGCTGGTGTTCCACAAAATCAGCACCCGAATACACAGTGATAAACTGCCAGGAACATCCATTTCGTGTGCACACAGCATGGCCAAGTCGTTCCAGCCTAGCTGACGGGCAGCCAAAGCTGGGAATTGCGCGTTGAGGTTGGATGACGTGGTGAAAAAGACACAAGCAACATCGTCAAGATCAATCTCGTTGGCTTGAACCATGGCCAACAACAACTCGCTGGTTGCTGCCAATACGGCCTCTGAACTATTTTCCACCGCCACCGTTGCACCGCGAACTCCACGACAAACGAGCATAGCATCCTCCAGTGAAGCACAACAAAAAGCGCGGAGCTTGTCGCTCCGCGCCGAAGGGTATTTCCAAAATCAGTAAGGTGTGTCTAATCCTTCGTAGGCAGCGACAACTCAATATGGCAGCTAAAGTAATAAAAATAGCTGCTAAAGAATGCATATGAGTTGAAGCTGTTGAAAGATTGCATGGCTGACAAAACCTTGTGTCAATTACGATTGGCCGGAGCATACCACATGGCTTGCTATTTCGTCAAGTACTAATTTAAGCAACAAACTTAACAATCTTACGAGGGATCAGGGATTAGGGATTAGGGTTCAGTTTTGATCCACGAAGGATACGAAGGGCGAGGGATCAGGGGCTAGGGGTCAGGGTTCAGCTTGGTTGTGCGAGGCTGGCCCTTTATCCCTGACAACTGATCCCTCACAAACTCTGCGCCTCTGGGTTAAACCCTCGTGCCTGACCCCTAGCCCCTGATCCCTGACCCCTATGCTCTATGTTCTTTGCTCTATGTTCTTTGCTACATATATAGGCTCATGGCCAATTGCGCCAAGCTCAGTCGTAAGGCTGAACCTTTCGTTAAGCGAATGAGTAATATACATAACACCTCAACGCTCATTCCTCAGGGCCAATTGGAGATTAGAACTATGAGCCGACTCTTGCTTCGCAAACTTGCGTTGTTGATCGTGTTAGTGCCGACATTACACTTTTTAGGGGCGTGGTATGCCTATCGTCAGCAGGGCTTTTTTTATCCACCCAAGGAAGTGTCAACTCAAACAGGCAATGGATTTGATGTATCGTATGAGTTCGATGATCGTCCGTTTATGACTCACTATCGTGGTGTGCTTAGCGCCATGATCGATGGCGATCTTGGGCGGATTGAACGGACAAAAGTCGCTGAATATATCGATGATTTTGTTGTACGTTCGGCGCAATTGTTAGGCGTGGCATTTCTTGCAACGATCGTTTTAGGTTTGGGGATGTGCTTATTGGCAATTTCGCCGCGCACTGGGCGAGTCTCGCCGACAATGGTCACAATCTTTACTTTGGGCAATGCGATACCTGGTTTTTTCTTGGGCACACTGTTAGTTTTGGGTTTGCTCTATGCCAAACGAGCTGGCTGGACGAACCAATTGCTCTTGCCAGTCCAAGGCTATAGCACCTCCAAACATCTGATTTTGCCAGCATTAACCTTGGCTTTGCGTCCGGCATTTTATATTGCCTCGATTGGTGCAAGCTTACTTGAACATGAGTTTCAGCAAGATTATGTGCGAGTTGCCAAAAGTAAAGGCTTGCGTTGGCGCACAATTGTCCGTCGCCATGCAATTCCCAATGTTGCGCCGGCGGTATTTGCTAGTTTGGGCCGTGGCCTACAGATGGTCGTTGGCAGCTTAATTTTGGTTGAAGCGTTGTTCGATTGGCGCGGTACAGGCTGGATGCTATTCAATACCCTTACCAATTCGCGCTCAATTACTTTTTTCAACCCATTAATTTTGGCTTTGCTGCTGGCCATGACTGGCGCAATTTTGATTTTGGTCGATTTACTAGCCTCGATGCTGAGCTTATGGATCAACCCGCTTGGGCGGCAAGCTAGTGCAGGGAGAGGCTAATGTTTAAAAATCTGCCATTGACCTTTGGTTTAAGCATTGTTGGCTTGATGCTGCTGATTGCGATCTTCGGCCCTAGCCTTGCTCCCCATGATCCAGCCGAGGAACATCGCGCTTTTCGTTATCAAGGCCAACTCTATGGCGGCCCGCCGATGCAAGCCTTGCCCCCCTTCAGCCATCCCGAATATCCTTTGGGCTTTGATGATATTAGCCGCGATTTGTTGAGTCGGCTGTTATGGGCGGTTCGACCAACTTTAGTGCTCTGTGTCATTATTGCGGCGGTACGCTTACTGCTTGGACTGGTAGTTGGCGGGGTGGTTGGCTTTTTAGGGCCACGCGTGGCAAGCTGGTTGGATACAATTACCACCATCACCAGCGCCTTGCCAATTTTGATTGTAGCCTTGGGTTATTTGATTTGGACTGGCGGCAGTGCGGTAATTGTCTATCAAGGGGTTAGGCCGATCACTGCCAATAATGCAGGTTTAACGGCGTTTATTGTTGCTTTGTGTATGACTGGCTGGGTTAATAGTGCCAGCGTGGTGCAGGGCTATGTGCAAAAGATTTTGCATGCGCCCTATTTGGAAAGCGCTCAGGCAATTGGTTTGAATCGCTGGCAAATTACGCGGCGCTATATTTTGCCTCAGGTTTGGCCGTTGCTGCCAATGTTGCTTGCCAGCGAATTAACCGCCGTCACCTTGATTGTGGCTGAGCTTGGCTATTTGGGCTATTACATCGGCGGCAGCTATATTTACACTGATAAAACCACCGATAGCCCTTTACCCGATATTGTCAAGCAAAAAGCTGGTCAGCCTGAGCTTGGGCAGATGCTTTCAGACTTTTTTGGCCAATATAGTCGTGCGCCGTGGGTTTCAATTTTTGCTGGGCTTTTGATGGTATTGCTGTTGGTTGGTTTTACCCTGACCAGCGAAGGCTTGCGCCGCTCGTTGGATATTACACGGCCTCGCCGCTGGAGTTGGCGCAACCTGTTGCAACGCAAAAACACAAAACCTGAACTCAAACAATTAACCTGAACTCTGCTATAGTCAATCATTTTTTCGTGTCGCTCACCTGTTCCACTTCAGCGCCGGAACGGGTACAATAGAGAGAGCAATATACTAAACATCACGGTTATCGACCGTCACATAAGGACTAGATCAATGACTCACCCGCTGCTGATTGGGTTGAATGCCCAACAACAACGCGCAGTCCAAGCGATTCATGGGCCAGTGTTGGTGCTGGCTGGCCCAGGCTCGGGCAAGACCCGCGTGCTGACTCATCGGATTGCCTATTTAATTAACGAAGTTGGGGTACGCCCT
The DNA here is from genome assembly GCA_020161265.1 of Chloroflexota bacterium. Taxonomy (NCBI): domain Bacteria; kingdom Bacillati; phylum Chloroflexota; species Chloroflexota bacterium. The sequence continues at coordinate 78,103 of JAIUOC010000008.1, read as the reverse complement.
TATAACATTTTAGCCGTCACCTTTACCAATAAGGCTGCCCGCGAAATGCGCGAACGGCTTGGAAATTTGATTGGCGAAAGTCGTGCTCACGATGTGATGATGGGTACATTCCACTCAATTTGTGCCCGTTGGTTGCGCCGCGATATTCAGCATCTGCAACGCGCCAACGATTTTGTGGTTTACGATGCCGATGATCAGCAACGGGTAATGAAGCAGATTTTACGCGAATTGGATTTAAGCGAGAAGCAATATAATCCGCGTTCAATTCATGCTCGTATCTCCGCTGCCAAAAACGAGATGATCGGCGTAGCCGAGTTTGCTCGCAGCGTTAGCAGCTATTTTGATGAAATTGTGCTGCGCTGTTATGAGCGCTACGAAAAACAATTGCTGGCCAATAATGCCCTCGATTTTGATGATTTGCTGCTCAAAACCGTTAATTTATTTGAATATCATCCCGATGTGCTGGCGCGATATGCCGAGCGCTATGTGCATGTGATGGTTGATGAAGTGCAAGATACCAATCGAGTGCAATTTTCGTTGATCAATCAGGTGGGTGCTGGCCATAACAACTACTTTTTGATCGGCGATATTCAGCAATCAATTTATGCTTGGCGTGGAGCGCGGTTGGCGAATGTGCGCGAATTTGAAGAGGCGCATCCCGATGTCCAAATTATTCCACTGGAGCAAAATTACCGTTCCACCCAACCAATTCTTGATGTGGCCCAATCGATCATCGATGCAGCCTATGATCGTCGCCATACCACCAAAATCTGGACTGATCAGCAGGATGGCGAGTTGGTTTCGTTGGTCGAGGCCTATGATCACAACGAGGAAGCGCGTTGGGTGGCCGATGAAATTATGCGCATTCGGGGTCGTGAAGGTCGTTCGCTCGATGATTTTGCCGTGATGTATCGCACCAACGCCCAATCCCGCGCCTTTGAAGAAGCTATGATCAGCCGCAACCTGCGCTATCGATTGGTCGGCGGCACGCGCTTCTACGAACGCAAAGAAATTAAAGATATTGTGGCCTACCTGCGCATTATCCATAATCCCCACGATGAAGTTAGTTTGCTACGGGTGATCAACGTGCCAGGTCGAAGCATCGGCGATCGCACTCAGCAAGAGCTATTACAATGGGCACGCAATCTTGATATTTCAATTTGGGATGCCCTCGAACTGCTCGTTACCAACGAAGCTCAAAATCCGCCGATCAGCGGGCGAGCACGCAACGCTGTCGAGCAATTTCAAAAATTGGTGGCAAGCCTCCGTGATCTGCGCTACGATTTGATGCTCGGCGAGTTGATTCAGCGCTTGCTTGAGCGTGTGCCCTTGCAAGAGTTGCTGGTGGCCGAATATGGCGAGGAAGAAGGCGCTGAGCGTTGGGAAAATATTCTCGAATTGCAAAACGTCAGTATGGAATATCTGGCCTTGCCCACTGAAGATCAATTGCCACGCTTTTTAGAAGAAGTTGCCTTGGTGAGCGATGTTGATAGCCTTGATTCCAATAAAGAGCGCGAACCTGGCGTAACCTTGATTACCCTGCATCAAGCCAAAGGTTTAGAGTATCCAGTGGTATTTTTGGCGGGCTTAGAAGAAGGCTTGTTGCCGCACGGACGCTCAGTTGACGACCCCGAAAGCATCGAGGAAGAACGCCGTTTGCTGTATGTTGGTACAACCCGCGCCAAACAACGGTTGTACATGCTCTATGCTTTCAAACGAGCAACTTGGGGCCGCACCGATATCACGATTCCTTCGCGCTTTTTGGGCGATATTCCCAAAGATTTGCTTCAGCGCACGCCCACCCGTGAAGTCAAACAAATGCCAGTCCATGCCGCAAGCCAATGGCAAAGCAGCACGCCGCAACGCACGCGGGGCACGCAACCAAGCACCAGCAGCATGTGGAGCGGCGCGAGTGGTCCAGTGCGACCAAAACGCCCCGAACGTGAGCCAAGCGCCGCCAGTTATAGCGCTGGCGATAAAGTGCGTCATGCCAATTTCGGCGAGGGCGTAGTGGTCAGTAGCAAAATGGTCGGCGATGACGAAGAAGTGACGGTGGCGTTTCCAGGCAAAGGCGTGAAAAAGCTGCTCGCCGCCTTCGCCAAGCTCGAACGGGTTTAGCTGTGGTTTAGGAGGATACGATGAATCAAACAACATGGGATGCGGTTGATCAGTATATTTCCGATCGATTGGTACAAGCTGATCCAGCCTTGGATGCAGCGTTGCAAGCCAGTGCTGAAGCTGGTTTACCACCAATCAATGTTGCGCCTAATCAAGGCAAATTGCTGTATCTATTTGCGCTGATGTGTGGGGCTAAGCGTATTTTGGAGATTGGCACGCTGGGCGGATATAGCTCAATTTGGTTGGCTCGCGCTTTACCTGCCGATGGCAAATTGATTACCTTGGAATATGAGCCGCATCACGCCGAGGTTGCCACAGCCAATATCGACAAAGCTGGCTTGAGCCAAAAAGTTGAGGTACGGGTTGGGGCAGCGCTCGATAGTCTAGCTCAGTTGGCCGAAGAAAAGCTTGAGCCATTCGATCTGATTTTTATTGATGCCGATAAGCCCAATAACCCGCACTATTTGGCGTGGGCACTCAAATTTGCCCATGTTGGCACGGTAATTATTGGCGATAATGTGGTGCGCAACGGTGCAGTCACCGATCCTAGTAATCCTGACCCAGCGATTCAAGGAACCCGCCAGTTGTTTGATGATTTAGCCTCGAACCCCAAGCTGACCGCCACAGCCCTGCAAACTGTTGGCAGCAAAGGCTACGATGGCTTTGCAATTGCGATTGTGCAACAGCTCTAAAATTAGTTAATCCAACCGTGATTCAAGCCAGTTGATTAGCTTCAACTGGCTTACTTGTTTAAGCATAATTCGATGACATAATCAATCTCGCATGGTTACTGGCTAAAAATAATTAATTTCTACTTGATTATGATTCTATATTTCTCCATTTATTGTCATTTAGGGGGTGCAGGGGGATGAAACACCCTGCGTTCCCCGCCTTGAGGCGGGGCGGAGGGGTGGTGATCATAGAAATCTGGGTTGGAGGTACAAAACTCGATCTTAGTGCAAATTGTTTAACGCTGCAATGTTCAGTCGTTGGGCGGTACAATCAGTTGAGTTTCATTGGCATAATTGGCTTGATCAAGGAGGATGCGATGCTTGATGATCAGATGGTACTGCGTGAATTGGTCACAACTTGGATTCAGGCGACCGAAGCTGGTGAGGTGAGTAAAATTTTGGCGCTTTTGGATGATGATGTGATTTTTTTGGTAGCTGGTCAAGCACCACTGCGCGGTAAAGCAGCCTTTGCAGCAGCCTCAGCTGGCTTGAGTCAATTCGAACTCAAAATCGATTTTGAAATTCAAGAAATTAAGCTTAATGGTAAATGGGCGACCTGCTGGAATCAGCTACAAGTGCAGATTCAGCCGCCGCATGGCAAACCGCCGATTGTGCGAGCTGGCGATAGCTTTTCGTTATGGCAAAAACATGCCCATGGCTGGCTGTTACTGCGCGATGCCAATATGCTCCAAACATTGAAAGAGGCATAATTATGTATATTCCCAAACATTTTGCCGAGCCAAATCCCGAAGTATTGCATGAATTAATCCAGCGCCAACCTTTGGCGACGATTATTACGATTGGCGCTGAAGGCATCAATGCCAATCATATTCCGTTATATCTCGACCCTCAAGCGGGCGAATTTGGCACACTGTATGGGCATGTGGCCCGAGCCAATCGTATGTGGCAGGAGCATAATCCGCAACAAGAAGTTTTGGCAATTTTTCATGGAACTGATAGCTATATCACGCCGAGTTGGTATGCTAGCAAAGCCCAAACTGGCAAAGTTGTGCCAACTTGGAATTATGCTGTGGCTCACGCCTATGGCCCTTTGCAAGTGATCGACGACCCACAATGGTTGCGCCAACAGCTTGAGCAGCTGACCAACCACAACGAAGCCAGTTTTGAGCATCAGTGGCAGGTCGCTGATGCACCACACGACTATACCGAAGCCCTGCTCAAAGCAATTGTCGGCATCGCCATTCCAATTACTCGTTTGCTTGGCAAATGGAAAGTTAGCCAAAATCAGCCGCAGGCCAACCAACAAGGCGTAATCATAGGTTTAGCGGCTAGCTCAGAGCCAAATGCCGCCGCCATGATTGAGCTGATCAAACAACGCCAATCATCTTGACAGCCCTGTATACTAGCCAATGTAAGATGCTGTGGATTGTTAGACCCTTCCTTGCAGCTACCCAGCAGCTCGATATGCTCTTGTTGGATTGACCCTCTGCGTTCTCGCACTTGGGTCAATTGATTTGGGATTCTTGTTTTAGGAAGGAGTATGCACATGGCTCAACGTTTATGGGCACGCCGCTGGGCGAAATTTCAAGCAATTAGCTTGATTCTGCCAATCTTGGCGGCCTGCGGCACAAGCACAACCGAGGATCGCACGATTGCCTTGGCAACTGTGCCACCACCAACTGCCACCGCCACAACCGCACCAACCGAGGTTCCAGTTGCTACCAGCGAGCCAACCGTTGCCGCGACCAATCCGCCTGCTGCGACTGCAACCACTGAGGCCTCGCCAACTGCCACCTTTACCCCAGAGCAAGCCGAACTCGAACGGCGTTTTCGAGCGGCGGTCAGCGATGCCGAAATTGCCGAACCCAGCGAAATTTCAGATAAGCTGACGATCATCGATCCCAGCAATAGCAACCTCGTGTGGGATGAAGCAACAGGCCGCGTGTTGGTGGCCACCTGGACTTCGTGGAATGGCTATGATAATTTGGTGGGTCAAGAAACCACGACCACCCGCGAAACTTGGGTGACTGCCGTGCCCGAAATGCAAAACTTCTGCAAAGCCTATCTACCAACGAGTGATGTACCATTAACCTTGCGTTTGGAGCAATTGCTGGGCTTGCCTGCTAACAATGGCAAAAATCGGATAGTGCACTTGTGGGTTCCAGCTGCAGATCTTTTTCGACCCAGCCCTGACCCTGAAATTACCGATAATATTGCCCAACTCGAAATGCCCGAGCCAAGCGCCTTCCCATCGCAACAAGATTATGAATTTAGCCGCGATTGGTTCAATCTCCAACGCAGCCTCTCGTATGATCCCAAAAATGGCTACCCTTGGACACGTCTAGGCTACACCTACGATTGGGGCAATCAGGCTAGTGAAGTTGGTTTGAGCGAATTTGTGGTTTGGGCCAAAACCACAGTCAAAGTTGAGAGCGTTACCCAAAATGCCGACTATTGCCAGCCCTAATTGCATGAAAAACCCCTCTCTCAAATGCTACGAGAGAGGGGTTGAAAAAATCCTAGCCTTCGATAAAGCGATAGCCAATGCCCCACTCAGTCTGAATCAAATTCGATTCAGCATCGATCTCGCTTAATTTAGAGCGTAAGCGCCGAATATGCACATCGACGGTGCGGGCATCAACATATTCATCATAGCCCCAAACTTGGCCTAGCAGCACTTCGCGGGTAAATACTTGGCCTGGGTGCGAAGCCAAATACGCCAATAAATCGAATTCTTTGGGACGCAAGGTGAGTTGGACATCGCGGAAGGTGGCGCGACGACGAGCATTATCAAGCTGCAAACCACTTGAGGTTGGGGCGGAATCACCAATTTGTTGGCGCAAACGGCTAGCCTCGGCAGTACGCCGCAATAATGCACGTACTCTGGCCACTAGTTCACGCGGGGAAAATGGCTTGACCACATAATCATCAGCGCCTAGTTCCAAACCGACGACCCGATCAACCTCATCGGCACGGGCAGTTAGCATAATCACTGGTTGCTCAAAACCCTCGGCTCGCATTTGGCGCAACACGCCAAAGCCATCGATCCCAGGCAAGCCAATATCCAAAATTAACAGATCATAGGTTTCGTTGCGCAAGCGTACTAAAGCATCTTCGCCTGAGCCGGTTTCGCCCACGGCAAAGCCTTCGCGCTCGAAGCGCGAGCGCACCACATCGACCACACTTGGTTCATCATCAACAATTAAAATACGTTGCATTAGGCATCCTCATTGGTCATGACTTCGCTCAAAATCCAGTTTAAAAAGCGTTGCGAGCCATCAACAATTGGCAAAGCAATAATTTCGGGCAGCGAATAGGAGTGCAATTGTTCGACGCGCTCGATCAAACTGCCCAAGGCATCGGCTCTGGTGCGCACAATCAACAAGATTTCAGGCTCTTCCTTGAGCATTCCATCCCAATGATAAATCGAGGTAACTTGGGGCAAAATATTGACACTGGCGGCCAGCCGTTCAGTAACCAAGGCGCGGGCCAACGTGCGGGCCTCATCAGCATTGCTGGTGCTGATCAAAACAACATGGGCTGTATCCGACATAGCTCCTCCAGATCGATATAACCGATTGCTGCGTTTACTCTACCTTAAAGCCATCGATCTGCAAGAGGGTTAAGCTGTTACCACTTGTTAATCCCCCATAGCATAGAAGGCTATACCTAGAGAGTTTAGCGATTTAGCCTATTGAGTCGGGCGAATTGGCTGTGTTAGGATCGCCAACGCAGCATCACATGAGAGTGAGTGTACATAGCGTCCATCGGAGCGTACCCTATGTCACAGCATGCATTGATCAAACGTTTATTGATTTTGGTAACTTTGTTGAGTTTGGTGGCTTGTGGCTCAAGCCAAACCAACCAACCGGTAACTACGAGTAAAACCTCAAAAACCTATGCCGATTTGGTGATTGGCTATTCGCAAATTGGCGCTGAAAGCCGCTGGCGCACCGCCAATACCCTCTCGATCCAAGAAAGTGCCCAAGATTTGGGTATTGACTTACGCTTTGCCGATGCCCAACAGGAACAAATCAACCAAATTAATGCGATTCGTTCGTTCATCACTCAAAAAGTTGATCTGATTGGGGTTTCGCCAATTGTTGCCGATGGATGGGATGAGGTGTTTGCTGAAGCCAAAGCTGCTGGAATTCCAATTATTGTGGTTGATCGCACGGCCAACGTGCCTGATGAATTAATTACTGCTTTTATTGGCTCGGATTTTGTGCTAGAAGGCGAACGAGCTTGCGAAGAAATGGCGCAGTTGCTCAATCAAAAAGGCACAATTATTGAGCTAGAAGGTACAGTTGGCTCGGCTCCTGCCCGCGATCGCAAAACTGGCTTTCATAATTGTTTGAAAAAATATCCTGAAATGCAGGTTTTGGTCTCAAAAAGTGGCGATTTTACCCGTGCTCAAGGTAAAACCGTTTTGCAAGGCTTAATCAAACAATATGGCACTGATTTTGATGCGATTTATGCTCACAACGATGATATGGCCTTGGGTGCGATCGAATTGCTCAAAGAATTAGGCATCAAACCAGGGGTCGAGGTCAAAATTGTCTCGATCGATGCCGTTGAAGATGCCTTCAAAGCCATGATTGCTGGCGATTTGAATGTAACGGTTGAATGTAATCCGTTGCTTGGGCCACAATTTTTTGAAACTGCCCTGAAAATCGTCAACGGCGAGCCATTTGAACGCTGGGTTAAATCGAACGAAGGAATTTTTCGCCAAGCAACTGCCGCCCAAGATTTGCCTAAACGGCGTTATTAGTCGGTTGAGAATTGGCTGAGGTATGGTTCATGCAAGCTTTTGGTTTGTTCAAAACAATGGGTTTTCGTCAGCGTTTATTTTTGGCGCTTGGCAGCCTGAGCGTGTTGGTGTTGGCCGTCGCGCTGTTGGCTTTTTTTACCCTGCAATCGATTCGCCGCACTTCACGCGCCGCAGCAAATGATCGGTCAATGAGCATTTTGGCCAGCGAAATTTCAATCCATGCCTTGCAATGCCGGCGCTACGAAAAGGATTTTTTGCTCAATGCTGGCGATATTACAGCTCAAGACGAACCATTGCAGCAGTGGCATGCGGCCAGTTTTGAGCTAGGCAAAGCCATTAAAGAATTTGAAGATGCTGCTGGCAGCGAACTTGATCAAGCTCAAGCTCAGGCTTGGCGTGAAGCTTGGCGCGATTATGTGCGTGGTTTCAGCAGCGTGGAAATTGCGGTTAACGAAGGCTCAATTAATGATACCCAAGCTGCTGTTAAAACCTTCGAGGCTGCTCAAAACAACATTCAGATCTTAACCGACCAATCCTATGATCTGGCCGAAGTCAAAAATCATGCTTCACAGGCCAGTAGTGCCGAGCTGGATTTAGCGGGGCAGCAAGCGATTATGCGCTTAACGATTATTTCTAGCGTGATTGTGCTGCTGGCATTATTGACCTCGTGGCGCTTCCCACGGTGGTTGATCAAGCCAATTCAGAAATTACAAACCAGCGCTGAACGCCTAGCCAGTGGCGATCTTTCGGCCCGAGCAGGGCTGCGACTGAACGATGAAATTGGCATGCTGGGTCGCAGCTTCGATGAAATGGCTCAAACGCTTGAGCAAAATACCAACGATTTGGCCAATGAATATGTTGTTGCGCAAACCGCCCGTGAAGAAGCCGAAGCCGCCCGTAGCCAAATCGAGCACCAATTGTTCATGATTCAGCAGCAAGCCCAAGTGATTGCTGAAATGAGCACGCCAATTTTGCCATTAACCAGCCACGCGTTGGTTATGCCCTTGGTCGGCGCATTGGATCAACAACGAATTCAACAGGCCCAAGCTCGCGCCTTGGAAGCAATTCAAGAACGGCGGGCCAAATATTTGTTGCTCGATATTACCGCTGTGCCAGTGATCGATACCCAAGTTGGCCAAAGCTTGCTACACCTACTGCGTGCAGCGCATTTGCTTGGTTGTCGTTTGATGTTAGTTGGTGTGCGCCCCGATGTGGCCCAAACCATCGTTGGGATGGGGATTGATCTTGGCGATATTGCCACCTGTAGCAGTTTGCAAAGTGGCATTGATCGGGTGCTTAATCACTAGGCTAAGCCAGAACAACGGCGTTCTGGCTTAGCCGATTAGGCATGAGCTTGTAGTTCGGCCAAAACCTCGGCCAAACTGGCATATTGGCGCACCGCTGCCGGAAATTCTAGATATTTAGTGACGCTATTGGGCACTGCATAAACGGTTGCTCCCGCTGCCAAACCTGCTTGTACTCCTTGCGGCGCATCTTCCAGCACAAGGCTGGCCTGAGCGCTGGCTCCCAACAATTCGGCGGCCCGCAGAAAAATATCAGGCGCTGGTTTACCGTTGGCAACTTCTTCACCCGTTACCGTCGCCCCAAAACAAGCATCCCAGCCAAATTTTCGCAACACCATGTTCAAGTATGGGCGCGGCGACGAGGTTGCAACCGCAATCGGGAATTGCTGTTGATTGAGCCAACGAATGATCTGATCTGCATAAGGCATGGCTTCGGCTTCGTGCTCAACCAGTTCAAAAATCAATTGGCGATGCTCGGCAATCGTTTGCTCGATGCTCAAGGGCAAATCGAAGCTCTCAACCAACATTTTGGCATTATCATAAGCTCGCCGACCAACCATACGATGACCCCAGTCGGGTGCACATGTTTTGCCATAACGCGCCAGAAAAACATCCAATGCTCGCATACTGACCGGCTCACTATCGACCAATACGCCATCGCAATCAAATAAAATCGCCTCAAACTGTTTCATTCGGCTCCTGCTTTTTAAACATCGCTAGTGGTGGCAATTCAGCAATTACAATGCCGATCATCATTAATAGGCCACCCCAAACAAAGGTTGATGAAATGGTTTCGTTGCCAAAGGTCGAGGCAAACAGTGCCGCAAAGACTGGCTCCAGCACGAAAATCAGGGCGGTGCGGGTTGGCGAGGCATAGCGCTGCACGATAATCTGAATCGCCAGTAACACCGCTGTACAAATGATGCCCAAATAGGCTCCAGCCCAAAAAACATCGGCGGGCAAGGCGGGTACAGTTTCAAATAACAGACTGCCAATGCCCGCAACGACTGCCACCACCGCCACTTGAATCAAGTTCATGGCAATTGGCGAGGCCTGTTTGGTCCAATGGCCAATCGCCAAAATATGGCCAGCAAAGGTCACTGCACAGATAAACACCAAGAAATCGCCCCACAGCGAAACAGGCTCAGCGCCAGCTTGAGCCGCAGGGTCAATCGAAAGCACATATAAACCAGCCACCGCCAACACAACCCCAGCCCAAACTTTGGCGCTGACTTTCGTTCGCCACAGCACTGCGCCCATCAGCGGCACAAAAATCACGTTTAAACCGGTAACGAATCCAGCCCGTGAGGCGGTGGTCATACTAATGCCAATGGTTTGGGTGATATAGCCAACACATAGCAAGCCACCAGTAATCAAACCTGCTTGCCAATCGGTGCGAGTCCACTGACTGAACGACTTAATTGCCCATGGCAGCAGGGCCAAGGTTGCCAAGCCAAAGCGTAAAGTCACAAAGGCCAACGGTGGCCAATGATCAGTGGCATCGCGAACCACAAAAAATGTGCTGCCCCAAAGCATCACAATCAACAAAAGAATCCCATCGCTTTGCCAGCGCTTCATTGCAGCACCCTTTCAGGCTAGAATCAGATCGTGTTCATAGTATACGGAGATTTTGCTGGCCTATAATTGGGCGATTGATTGAACTAGCTTGAGGTGGTTGAAATGCGTTTAATTTCTTTGCACGAACCAGAGCGAATTGCAGCGTGGCTTAGCCGCAATGCTGATCTCAATATTTATCAAATTGGCGATTTAGATCGCTTTTTCTGGCCATCGACGGTTTGGTATGGGCTTGAGCAAGCAGGTGAATTATTACAGCTTGCGTTAATCTATCTTGGCCATAACACCCCAATTTGGTTGATGTTTGATGATCAGCAACAGCATTATTCGGCTCAGTTGCGCGATGCCTTGCGCCCATTGCTGCCAGCCAAGATCTATTGCCATTTTTCGCCTGGGATTGCCGAGGGTTTGGCTGATCGTTACCAGATTGAGGATCATGGCCTGCATCAAAAAATGATTTTGCAGGATTTCAGTAAGCTTGATCAGGTAGTAATCGATCAAGCTGTAATGCAATTGCACCCAGCCGATTTGCCAGCGATTAATCAATTGTATACCGAGGCTTATCCTGACAATGCCTTCGACCCACGCATGCTCGAAACAGGTTGTTGCTACGGGATTTGGCGTGATAATCAATTAATCAGCATTGCGGGTATTCATGTTTATTCGCCAAACTATCGTGTGGCAGCCTTAGGCAATATTACGACCCATCCGACCTATCGTGGCCAAGGGCTAGCCAAGCAAGTAACCGCCAAGCTTTGCCAAAGCCTGCGCCACGACATTAATCACATTGGCTTGAATGTGCATTGTGCCAATCAAGCGGCAATTAACACCTATCAAGCTTTGGGGTTTGGCTGGGTTGCCGATTATAGCGAGGTCTTGTTGCAACAGCGAATGGTTTAATTTAGGCCTAAAATTGAACTATTATCGTTTGCCTTGGGTTGCTAACGCAGGAGCATGTATGCGTTCGAAAATCTATGTAGCCTTACAATTCATCTGTTTAGGTTTGTTGGCGATCAGCACACCATTGCAGAAGGTTTCAATGCTTTGGTTGGTGGTGTTTGGTTTAGGTGTTGGCTTAGGCATTTGGGCGCTGATCAGCATGCGCCTCAACAATCTCTCGATTATGCCCGAACTGCTGAGTAACGCCCAATTAACCGTCCATGGTCCCTATCGCTGGATTCGTCACCCAATGTACACTGCATTGGCGGTTTGTAGCTTGGCGTGGGTGATGGTTGAGCCACGGCTTTGGCGCTGGTTGGTATTGGCAATTTTATTGATCGATTTATGGCTCAAAGCCCGTTACGAGGAGCAATTGCTCAATCAACGCTTTGCACATTATGCCGCTTATCAACAACGCAGCAAGCGTTTCATTCCGTGGTTGGTGTAGCTAGCACGACTACTTCTGGGTGCTGTGGGTGCTGCTTGAGGCTCAAATATTGGCCTTTACGCGGAGTTTTATCGATTCCAAAATAGCTATAGATCGTTGCTTGGAGGTTGGGCTGATTGGGCTGGTTAATCTCAAGAATAAGCCGATATTCATGTCCAGTAATTCCAGTCGAAAAGCCGCGAGAACGTTTGTGTTTCCAGCCCGTTGGCGTGCAATCCACGATGCGACCTTGTATCAGTTGGCCAATTTTCTCGGCTTCGCGATAACGCGATGGCTTGAGTGCCCAGCGTGTCGCCAAGTAAATTCCTATTCCAAAGCCCACAACACCGAGCACGGTCACGACGATCAGCAAAGTTGGGTATTTGCGCGGATCAATTAAGAAAATCGAACCAATATTGAAGATCAGATACAGAACAATTGAGCTAATAATAACTACTACCAACCGCCCAGAAGTTTGCGAAGAACCCATGGTAGCCTCCTTAGTGGGAGAAGGAATTTCAATGCATGCCCTTGATCAACTCCAGCCTTTGACCGAACGAATTTTTTGGTTGCCTGCTGATAGTCGCACCGATCGCCCGATGTTGGGCCTGGTAGTTGGCGATCGTGAATGTTTATTAATTGATTCAGGCAATTCGCCTGCCCATGTTGGATTATTGCGTAAGGCAATTCAGGCCCGAGCCTTGCCGCAACCAACCTGCCTTGCCCTGACCCATTGGCATTGGGATCATGTGTTTGGTGCAGCGACCCTTGACCTGCCAAGCTATGCCTCGCAAGAAACCAACCGTATTTTGCAGGTGCTGGCGACGCTCGACTGGAGTGATGTAGCTTTGGATCAGCGAGTGGCTGATGGTTTAGAAATTGCCTTTTGCCGCGATATGATTAAGGCCGAGTTGGCTGATCGTAGCCAGTTGCAGGTTGTCGCAGCAACCACCACCATCGAACAACAATTAACGCTTGATTTGGGCAATTGTGTTGCTGAATTAATCGTGGTTGGTGGCGATCACGCTCACGATTCAATGATTGTTTATCTGCCAAGCCAAGCGGTGGTCTTTTTGGGCGATTGCATCTACGACGACTTGTATCATGGAGCAAGACGCTTAACCACCAGCCAACTTTTCCCTTTGTTGGAGCGCTTGTTGGGCTTGCCTGCTGATTATTATTGTGCTAGCCATCATGAGCAGCCGTTAACCCGTGCTGAATTTGAGGCCGAAGCTCAGTTATTACGCCACATTGGCACAATCGTTAGCCAAGTTGGCCCGCATCCTGAGGCAATTTTGGCCCAAATTGGTCAGCAACTTACGACACCACTAACTGACGATCATCACGATATAATGCAAGCTTTTTTGGCAGGTTTGGCGCTGCCTGAGGTTCAATCAATCTATTAAATGCCGAACGTGCTGTAATTGCTCCAGCACGTTCAACCCAACTCACCCTTGCTCAGATTTGATCTCATGTACGTCATTGATCGAATAATCTAACTGATCGATATGTGGTGGTTCTTTGGCTTTTTGAATCAGCACGCTGATCCGTTGCCATAATTTTGAAATAGCCTTTGCCAGCCCAATTAAGCCAAGCATGCCTAAAATAGCGATGATGATTGGCATGAGTTATGCTCCGTCGTTAAAGAAACAGCGTACTGAGATTTTTCAGTACGCTGTTAGTTAATTATTGATCCTCGGCCTTGACCTCGCGACCTTGATCCATCGAATAATTGCCATGATCGATATGTGGGGGTTCGCCAGCTTTTTGCACAATCACGCCGAGTTTGAGCAACAGCAAAATCAAACCGCTAATGCTGAGTAAGCCCAAAATCACGAAACAACCAATCCAAAACAGTGACATACACAATCCTCCTAAAGTATTCCGGTCGATTAGCCTGCTAGGCCGTGAAGCTCACCCGCGCCTACCTCGCGCACCCGACTAATAGTGCTTGACGGGTGATCCGAGCGGGTGTAGAATGCGCCTAGCTAACGTGCCGGATCAACGTTGATTGTGGTACGCTCCAATCATCCGTGCAGGTTGCACGGTTTTTTTGTTTGGAAAATATCAATGATTGTACCATCACCGCAAATCCGTGCAACGGTGCCTTTTCAGTTGGGTGACTTGGCTTTGATGATTCGGCCAGCCATAATGGATGATCTCGCGCCAATGTTGCAATTGCAGGCACTGGCCTTTGCCGATAAATTTAGCTCGGCTTTTGGCAAACGCGGCATCCAACGTGGCGTGGCGGCATTACATCAATCGCATCAAATGCAAGGGCCAAGTAGCCTACAAGGAATGTACGTCATGTTAGCTGGCGGCGAACTTGTCGGCACAATTACGCTGCGCACCGTCGAGATGCGTCCAGACGATGTTGGGTTGGTTGAGCAAGCATTTTTGCGCGAACTTGGTGCTTGGGGTGCGTTTCGCGCCGTTCATGCGCTTTCCCAAATCGACCATCGGATTGGGCGGGATGAAGGTTTTATTAGCGATGTGGCGGTTGCCGAACACTATCGTCGGCGAGGCATTGCCCAAGCAATGATGCGGCATAGCATGACGCTAGCCCGTGAGCTTGGCAAAAAACGCCTAGGGCTGTACGTGAGTGCCTCCAACCACAGTGCGCGAGCGTTATACCGTAATTTGGGCTTTAGCGAGGGTCAGGTGCGCCGCTCATGGTGGAACGCCCTGTTTCTCGGTGAACGCCGTTGGATTTATATGTCGTATAATCTTAGAGAGACTTCTGCATAACCAAGAGGCCTCTTTTGATCAAAGGCGATCAATTAGAAAGGAACAAGTCAATGGCTGACTCTCATCGCAACGCATTCGAGAATGCTCAGCGTCAATTCGATCTCGCTGCTGAAAAGCTGAATCTCGACCACAGCTTGCGTCGAGTTCTGCGCGTCCCTCAACGCGAATTAAGCGTCAATTTCCCAGTCAAAATGGACAATGGTGAGATTCAAGTGTTTAGCGGTTATCGCGTCCAACACAATGTTTCACGTGGTCCAGCCAAAGGCGGGATTCGCTATCACCCAGCAGTCGATATCGATGAAGTTCGTGCTCTCGCGATGTGGATGACCTGGAAATGTGCGCTGGTTAATATTCCTTATGGCGGCGCAAAAGGTGGGGTCATTGTAGACCCAACGAAACTATCGCAAAGTGAATTAGAGCGATTGACCCGGCGTTTTGCAACTGAAATTAGCATTTTGGTTGGCGCTGAAAAAGATATTCCTGCTCCCGATGTTGGGACCAACGGCCAAGTGATGGCTTGGTTTATGGATACAATCTCGATGCATCGTGGCTACACCGTGCCAGCTGTGATCACTGGTAAGCCGGTTGAAGTTGGTGGCTCGCTTGGGCGGGTCGAAGCAACTGGACGCGGGGTTAGCATTGTTGCCCGCGAGGCCGCCAAACATCTTGGCTTGCGCATCGAAGGCGCAACCGTGGTGATTCAAGGCTTTGGCAACGTGGGTAGTGTTACCGCCGATATGATGCAGCGCATGGGCAGCAAAGTGATTGCAGTTAGCGATGTTTCTGGTGGCTACTACAACCGTCGTGGCTTGAACATCCCCGAAATGATTGCCTATACCAAGCAACATCGTTCGCTGGAAGGCTACCAAGCCGAAGGCATCGAGCGGGTCAGCAATAGCGAGTTGCTTGAAATTGAATGTGATATTTTGGCTCCATGTGCCTTGGAAAACCAAATTACCGAGGAAAATGCAGGCCGAATTCACTGTAAATTGCTGGTCGAAGGCGCGAACGGCCCAACTACTCCCGAAGCTGATGATATCTTGTTTGAAAAAGGCATCTTTGTTGTGCCCGATATCTTGGCCAATGCTGGTGGTGTGACCGTTTCATACTTTGAATGGGTTCAAGGCTTGCAAGAATTCTTCTGGACTGAAGAAGAAATCAACAACAAGCTTGAGCGGATTATGCAGCACAGTTTTGAATCGGTGTTGGCCCAAACCCTCAAGCACAAAGTTTCAATGCGCATGGGCGGCTATATGGTCGCGGTGGCACGGGTCGCTGAAGCAACCCAAATCCGCGGGATTTATCCATAAGCAAGGCTGTTCAGCCCCTCGTCCATGCACATGGGCGAGGGGCTTTTTATTTAAGGATGAAGGATGAAAGATGAAATCAAAAGGCAGAAGGCAAAAGGCAGAAAGAGGGATGAACGGTAATTGATTTTGGCTAAGAAGATTATAATCAAGCAAATCTGTGATAATCTGTGGCGAAAAATAATTATTCGTGGCAAAAACTTAACCTTCGTGTCCTTCGCGCGCTTCGCGGTTCCTATCCTTCGTGCGCTTCTTGGATCAGCATTAAATTGAGAGGGAATTTCCAATGAACCAACGCATCGAAATTCTACACGGCGATATTACCAAATTTGTCGGTGCAGCAATTGTTAATGCTGCTAATGAGTGGTTGCTGGCAGGTGGTGGGGTTGATGGGGCGATTCATCATGCAGCTGGTGACGAATTACAGGCTGAATGTGATCAACTAGGTGGTTGCAAAACTGGCCAAGCCAAAATCACCAAAGGCTATCGCTTGCCAGTGCGCTCAATCATCCACACAGTTGGGCCAGTTTGGCAGGGTGGCAATAAACACGAAGCCGAATTACTGACCAGCTGCTATCAACAGAGCCTCGAACTTGCTGCTAAACATCAACTTGAAACCCTGGCCTTTCCAGCGATTAGCTGTGGAATTTATGGCTATCCGGTCGAATTAGCTGCCCCGCTTGCGATCCAAACGATTGCCAACTTTCTTGCGAGCAATTCAATCCCCGAAAAAGTCAGCTTGATCTGTTTTGAAGCCACAGTTTATCAAGCCTATTGTGCTGCGTGGGAAACGTATCAAGCCAATCTCTGACCCATGCATCCAATTGATTCAAACTAGATGTATATAGCTATATAAGGCTTAATCTACTATCAACACCAAGCGCATGCCAACTATCCTAATTGAGTCAGTTGTCGGCGGGTGATTCAATTGTGGTATGGTTCATGCTTTGGATTCCTGACACACTATTGATAGTGGATTAAGCCAAATTCGGCCAAAAATCCCTTGATTAATCACCAAATTTCATGCAAAATTAAAATCTGATTTGTATCTAAATAGATGTGGAATAATTTGAGTGTGATGTGACCTTTAAACGATACGTTATAGCTTCTTACAATCACACCTTGGTGGCACAAGGGAAAGGACAAGCAGATGATCCTATATCGACCTGTTGGGTTAGAAGAACTAACATTGATTGCGCAAGCGGGCTATCGTTCATTCCCAGCACAATTGGCCGAGCCACCAATTGCTTATCCCATCCTCAACCTTGATTATGCCAGCCATGTTGCTGAAGCAGTCAAAACCAAGGATGCCGAGGCTGGTTATGCTGGCTTTGTGGCTGAATTTGAAATTAGCGAACAATATGCGCGCCAATTTACGGTTAAATCGGTGGGCATTCGTCGCCGTCATCGCGAACTTTTAGTGCCAATCGAAGAATTTCACAATTTCAATACCCGCATTCTTGGTCATATCAAGGTCATTGCCTCGTTCTATGGCAAGCAATTTCGTGGGATGGTCAACCCCGTAACCGCCCTACCCACCTTCATCTCACCTGTTTTGTAATGAAACAAAGGCTCCTGCTCAACTGAGTAGGAGCTTTTTTTAGGATATCCATGGGTTATTATTGATATCTTGTTCGCCGCCAAACTAACCACGCCACTAAGCCCACGACGAGCGCCAAACCAAGCCCAAATTCATCGATTACATAGGGCGTAATGGCATTTTTGCTGGTCAGCGGATTAAAAACTGTCTGGATGAAAATATTATGGCTGGCATGCAACAGCACTGCTGGCCAAACACTGGCCGATTTCAGGCGCAACCACGCCATCACAAAGCTCAGGCCAATCACTAAAATTGTAAAACAGCCTAAGCCAAACCACAGCGGTGCACCAGCATTGTTATACTCAACCAACAAAATCGCTGGATAATGCCAGATTGCCCAAATAAGCCCACTGATTGTCGCGGTTGCGGCGAGCGAATAGCGTTTGCTCAACTCTGGCACTAAAAATCCGCGCCAGCCCAATTCCTCACCAAATGCCAAGATTGCTGATCGAACGATGCCAAGCGTTGCAACCTCGCCCAAATAGCCCCAAAAGCCGCTGATTGGCAACGGTGTGGCTAGGCCAACGTGGCTTGCTAAGGCTTGCAACGAAACATCACCAATGCCGCTCAGCCAAACCACGCTATACACGACTAAGCCATAGCTCACAGGCAACCCATAGCTGAGCAATAAATCCTTGGGTGCGGCGATTTTCCAGCCCAAACCTGCCAACCGCCGCTCGAAAACTAATTGGGTGATGACTGCGGCTAGCGCTGGACTGAAGATCAACCCTAATCCAAATGCCGCTTGCGGATTTGGGCCAACCAAAAAATAATAACAAATTGCCGTCAAAACCGTGGTTAGCAGTAAAAATATACTAATTTTCGCACCATTAGTAGCTGTTTGAATTGATTGAGGCTGGTTCAAGGCAATGCTCCTATGCTCAAAAACGAACATGCTGAGCATACTTGCCACTTGTCACAAGCCAATCGCAGCCCTGTCGCAGAATTGTCGTAAGCAAAAGCGCGTATCATAGGCGGCGTAGCATATGGCCAACCAACCATTGCTCCATGTTGATGTTTGCTGTACCAAGGAGCTTTGCATGAAAACGATTGGCCTCATTGGCGGGATGAGTTGGGAATCGAGCGTCAGTTATTATCAGGTGCTCAACCAAGCGGTCAAACAGCGTTTTGGGGGTTTGCATTCAGCCAAATGTGTGTTGTATTCAGTTGATTTTGCTGAAATTGCCGCGTTGCAAAAGGCTGATCAATGGGAAACTGCTGGGGAGATTTTGGCCCAGGCTGCTCGTAATTTGGTAGCGGCTGGCGCTGAATGTATTGTGCTTTGCACCAACACCATGCATCTGGTAGCAACCGCAATTGAGCAAGCAGTCGAAGTGCCATTCATTCATATCGTCGATCCAACGGCAGCGGCGATTCAACAGCAACAATTAACTACAATTGGTTTGCTGGGCACACGCTTCACCATGGAGCACGATTTTTATGCTGGGCGTTTGCGCCAACGCTATGGCTTGGCGGTCGTCACGCCTGAGCCAGAACAGCGTGATGAAATTCATCGGATTATTTTCGATGAATTGTGCCTTGGCAAAATCGACTCTAGCTCCAAAGCCTACTATTTGGCGGTGATTAACGATCTGGTTGCAGCCGGAGCACAGGGCATTATTTTGGGCTGCACCGAAATTGGCTTGTTGATTAACCAAGCTGATTGTGAGGTGCCACTGTTCGATACCACCCTGTTGCATGGTCAGGCAGCAGTAGCTTGGAGTTTAGCAAAATAGCACAAATTTTCAAGGTTGTGACACTCGTTGTCACAACCTTGGGCGATACTTAACCCTGATACGAGTATATATAACAAGGGGTTGAGCTATGGCGACAATCATGACGGCGCAACGGCAGGAACGACGACAGCTAACCACAGGAATACGGGTTGGTCGAGCGGTGATGCTAATGCCAGAACTTGTGGTGTTTCCAGCGCTCTGTGGCTTGTACTTTTTAACCAATCAAGCAGTTGGCGTGGCTTTGCTCGGCGAGTTGTTGATTGGCTTATTTGTTGCTCGGATTGCCTTGGTTTGGTACGCCGGACGAGCTTGGGCACGCGGTTCGTATGCCCAAGCTGAACGCCTCGTTTTATGGTCGCTGCGTATTTACCCCGATTCAGCTGATGCTTGGTTGGCCATGGGTTCGATTCAATTGGCTCAAGGCGAAACCGAAGCCGCCATCAAAGCGATCGAACGCGCCGACCAACTCTATCCATTTCATGCCCCAATTTATTTAGAAATGAGCCGCGCTTTGGCTGCTCACGGCGATTGGAACGAAGCTCGCCATTATGCCAGTATGGCCTTGGTGTTGGACGAGCAATTGGCTTTGAGCTATAGCCACAACGCGTTGTTGAGCTTGCATTTTGATGAAGCTAGCCAAACCACCAAGCAATGGATCGAAGCAGGCTTGGCCTTAGCGCCGCATGTTGCCGCCAAAGCCAGCCTCTATGTTGCCCGCGCCGAATTGGCATTTTTGGCCAACGACGAACGCCAAGTCCAATTAGCCTTAGATCAAGCTGAACTTTTGTTGAATGGCTGCCCGATTCCGCAACAAGCTGAATTGCTCTATCGAATTGGTCAATTGCAACGTAGCTTGGGTCAGGTTGATGCCGCCCGCTCCAGCTTTGAACGAATCGAACACTCCGACCATGAAGGCGGATATGTTCATGCTGCGTGGCGAGCCAAAGTAGAAACCAGTGTTAGCTAAGTTGGCGCTGTTGATCAAATCGGCGATAGGCCTCGGCTAAAAGTTCCACGGGATGACGGGTTTCCATACCCGTCCCGTGGCTAATTTGCCAGCGACAGGTTTCGCTATCACACAGCACCGTATCAGCGGGATGTTGACTGGCCCATTCAAATAACGGTTTACCCACATCCATTGCGATTGGGTATTTTTCGGTTTTTAGGCCATAGGTGCCAGCAATCCCACAACAGGCTGCTTGGCTTCGCTCAATTTGCAAGCCTGGAATATGCGCCAAAATATCGCGGGCTGGCAGGCCGATGCGATGGGCTTTTAATTGACAAGGCGGATGGTAGGGCAAGCTCTCTTCGATTGCACCCAAGTTGCGATCAAATTTGCCTGCTTCGTCGAGCAAACGCAAATATTCAAAAATATCGTAGGTTTGTTCGGCCACCAATTGAACCTCAGGATCATGCCAGCCCAACAATTCGGGAGCTTCATCTTTGAGCGTCAAAGTACAACTGGTCGAAGTTCCTACCACCACATAACCTTGGCGAATCCATGGCAATAAGGCATGAACATTGGCGGCATGATAACGGCGGGCTGCATTAAACTCACCATTAGAAAGCATCGGCAACCCACAACAACCCTGATTAGCCAACACCACCTCACAGCCATTGCGGGTCAGCACTTCTAAGGCAGCTTTGCCAACATGTGGCTCATAATAATTGGTTGAGCAGCCATGAAAATAGACGACTTTACGTGAAATTGTGGAAACTGCTGGTTGTAGGGTTTGAGTTTGGACCAAACGGCGTTGTTCAAGCGGCACAAGCGCGGTGCGGCTGAGCCACGAACGCAGGCCATACGTCCAGCGTAACGGTGTGGCAGCGCGGGGCAGATGTTTGCGTGCCCAGCCGCGCAAGGTATAGCCAGCCCACTGTGGCAGCGGCGCACGCCGATCGATCTTAAATAATTTTTCAATCAACCAACGAATTGGCCGATTGCTCATTGTCCAATTGGCTAGCGGGGCGAAGGGTGTGCCCAGCATTCCCAACAGCTCCGAGCGCCCAAGCAGGCGGTTGCGCAAGGGCAAGCCATGTTCGCGTACCATCTGCGCTCGGGCACGGGCATTGAGTTCAGCGATTGGCACGCCAGTTGGGCAAACCTCGTTACAAACTCGACAGCCAGAGCAATAATCCACTGAATGATCGGGCGAATGCTCAGCTTGATCATGGCGAAAACGGCCTGCTTGCGGCCCGACATACTTGGGACCAGGAAATTGATCGGTGACCGCTGCCACCGGACATGCAGTCGTACAAATATTACATTTAATACAAAAATCGAGCGATTGCTCCAGCCTGATTGATAATCGGTCATCCATAGCGACAAGCCTCAATTGCGATTTAAAGCTTTAGAACGGCCTAAATCGCATTCTATCATAAAACGGCCATGTTTGTTTGTTGTCTTGACAAAGTACCAAATAGTTGCTAAAATCGGAGCCACTTACCAAGTAGGAGCCTGCAAATGAATCGTCCTTCGGCATTGACAGCTGATCTGAGTTTGATGCGAGAACTCAACCGCGCCCTGGTACTCCAGTTAATTCGGCGTGAAGGACGGATTTCGCGGGCAGATATCGCCAAGCACACCAAGTTAAGTCGTTCGACCGTTTCAAGCATCATTAACGATCTGATTGACGCAAGCCTTGTTACGGAAACGGGCATTGGTACCTCAAAAGGTGGCCGACGGCCAATTATCCTCGAATTCAATTATCAAGCCAATTATATTATTGGGCTTGATGTTTCGCGCAACGCCGTTAGTGCCGTTATTACCGATTTGAACGCCCGAATCTGTTCGCGTCGTCAAATTTCCTTCAATGTTAATGATGGCCCTACCGTTGGCATGCCGCTAATCAAACAATTGATTAGCACGATGCTGACCGAATCGCCGGTTGGCCGTGGCCGCATTAGTGCGATTGGGGTTGGCGTGCCTGGCCCATTGGATTTTCGCAATGGCCGCACAATTGCCCCGCCAGTTATGCCTGGTTGGGATAACGTGCCAATTCGCGAAGAGTTAAGCCAAACCTTCCGCTTGCCCGTATCAATTGATAACGATGCCAACTTAGCCGCGATGGCCGAGTATCGTTGGGGCGCAGGTAAAGGTGCGCAAAACATGGTCTACTTATATATGAGTAGCGCCGGGATTGGCGCTGGCTTGATTATTGATAGTCATTTGTTCCGCGGCTCGATTGGTAGCGCTGGCGAGGTTGGGCATACCACCCTCAGCGTCGAAAACGATGAATCATTTGGCCCAATCAACGCTGGCTCACTCGAAGCCTTGGCTTCACAAATCACGGTTTTACGGCTAGCCCGCGAGCAAAAGCTGATTAGTGCCGATGATGATGTGCATGCCTTGGTGCGTAAAGCCGAGAGCAGCCCCGAAATTCAAGCTATTTTGCGGCGAACCGCCCACTATCTTGGTGTGGCAATTGCCAGTATCATTAATATATTCAATCCTGATCGGGTTGTGATTGGCGGGGTTATTCCGGAAACCTCACCATTAGTAATCGAGACGATTCGAGCAACGGTGGCGCGACGCGCTTTAGCGATTGCAGTGAATAATACCTCGATTGTGCCCGGCGCACTAGGCCGCAATGTCGCAGCCTTGGGAGCCGCAGCCCTTGCTACCGAGCGCTTATTCGCGCCGCCAGCCTTGGAACGCCCTGCAACTTTAGGGGTGCATTCCAACGAGGTTGGTTCGTTGGCAAGCTAACAATTGCCCTTGATCGAGCGTGAATAACCTTCACGCGCTCATATTCACCTGTTCGCCCTAATCGGCACGGTAACAGATTTTTCAATATGGTACAAAGGAGTGTACAGCAATGAAGCGTATTTTGAGCTTCCTGCTCGTCAGTATCATGATGGTCGGTTTATTGGCAGCTTGTGGTGGCGAAACCACCCCAACCACTGCTCCAACCACCGCAGCAGAACCAACCGCCGCCCCAACTACTGCGGCAGAAGCAACCGCTGAGCCAACCGCCGCAACTACAGAAGCAACCGCTGCTCCCGAAGCAACTACCGCCCCAGCAACTGGCGGCATGGCAGCAACTGGCGATATCACCTTGTGGCACGCTTACAGCACCGGTGGCGCTGAAGATGCAACCTTGACCGAGTTGATCGAAAAAGCCAAGGCTGCGTTCCCAGAAGCCAACATCAGCGTGTTGCAAGTACCATTCGACCAAGTATTCAGCAAGTTTGAAAACGACGTTGCTGCTGCTGGCGGCCCAGACTTGCTCTTGGCTCCAAATGATAGCTTGGGCGATTTGGCTCGCAAGAACTTGTTGGCCGACCTCGACGCTTACAAAGCCAACTTGACCAACATCGCTCCTGCTGGCGTTGCTGGGATGTCGGTTGATGGCAAGCTCTATGGTATTCCAGAATCATTCAAAGCCGTTGCTTTGTACTACAACAAATCAACCGTAGCCACCCCACCAGCAACCACCGACGAGTTGTTGCAAATGGTCAAAGATGGCAAGAAATTGGTCTTGAACCAAAGCGCTTACCACAACTTCGGCTTCTTCCAAGCTTTCGGTGCTAGCTTGTTCACCGCCGACAAGTCATGTGGCTTAGTCGATGGTGGCGGCGATGCCTTGAAGTATTTGCAAGATCTCAAAGCTGCTGGCGCAACTTTCTCAACCGATGGTGCTCAAGCTGATGCCCTCTTCCGCGAAGGCCAAGCTGACATGATCATCAACGGGCCATGGGTTTTGGCCGACTACCAAGCTGCTTTGAGCGACAAACTTGGTGTTGCCGCAATGCCTGCTGGTCCTAAGGGTCCTGCTGGCCCATTGACTGGCGTTGACGGTTTCTATGTCAACATCAACAGCCAAAATGTTGAAGGTGCAGTTGCTTTGGCAATGTACTTGACCAACACCGAATCACAAAAAATCTACACCGAAAAAGCTGGCCACGTTCCAGCTGATGTCAACGTTGTACCAACCGATGCGTTGGTGCTCGGCTTCAGCCAAGCTGCTTCAACTGGCTATGCTCGCCCACAAGACCAAGAACTTAACAACTTCTGGACTCCAGTTGGCGATGCTGTAACCAAAGCACTTGATGGCGGCGAAGATGCAACCAAGGCGATCACTGATGCCTGTGCTGCAATGGATACCGCTAACGGTAAATAAGGCAATCAACCGACCCGTTCCTTCCTTGTGAGGGAACGGGTCGAGCCAAGGCTATGGTGGGCTTAGCGAAAGATAGTGCTGTAACGATGCCGTAGTCTGGCCTGTTCCTCGCTCACGCGATACCAAATCATCACAGACCCCGCCCCTGTCAGCAAAGGAGCCACGCCATGGCATCGGCAGAAAGCAGCGTCGAGCGTGCTAGTGATAGCGCCATCCCACGACCTTCGTGGTGGGCACGCACCAGAACCTCGCGAACAGCCTATACGTATCTTTTTCCCGCTCTGATCGTGATGTCGATCATCACGTTCTATCCGATTCTCTACCAATTTTGGATGTCGCTAACCGACTTTGGCCCATCCAGCATCAACCCTCTTGCCAAAAACTATACGCCACCCAAATATGTGGGCTTTGAAAACTATCAATTAATTTTGCAAGATAAGTTGGCTACTAAAAACGCCGACTTAGCCAGCTTCAAATTCTGGCGAACCTTGGGCTTCAACATTTGGTGGACATTCTCGAATGTGATTTTTCACGTTTCACTGGGGATCGTCATCGCCGTGATGTTGAACGTCGAGGGTTTGTGGTTTAAAAAGATCTATCGCGCAATTTATATCTTGCCCATGGTGCTGCCACAGTTGGTTATTGCCACGATTTGGCGCAATATGTTCGATGGGCAATATGGCGCGATCAATATGATGTTGAAGATCTTTCTTGGCCCAGCCTTTCCCGATAAGGGGATCGATTGGTTGCAACAAATTCAGCCAGTCGCCTTTGGCTTACCACTTTCGTACTTTGCCATGTTGATTGCCAATATCTGGCTGGGCTGGCCATTTATGACGATTGTGGCCACTGGCGCACTCCAAAGTATCCCCAAAGAATTATATGAAGCGGCTTCAATCGACGGCGCAACTGGCTGGAATAAATTCTGGACAATTACGCTGCCATTGCTGCGCCCCGCCATGGTTCCAGCAACCATCTTGGGGATTATCCAAACCTTCAATCTATTCCATGTGATTTACTTTATCAGCGGCGGCGGCCCACTCGGCCAAACCGAAATTTTGGTGACCCAAGCCTATAAGCTGATCAACGGTAACTCGCTGTTTGGGATTGGGGCAGCATTTAGCGTCTTTATCTTTATTATTCTGGGCTGTATTTCAGCAATTACCGCCAGAATTTCACGAGTAGCGGAGTCATACGATGGCTAATTCATCTATTGCACAACCGACCAGCCGCAAAGGCCTGTTTGCTCGTGGGCGCGGTGCTGGCCGTCAATTGGAATGGTGGCAACAATTGCTGTTGCAGGCATTTTGCTTGACCGTGGCAATTTCAGTCTTGTTTCCAATTATGTGGATCGTTACGCTTTCGTTCAAGGAAGCAGGCAGTGCCCGACCACTCAAATTGGAAGTTATTCCATCGTCGATCTCGTTAAGCTCCTATCAAGCAGTGATCGAGCAACCGCTTTCCAAATCAGCAGGCGATATCTCGTTCTGGAAGTTGATGGGCAATAGCTTTTTCTTGGCAGCAGGGGTCTCGTTCTTCTCAGTGATGATCGGGGTTTCAGCAGCCTATGCCTTCTCGCGCTTGAACTTCGTCGGGCGCAAATTGATTTTCTTGAGCATTGGCTTTATTTTGTTGATGCCAGGGATTGCTACGCTTGCGCCATTGTTTGCGATGTTGGCCAAAATTAGCACCAGCCTTGAAATCTTGCGCATCATTTATTTCACGATGGCAGGCTTGTTGGTCGCTGGCCTAGCGCTTATGACGATCTCACGGGTTCGCTCCGATGATTTTCGGGCTGGCTCAGCTGCATTCTTGGTTGGCGGTTTAGCGGTGGCTGCACTGTTCTTATGGGGCGGTACGCAGATTGAAATTCCTAAAAATGCCCGACCATTTGAGCTTGGTCGCTCGCTATATGGCGTAGGCTTGGCCATGATTTCCGGCGCGTTACCATTCGCGATCTGGAATCTCAAAGGCTATCTGGATACGATTCCCAAGGAGTTGGAAGAAGCCGCGATTATTGACGGCGCTTCACCAAACCAAATCTTCTTCCGGATTATTCTGCCGTTGGCCACCCCAGCTTTGGCCGTAACTGCCTTCTTGGGCTTTATGGCTGGCTGGACAGAATTTGCTTTGACCGCACGCTTTATCAACAAGGCCGACAATTATACCTTGGCAATTGCCTTGCAAACCATGACTGGCCAATATGCCACAGTTTCATGGTCGAATTTTGCGGCGATGTCGATTATGATTTCGCTGCCAGTCTCGATTGTCTATCTGGCGTTGCAAAAATATATCGTTGGCGGCTTAACCTTGGGCGGGGTAAAAGGTTAATCAGCTTCAGCGGGCTTTTGGTATCGCAAACAAAAAACCACTCCAATTGCTGGAGTGGTTTTTTCGTGCCAACTAATTGGCTTATTTGCCAAGGCTTTCGGCGACCAATTTCGCGATATCGGTGGGCAATTTGGCAACTTTCGCGCCAACTGCTTCCAAGGCTTCGATTTTTTCTTGGGCAGTGCCTTCGCCACCAGCGCCGATAATTGCGCCAGCATGGCCCATGCGCTTGCCTGGAGGAGCCGATTGACCAGCGATAAACGAGACCACTGGCTTGGTGACATTTTCCTTGATAAAGGCGGCGGCATCTTGCTCAGCGTTACCACCAATTTCACCGATCAACACAATCGCTTCGGTGGCTGGATCAGCTTGGAACATCGCCAAAACATCGATGAAGTTGGTGCCGATAATTGGGTCGCCACCAATCCCGACGATTGAGGTTTGGCCAAGGCCAATGCGGGTCAAGGCATCGACCGCTTCATAGGTCAATGTACCTGATTTGGAGACCACGCCAACTGGGCCTGGTTTGGCAATCGAGCCGGGGATAATCCCCAATTTGGCTTCGCCTGGGGTCAACAAGCCCGGGCAGTTTGGCCCGATCAAGCGTGAACCTTTGAGCTTTACAAACTCATAGGTTGCCACCATATCCAGCGCTGGCACGCCTTCAGTGATACAAACGATCAACGGAATGCCTGCATCAGCGGCTTCGCGGACGGCATCGGGTGCAAAAGCAGCGGGCACATAAATTACCGTAGCGTTTGCGCCAGTTTCCTTGACGGCTTGCTTGACCGTGTTGAACACAGGCACACGGCCATCAACGGCTTTTTGGCCGCCGCGACCAGGTGTAACCCCACCGACCAAATTTGTGCCATATTCCAGCATTTGGCGCGAATGAAACTCACCTTCGCGGCCTGTAATCCCCTGCACAATCAGGCGGGTATTTTTATCAGCCAAAATACTCAATGGAAATGTCCTCCTTGACAAATGCAAGGATGAGGGATGAATGATGAAGGATGAAATAGTGACGATCAATCAGTTTCATCCTTCAACCCTCATCCTTCATCCTTATGAAATCCGGTATTCATGTTTCAATAATTCGAGGTCAGCTTCGACCATCATGGTCACCAGTTGCTCGAAGGGCGTTTCTGGTTGCCAACCTAAAATGCGCTTGGCCTTGGCTGGGTCGCCAATCAACAAGTCCACTTCGGCAGGTCGCATAAAGCGTTCGTCGATTTTTACATAGTCGGCATAATTTAAGCCAACATGGCCAAACGCGATCTCGCAGAAGCGGCGCACTGAGTGGGTTTCGCCCGTTGAAACCACAAAATCATCGGGCTGGTCTTGTTGCAACATCAAATACATCGCTTTGACGTAATCGCCAGCAAAGCCCCAATCGCGCTGGGCTTCGAGATTACCCAAACGTAATTCAGTCGCTAAGCCAAGCTTAATTCGCGCTACTGCATCGGTGATTTTGCGGGTGACAAATTCGCGGCCACGGCGTGGGCTTTCGTGATTGAACAAAATGCCTGAGCAAGCAAACATATTGTAGCTTTCACGATAATTCACGGTGATCCAGTGGCCATAAACTTTGGCGACCCCATACGGCGAGCGTGGGTAAAATGGCGTATTTTCGGTTTGCGGTACTTCAACCACTTTGCCAAACATCTCCGACGAACTCGCTTGATAAAAGCGAATCGAAGGATCGACCGTGCGTACTGCGTCAAGAATCCGCGTCACGCCCAAGGCTGTAGCTTCGCCAGTAAAGACTGGTTGTGACCATGACGTTTGGACAAAGCTTTGGGCTGCTAAGTTATAAACCTCGGAAGGTCGATAGGTTTGCAGCAAATTAATTAACGAAACTTCATCGAGCAAATCGCCCGTGACCAGTTCGATATCATCTTGAATATGTTTGATGCGTTCGAAATTAACTGTGCTGGAACGCCGTAGCATCCCGACGACGCGGTAGCCTTGGGCCAGCAAATGTTCAGCTAAATACGAACCATCTTGGCCGGTAATTCCGGTCACCACTGCGACTTTATTGGTCATGCTATCCTCATTCGATCTAGGCTAGATTTTATATCGTTCTAGCATAGCTCGATATGGTTGGGGTGGCTGCTAAGTGGCTTAGCAATCACCTTGGCGAATGTGCAGTATCATCAACAGCACCATGTTTGGGAGTATTGTTCTATGCCAGAATCATTTGGCCAGCGGTTGGGCCGTTTGCGGGCTTTGCATGGCTGGACACAACAAGCCCTTGCTGATCGCTTGGCGCTTTCGCGGGTGGCGATCTCCCACTTTGAAATGGGTTTGGCCACGCCTTCGGAGCGCACGGTTATTTTGCTGGCAGGCTTGTTTCGGCTCGAACCCCATGAGTTAGTCGCCGATACGTTTTACCCTGAAGGCAAAAGTTTGCGTTTGCCCAGCGTTGCGCCGCGCTATAGCGAAGTTGAGCTACAACTGGCCTTGTGTGCCCGTGATTTGGCGTGGTGCGAACGTTTGCCAGCAGCTAGAACCGAAACGCTGCTGTATTGGCAAACCAACTTAGAACAACTCCACCGCAATTGTGTTGATCTGCATGAACGCCAATTGATTCAGGCGATGTTAGCCCAACTTAGCTAAATTATTGTTTGGCAATATCAACAGCTTTTTGGGCTGCGTCGGCCAAGGTTGAAGCTGGAGTTAAGCTGGCATCAGCCAAAATGCGTTGGCCTTCGGCTTCGTTGGTGCCAACCAAGCGTACCACCATCGGCACTTGGCGCTTGATAATCTTTTGGGCTTCGACAATCCCCTTGGCAACTTCATCGCAGCGGGTGATGCCACCAAAGATATTGACCATCACAACTTTAACGTTGGGATCATCGAGAATGATATCGAGGGCTGCGGCGACTTTTTGGGCGTTCGCACCACCACCGATGTCAAGGAAGTTGGCTGGTTCGCCACCGAACAGATTTACCACGTCCATGGTGGCCATTGCCAAGCCTGCGCCATTGACCATACAGCCAATATTGCCATCAAGCTTGATAAAGGTCAGGCCATTTTCGCGGGCTTTGATTTCTGATTCTGGCTCGCCTGCGATATCGCGCATGCCAGCAACTTCGCTGTGGCGGAACAAGCCGCTATCGTCAAGCACAATTTTCGAGTCGAGGGCTTGTAATTGGCCGTTTGGCAACACCACCAAGGGGTTGATTTCGGCTAATTCAGCATCATTTTCGACAAATGCCCGATACAAACCGGTTGCAATGCTGGAAAATTGGCGAGCTTGCTTGGCATCGGTAATGCCAATGCTATAGGCCAATTCTTGGGCTTGGTAGGGTTGCAAGCCAAGTAAGGGGTCGGCTGGCAATTTGATAATTGCATCAGGATTGGTTTTGGCGACTTCTTCGATTTCAACGCCACCCTCTGATGAAGCAATCAGCACCACCCGCTTGGTCGCGCGATCCAAAATCACCCCAAGATAAATTTCTTTGTCGAAGGTGATCGCTTCGGCTACCAAGACTTTTTCAACCGTCAAGCCTTTGATATCCATGCCCAAAATCGCTTTGCCAGCATCGAAGGCTTCAGCTGGCGTGTTGGCCAACTTGATCCCGCCAGCTTTACCCCGACCGCCAACATGCACTTGCGCCTTGACCGCCACCGGGCCGCCAATTTGCTCGGCAACTTTTTGAACTTCTTCCGCCGTCGCAGCAACACCGCCGCCTGTCACTGGAATGCCATAACGAGCCACGATATCACGGGCTTGGTATTCGTGGAGCTTCATTGCACCTCCGCACGAGTAAATGCATCAATCAAGATGGCTAAACAGAGGTGTTTAGCCCTTGGGCATGGTATCAGGCTCACCAAGAGAAGTCAAAGTAAGGATGAAGGATGAGGGATGAGGGATGAAGTGAACATAGAGCAAAGAACATAGAACATAGGAGTTGAGGATTGGTATTAACCGCAGAGATCCAGGAATATGAATGATCAGCGAGAAAATTGAACCACGAAGGGCGCGAAGAACCGCTAAAGTTAATTATTTCGTGTCCTTCGTGTTCTTCGTGGATCGATTCTTTAACACAGAGGTACAGAGCAATTATGGCGGTTGGCTATTGGCGCTAGGCTATCGGCTATCGGAACGTTTTTGGGATTGGAATTATCCATTAATCCTACGGCCAAAAGCCAATCGCATGCTTTATGGCTCGTTTCTAGCGAATGCCAATTCGCACATGGTAACTGAAATACCACGGAATTGGCTGCTTGCCAATCAGATCGTGGGCTACTTGTCTGAGTCGATCAAACCCAATTTCCTCCTCAGTAACCGTGCCATGCTTGAGATGATGGCTATATCCACTACTCAAGATCAGACCAATAAAACGATTCGCATCGCCATATTCGCAATGATGGAGCACTAATTCTTGGGTATGTTGAAATAGCCCACTCTGCTGCATTCGCGCAAGGTGTTGCTCCTTGGCCCAACCTGGGCGTTCCGTTGGTGTGCCACGGGTTGCAATTAGGTGCTCAAACCGCTGATCGACCTCTTGAAAAATCTGGTCAATTTCCCAATGAATGGTTGGCGGCCAACTATAATCATAGGCTGCGAACACACCGCCAGGTCGAAGAATGCGAGCAATTTCAGCCAGCGTTGCCGTTGGTTCCATCCAGTGAAAGGCTTGAGCACAGGTAATAATATCGACACTGTTAGATTCAAGACTTGTTTGGTGTGCTACTCCAGCTTGGTAGCTGATAGTTGTAGCTGAAATATGGGCCGCAAGATTTTGGATGGCAACGTTGCGCATTGGCTCACTTGGCTCAATCCCAATGACTTGGGCTGCTCGTTCGTTCCAGATCGTCGTTGATCGACCAGTACCACACCCCAAATCAACGACAAGTTTGGGACGTGGAGTATGGATCAACTGAGTCAGAATATCAATCAAGACCAAAGGCGGTGTCGGACGCGTTTGATCATAACGCTTAGCTTCACCAACCCATACTGCGCTGGAATCAGTCATAGAGTTAGTCCTCATGATCGAATATATGGCGGTTGGCTGAAGGCGCTAGGCTATCGACGATTGGTTGATATGGACACCAATCTTCGATAGCCCAAAGCCCAAAGCCTTGTCTTTCGCGACCTTAGTGCTCTTCGTGGATTGATTCTTTAACGCAGAGGCGCAGAGCAACTATGGCAGTTGGCTGAAGGCGCTAGGCTATCGACGATTGGTTGGTAGGCACACCAATCTCCGATAGCCCATAGCCCAAAGCCTATAGCCACGCTTTACATTCGCTCAGGAGCAGTGATTGAGAGCAGCGCTAAGCCGTTACGGAGCGCTTGAGCAGTGGCAGCAACCACATGGCCACGCGCAACCCGTAACTCTGGCGTTTCGGCTTTGAGCACTGAACAGGCATCGTAGAAAGCCGAAAAGGCCCGTGCCGTGGCATATAGCCAATCGGCGACCACGAACGGCGCATAGCGTGCCGCTGCTTCTTCAATAATTTGGGGCAAACGGGCTAGCTCTTTCAACAAGCCAGTTTCAGCAGGGTGGCTCAACAAACTGCCATCATAGCTAGCAGGCAATTCGCCAAAATCGCGCAGAATTGAACAGCAACGAGCGTGCATATATTGCAAATAGGGCGAGCTATTGCCCTCGAATGCCAACATGCGATCCCAATCGACGGTAATATTACGCTTGGTATCTTGGTATAAATCGTTGTACATCACCGCGCCCACCCCAACTTGCTCGGCAACTTGATCGATCAATTCGGCGGTAAGCTGGGTTTTACCTTCAGCCATTTTTTGCTCAATCAAGGCTTTGGCGCGATTGCGGGCTTCATCCAGCAAGGTTTCGAGATAAATCATATTGCCCTTGCGGGTTGAAAGTGGTTGGCCCTTAGCATCAAACACCGTGCCAAACGAAATATGAATCAACTCGGCATCGGTGTAGCCTAAGGCCTTGCTGATGGCAAAGGTTTGGCGGAAGTGCAATTCTTGGGGCTGACCCACAATGTAAATCATCGCATCAGGATTGTAAGTTTGCTCACGATATTTAATGGTGGCAATATCGCGGGTGATGTAGAGCGTGCCACCATCCGAGCGCTGAATCAAAAAGGTTGGTAATTTTTTGCCGCGATGGTCGGGTAAATCTTTGACAATAATTGCTTTGCCATCACGCTCCGCAAGGTCGCTCTCGCCTGCATCGCTGATGATTTCGGCCAACATATCTTTGTAAAAACTTTCGCCATGTTGCACATCGAAATGCACGCCCAAACGATCATAATTGGGCTGATTGGCAGTTTTGGTTAAATCAACCATCCATTGCCAAATTTCAACTGCTTGGGGATCGCCCTGTTCTAATTTCAACGACCAAGCGCGGGCTTCATCATCCAAATCAACTTCGGCATCGGGATCATAATCGGCATCGTCGGGGTTTGCGCCCTTCATCAACAAATTGTAGCGTTTGTATTGTTCTTCGATCGCTGCGAGCACGGCCTCGCCTTCGCCTTCGGGCTTGCCAAAGCGCAAGGTGGCGGCAATATTAACCCCGAATTGCTTGCCATAATCGCCTAAGTGATTATCGCGAATCACTTGATAGCCCAGCCGTTGGTAGAGATTGGCAATCGCTTGGCCGATGATCGTTGAGCGAATATGGCCAACGTGCATGCGCTTGGCAATGTTGGGTGACGAATATTCGACAATCACTTTGCGATTATTGCCTTTGGTGCTGCTACCATAAGTTGTGCCGCCAGCCTGAATATCGGCCAAAACGGCTTTGGCAAAGGCTTGAGGGTTGAGATTGAAATTAACGTAAGGGCCAGAAATTGTCGCACTGGCTACCAAGCTATCGGGCGCAAATTGTAGCGCGGCAACTAATTCTTGGGCAACTTGAGCAGGGTTGCTGCCACGGCTTTTGGCGGCACGAAAACAAGGCAAGGCTAAATCGGCCTGTACGCCAGCAGCTTTGGGTGCGCCTAAATCAATATCGGCGGCGCTAATTAAATTGGTGGCAAGCAAGGCCTCGCGAATGGCTTGCTCGAAGCGAGCAAAGGTATACATTATTGAAACTCCAATTGGTGAATATCTAGCGGCAGTATAGCCGAAAAGCCTTATTTTAGCCGATCAAAAAGCACCCATCGTTGTCGATGAGTGCGAGCAGAAAAAGCTGCTGGATGCTATCGACTAGACCAAATATTGCTTAAACCAAGCCAGCGTTTCAGCCCACGCCGCTTGGGCAGCCTCTGCATTATACCGCTGTCCAGTATCATTATGAAAAGCGTGATTGACCCCAGGATAAATTTCTTTGCGATAGACTTTGTTGTTTTGTTGCATCGCTGCTTCAACCTCGGCTACCGTGCTGGTAATTCGATCATCCTGTTCGGCGTAAATTGCCAAAACGGGTGCATTGATTTTGGGAATTTCGCTGCTTGGCACTGGTGGGCCGTAAAATGGCACGGCGGCTTTTAATTCGGGCATGCCTGCCGCAACCAACCAGGTAACCCCACCACCAAAGCAAAACCCAACCATGCCAATTTTGCTGGTATCGGCAAACGACTGAGTTTTGAGATACTCGACTCCAGCCTTGAAATCGGCCACATGGCGTTCGGGTGGTGCGCCGCTGAGCAAGCCAGGCACACTATCAGCGTCGGTAATGCTGGCCGTGCCGCCTTCACGCGAGAGCAAATCAAGCGCTAAGCCAACGTAGCCAGCCTTGGCCACCCGCCGCGCAACGTCTTGAATGTGTGGCGTAAGCCCACGGTTTTCGTGGCAAACCAACACAACTGGAAACGAACCATCACCAACTGGCTGCGCCAGATAGGCCATTAGCTGGCCGTCGCCACCAGCAAACTCCACCATTGCCGCTTTGATCGCTGGATCATTTTCGGCCACGCTGTTGGGCACGCTGCTGCCTGTACTGGCGGTGGTTGGTGTGGCTTCAGTTGCAGCGGCAGTCGTGGCGGTTGGTGCGGTAGTTGGGTTGGGTGCACTGGTCGCCGTTGCAGGCGTAGCTGGATCGCCACAGGCTGCCAACAACTGGGTTGCTACCACTAATCCCGTAATGCCTGCGATTTTCTTCAAGGCCTGCCGCCGACTAATCAGCCCTTCTTGATAATCCTCGACGAACTCATCGACCAGATACTGTTGTAAATGATTCATCGTTCATCCTCACACGAATTTCAGTCCATACCTCAGTCTACGCCTGTTTTGGCCTGAACGGATGGCTTGAAAGATGAGGATTTATTAATTTCATTTACTATTTGAATTACACCATCCCCCTCTTCACTCGCGCCTTCGCGATCTTCGCGTTCTTCGCGGTTTCGTGGAGCTGAACCCTTGCCTCTGACAACTCGATTCGCCACCCTTCGCGCTCTTCGCGTTCTTCGCGGTTTCCTCTGCCTGAAGCCTAGCCCCTGACAACTGATCCCTCAGCTTAGGCCGCTAGGCGCTTGGTGCGGCGTAAGGCTAAGCCAGCGATGGTTGCAACCAAAACGGCTTTGTGAGTGTGCAAGCGATTTTCAGCTTGATCAAACACAATCGAACGTTCGCCATCGGCGACAGCAGCGCTAATTTCTTCGCCGCGATGCATTGGCAAGCAGTGCATAACTTTGGCTCCAGTTCGCGCGGCGGCTAAAAGCTCAGCATTAATTTGAAATGGTTGTAAGGCTTCCAAATGACCTTCGGCCACGACTTGACCCATACTGACCCAGACATCGGTATACAACACATCAGCATCTTTCACCGCTTCCAAGGGATCATTGGTCACAACGATTTTAGTGCTATTGGCGGCTGCTTGCAGGCGAGCTTGGGCCAACAAATGCTGATCAACATTGGCCACAAATGGCGTGCCGATCGCAAAATCCATGCCCAAGCGTGGGGCAAGCTCAAGCAACGAATTGGAAACATTATTAGGATCGCCGAGATAGACTAATTTTACGCCTTGGCAGCTACCAAAATGCTCGCGAATGGTCAGGGCATCGGCGAGCGCTTGCACTGGATGCAGCCAATCGGAAAGCCCGTTGATTACTGGCACATCGGCAGCCTGAGCCAACTCGACCAAGGTTGCATGATCATTGACCCGTGCCATAATTGCATCGCACATGCGGCTCAGCACGCGGGCAGTGTCGCCAATTGTCTCGCCACGGCCAATTTGGGTATCGCGCGGGCTAAGGTAGATGCCATGCCCGCCGAGTTGAACCATGGCCGATTCAAAGCCAACGCGAGTGCGGGTTGAGGGCTTTTCGAAAATCATCGCCAAGGTGCGGTTGGCCAAAAGAGGGTGAGCTTTGCGGCGTTGTTGGCGTAGTTTGAGTTCGGCGGCAGTTTCCAGCACGTCGAATAATTCAGTGTCGTTCCAATCCGCCAGGGCCAGTAAATCGCGACCAAGAAGTGGGTGTGTCATTGGGAAGCCTCCGTTTGATTAACGGCAGGGCGAGGTGCTAGCAGCCACCTCAACCTTCTGCTAAAACGTGTTGAGCAGCAATCAGTTGGTCGCGCACGGCGTTGGGCGCTGTTCCACCAGGTACGTCGCGCATGGCGACGGAACGAGCAAAATCGAATAAACCTGCAACATCGGTCAGGCTTGGGTGGGCGGCTACGAAGCTTTCGGCAGGCAATTGGCGCATGCCAACCCCACGTTGTTCGGCTTCGCGTACCAAACGCCCAGCAATATGATGCGCCTCGCGGAATGGCACTCCCCGGCGTACCAATTCATCGGCCACATCGGTTGCCAGCATTGCATCATCAAGCGCCGATTCCATGCGTTTGGTGTTGAAACGAGCGGTGCGAATTGCGCCCGCCACCACTGGCAAGGTCAGGCTTAATGTATCGATCGCATCGAATAAGGGCGCTTTATCTTCTTGTAAATCTTTGTCGTAGGCCGATGGTAGGCCTTTGAGCAAGGTCAAAACGGTAATTAAATTGCCGATCAAACGGCCAGATTTGCCGCGAGCCAACTCCAATGAGTCGGGGTTTTTCTTTTGGGGCATTAAACTTGAGCCAGTTGAATAGGCATCGTCTAGCGCGACAAAACCCCATTCCGAGCTGCTCCAGATGATCCAATCTTCGGCGAGCTGGCTAATATGCACGCCCAACAGCGCAATTGCTGCCAAAATTTCCACAATATAATCGCGGTCGCTGGTCGCATCAAGGCTATTTTGGCTGATGCTGGTAAAACCTAATTCGGCTGCCAGTGCTGCCCGATCAACTGCAAAGGCTGTACCAGCCAGTGCACCTGAGCCTAACGGCAGCACGCTGACGCGCTTGGTTGCATCGTGCAAACGTTGACGATCACGATCTAAACGCCAAAAATGGGCTAAAAGTGCGTGCGATAACAAGACTGGCTGCGCCCGTTGCAGGTGGGTATAGCCAGGTAAAATTGCTTCGCCAACTGCTTTGGCTTGTTCCAGCAAGGCCGCTTGCACATCGCGAATAAGATCATCGGCCAATTTGAGTGCGCCCAATGTCCACAAACGGGTATCGGTCGCAACTTGATCGTTGCGTGAGCGGCCAGTGTGCAATTTGCCCGCCAAGGCTCCGATAAAATCACCCAAGCGGCGTTCGACCGCCGTGTGAATATCTTCGTCGCTGGTTAAGGGCAAAAATAGGCCTTCTTCAAACTCTTGATAGACTTGGCGCAAGCCTGCGATCAATTCTTGGCATTCGGCGGCTTGCAAAATGCCAGCGCGTTCCAGGCCATTGGCCCAAGCAATTGAGCCACGAATATCCTCGGCCCATAAGCGCCGATCGATTGGAAACGAATCGTTGAATAAGCGCATATGCTCAGCCAACGAGCCACTAAATCGTCCACCCCACATGGTTTGGTTACCTCGTTATTTGGATGTCGGTAGTTGGGGATTGGGGATCGGTAAGGCTATAGGCTTTTGGCTATTGATATTTGGTTTTGCAACGAAATTCCACTAGCCCATAGCCTATAGCCTACGCATCTCTGTGACTCTGGGTTAAAACTCCCGATCCCCAAAAACCGATCCCCGATCCCCAACCTCTACGTCCGATAATCAGCGTTAATTCGCACATATTCCGCGCTAAAATCGCAGGTCCAAGCGTAGCCAATGGCCGCGCCAGCCCCAAGATTTAGGCGAATTGCCACCTGTTGGCCGCTGATTTGGCTAGCAGCTTCGCGTTCGTTGTAGTTGGTGGGCGTGCCACCAGCAACTAATTGCACC
Organism: Chloroflexota bacterium; assembly: GCA_020161265.1. NCBI lineage: Bacteria > Bacillati > Chloroflexota > Chloroflexota bacterium. The sequence goes on along the minus strand of JAIUOC010000008.1, from coordinate 40,284 downwards.
TCGCCTAACCACAATTCAACTTGGCTGGGATCGAATGGAACACCCGCGACTCCGGCTGCCGCCAAAATTCGCCCCCAATTGGGATCGCCGCCGTGAATCGCGGTTTTGACCAAGGGTGAGCAGGCAATTTTGCGGGCAATGGTACGGGCTGCGGCCACACTCGGCGCATGATCAACCGTAATGGTGATTAACTTGGTTGCGCCTTCGCCATCGGCAGCAATTTGTTTGGCCAAATCGATGCAGACAATTTCAAGCGCTTGGCGGAAGGCCGTAATATTGCTGGCGTTGATCGTCACACCACTCACGCCTGAAGCCAACAACAATAGCGTATCGTTGGTGCTCGGGTCGCCATCCACCGTTACACAGTTAAATGATGCATCGGTGACTTCGCGCAACAAACTTTGGGCCAAATCGGCATCGATTGCTGCATCGGTGGTGACAATTGAAAGCATGGTTGCCATCATCGGATGGATCATGCCTGCGCCTTTGGCCACCCCAGCCACCGTTACCTCAACCCCATCGATCACCGCCGTGGCGCTCGACGTTTTGGGGCGGGTATCGGTGGTCATAATTGCTTCGGCCAGCGCTGGAGCATGCTCAACGCCCAGTTCAGGCGCAATTGCCGCCACGCCCTTGGCAACTTTTTCAACATTCAGTTGATGGCCGATTACGCCAGTTGAAAGCACCAAAACTTGGTGTGGCTCGCAACCAACTGCTTCAGCCGCCAAGCGGGCCATCTCACGAGCTGCCGCATCGCCTTGTGCTCCGGTACAAGCGTTGGCACAGCCAGCATTGGCAATAATTGCCCGAATTTCGCTGGCATGCTCGGCCAACACTGCTTGATCGTAGAGCACTGGCGCGGCTTTGACGAGGCTGGTGGTAAAAACCCCAGCCCCGGTGCAAACACTATCAGCAACAAGTAAACTTAAATCAGGATTACCACTGGCCTTCAAGCCACATCGCCCCGCAGCACTGCGGAAGCCGGCGGCAAAACGAAAGATACTCATGCTTATTCGGCTCCTGAGGTTAAGGCTTCGACTTTTTGAGGCAAGCCAAAGAGCTTGATAAAGCCTTCAGCATCGGCTTGGTTATAAACGGCATCTTCGCTGAAGGTTGCCAAATCGGGCACGTACAAGCTGCGTTCAGCCTTGCGCCCAACCAAATGCACACCACCCTTGAAGACTTTCAAGCGGGTAACGCCTGTAACATTCTTTTGGGTTTCACTGAAGAATGCCGATAAGGCATAGCGCAACGGTGACCACCATTGACCGTTGTAAATCAACTCTGAGAAGCGGATTGCCAAGGTATCTTTGAAGTGCAAGGTTTCGCGATCAAGCGCCAATTCTTCGAGGCCTTGGTGAGCACGATAGAGCAATGTACCGCCTGGCGTTTCGTATACGCCATGGCTTTTCATGCCAACCAAGCGATTTTCGACCAAATCGACGCGGCCAACGCCATGACGAGCGCCAATGTCGTTAAGGGTTTGCAGCAACGCCACGGGGCCAAGTTGCTCGCCATTCACGCTCACTGGAATACCACGTTCGAAGCCAATTTCCAAATATTCGGGTAAATCGGGGGCTTCTTCAGGGGTCACGGTGCGTTGGAACATGGTTAATTCTGGCTCTAACCATGGATCTTCCAACGAGCCACCTTCATGGCTCAAGTGCCAAATATTGCCATCGCGACTGTAGATCGAGGCGCGAGTGCTGGTGACTGGCACATTATGTAATGCAGCATAATCCAGCGCATCTTCCCGTGAGCGAATGTGCCATTCACGCCATGGCGCGATAATTTTCATGTGGGGAGCCAAGGCCATGTAGGTCAATTCAAAGCGCACTTGATCGTTGCCTTTGCCGGTACAGCCGTGGGAAAGTGCATCAGCGCCAACTTTCAAGGCGGTTTGCACCTGACCGCGAGCGATCAATGGGCGAGCGATGCTCGTGCCGAGCAAGTAGGTGCGTTCGTAGGTTGCACCTGATTGCAACATCGGGAACAAGAAATCGCGCACAAATTCTTCGCGCAAATCTTCGACATAGCAGGCACTTGCGCCCGAAGCAATTGCTTTGGCCTCTACGCCGCTCAGATCGTCATCTTGGCCAAGATTGGCGCAATAGCAGACGACTTCACAGCCATAGTGTTCCTTCAACCACGGCACGATCACGCTGGTATCCAAACCACCAGAGTAGGCTAGCACCACTTTATTTGCAGTCGCATTCGACATGACCAATGAACTCCTTATTGAAAGGATGAAGGAAGAATTATGAGGGATGAAATCCCTGAACTGTCCTTCATTTCACAACAGACAACGTTAAGAATAAACCTAAGCTAAGGATGAAGGAAGAATTATGAGGGATAAAATCCCTGAACTATCCTTCATTTCACAACAGACAACGTTAAGAATAAACCCAAGGGATTGGATCTTCATCCTTCATCCCTCATCCCTCATCCTTTTATTTAATGTTCCCAAACGACGGCGGTTTCGTCACAGCAGGTGACGAGTGGACACTTGACACAATCGCGCCAAACCTTTTCGGGGAAGCGTTCTTTGTCGGTGATGCTAAAGCCCAAGCGCACAAAAAACGAGACAGCGCGGGTCAAGGCAAAAACGGTATGAATGCGGCGCAATTTGGCTTGAGCAACCAGTTCGAGCACAATTTTGGCTCCTACGCCAGCAGCGCGATACTCGGTTGCTACAGCTAATGAGCGAACCTCGACCAGATCAGGATTCATCAGCAACAACGAGCCGATGCCAATCACCCGTTGGCCATGGCAGGCAACTACCCAATTTGCTAAAGAAGCACGAATTTCGTCAGCGGAACGGGGTAATAAATGCCCAGCCCGCACATTTTCAGCTACCAATTCACTCATGCCAGCCACATCGTTTTCATGGGCGGGCCGAACCACAATGTCCGCAGGATCGATTGGAGCCAAAAGTGTACTGTGTTGAATGGCAACCATTGATTGGTTACTCCCAAAACGGCTTGCGCCGGATAATGTTTAAATATCGATATATGTTAGGCCCAATACAGGGCTTGATTTCGTTGATCAATGCTCATGGTTCTCCACCCTTCTGTACCATGGGTGGTTTCCCATCCCCCAACAACCAATCCCCAAGCCTCGTTTCTCCACCCTTCCGTCCCGCCGCTGGCGGGAGACGCAGGGGGTTTTCATCCCCCTGCACCCCCAAATATTTGTATGCTGGATTGTTGATGCGTTTCTGTAACTCCAGCCTTCGCGTGCTTCGCGCTCTTCGCGGTTTCCTTCTCTCTGAATCCTGATTAGCTCCAGTCGATTGCTGGTGGGATTGCCCAACCAGATTCAAAGCTGCTAACGAATGAATGGACGGCGCTTGGGCGTTGGCCTTGAGCCAAAAACGTTGCCAACGATTTCAGCTCTTTGGGCCAAAATGGCATGCTAGCAATTTCAGCCAACGCTCGCCATTCGGGCATTGGTTTATCGGCAGCCTCGGCACGAAGTGTAGCTTGCGGATCTAACGGCGTAGCATACAGAAACACTTCTAAGCCATAGTTTGGCTCGCGATCATTTGGGTCGATGATGGCATAGGTTGGAATAACCCACTCGCGCAAGAAAGCAACTTTGCCAACTTGCACCCGAATGCCGCATTCTTCCCAAACTTCGCGGGCAGCACAATCGGCCAACGATTCGCCCTGTTCTAAACCACCGCCAGGCAAGCGCCAAACCAATTCTGGCTGATCTTCGGTGGCTAGAATCAAGAGTTCTTGCTCACGTAGCACAATCACTCGCGTTCGAATATTGTCGTAAACCGAATGACTGGGCATTAGGCGGCCTCGATAATTGTGCCAGCATCGAGCTGATCGATATTCGTGATGCGCACGATTTTTACGCCAGCTTGCAAGCCGCTCAAGGCCGATTCGACCTTAGGAATCATGCCGCCGCTGATTGTGCCGTTAGCGATTAATGCCTGAATGTCGTTGGTGTTGAGCCGTGGCGAAACCACACCATCAACCAAAACCCCAGGCACATTTGAGATAAACACAGCTTCGTCGGCTCCAACGGCGGCGGCGATCGCGCCCGCAAACACATCAGCGTTGACATTCAGCGTGCCGCCAACGCCATCAGCGCACAAAGGAGCCAGCACAGGCACAACATCTGCCGCTAAGGCTTCATATAAAACCGTGGCACGAATGCGGGCTGGCTTGCCGACCGCACCCAAATCGCCAGCGGCATGCTCTAAGCGGGTGGCATACACCAAGTTGCGATCAACGCCCGACAAGCCGAGGGCTTCTACGCCAACCGCATTCAAGGCTGCAACTAAGCGAGTACTGACCATGCCACAAAGCACCATCGTGGCCGCTTTGAGCGCCGTTTGATCGGTGACACGCAGGCCAGCCACAAATTGCGGTTCGCCACCAAGCGCTACCTGCAATTGGCCAATTTCTTTGCCACCGCCATGCACCAAAATCGGCACATCGTTGACATTGACCATGGTTTGGATCACCGCGACCAAGCGAGCTAGCCAAGTTGGATCATCTATTTCATTGCCGCCAAGCTTCAAGATCCGCATTGCACACTCCTAGCGCAAGCCCGTGGTTTCAGGCAAACCAAACATAATATTCATATTTTGAATTGCTTGACCCGAAGCACCCTTGAGCAAATTATCAATCGCCGCTGTGACGATCAACATGCCAGGCTGAGCGAGCGTCAAGCCAATTGCACAATCGTTGGTATGCACAACATGCGCCAAACTGGCCAACTGACCTTGATCAAGCACATTGACGAATGGTTCAGCAGCATAACGCTGGCGATAAAGCGCATGAATACTGGCCAAATCCAGCTCTGGCTGAATTGGCACATAGATTGTGCTTAAAATACCGCGTTGGGTCGGCAAGAGGTGTGGTGCAAAAATCGTATTAACTGGTGCATTTGCCAACTTGCTCAGTTCTTGCTCAATTTCGCCAACATGGCGATGGGTATGGCCAATGTTGTAGGGGCTATAATTTTCGTGAGCCTCGACAAAATGTAAGTGCTGTTTGGGTGCGCGGCCAGCGCCCGAAACGCCCGAAGCAGCATTAATGATGATGGTTTGGCCAGTTTGCCACCAGCCTTGTTCCAGCAAAGGTGCTAAACCAAGCAAAACACTAGTGGGATAGCAACCTGGGTTGGCGATCGCTGGCACATCAACCAATGCAGCGCGATTCAGTTCAGGCAAGCCATAGGGAGCGTTCAAAAGTTCAGGGTGGGGATGCGTGTGGTCGTACCAGCGGGTGTAAGCGGCGGGGCTGTCCAGGCGAAGGTCGGCGGAGAGGTCGATGGCTTTGACACCATGCTTGCGGGCCTCTGCCACCGTTTGGGCAGCGACACCGTGCGGCAACCCCGTGAAAATCAGATCAACCGCCTGCCAATCAACCTGATTCGCAGCCAACAACGGCATGTCAAGTGGGCCAGGCACAACCTGCGCCAAGCGCTTGCCCGCCGACGATTCGGAAACAGCCCAAACCACGCTGGCGCTTGGGTGGCGCTGCAACCAGCGAGCTAGTTCGTATCCAGCGTATCCAGTTACGCCAAAAATACCAACACGAATCATTGCGAACTCCCTACGGTTAAGGATGAAGGATGAATTATGAGGGATGAATACATGGCTAGTGCATCATTCAAATGTTTCATCCTTTATCCCTCATCCTTCATAATTTTGCCTAAAAAAGATTCCCCCCGAACCATCAAATGAGGTTCGGGGGGAAACGCTTGGGCGTTTGTTATCTTGCTCGTTGCCTGTTATGCAGCACAAACGGCGCAAGCCCACCGAACCTCGTTGGTACGGGGACGACGCAGCCGCAATGCTGGCGAAAAAAGGGTTGTGAGCATTTGTTTCTTCATAATGTCGCGAATAATAGTGCGATTTAGATATTTTGTCAAGTAGTGCTTAAAAGCTCAATTTAGCCCATTAGAATCGGCTAAATAACGCGTTGCAGCACAGGTTAAATCTTGATTATATTTGGTCGTTCGCCGGTGTAGCGAGCGCGTGGCCGAATCAACCGTGCATCGCTATATTGCTCCAAGGCATGGCCAATCCAGCCAAGGCTGCGGCCTAGGGCAAATAGGCTCATTGCGCTGCCCAAGGGCAAATTCAGCACCCGCCCAACCCACGCCAAGCCAAAATCGATCGTCGGATGATCGCCTAATAATTCATAAACGGCTTGGATAATGCGATCAATATCGTTGCTAAATTGTGGCGCTAATCGACGAATCAGATCGAGCAATACCTTGCCGCGTGGGTCGCCGTTGGGATACATCGGGTGGCCAAAGCCAGGTATCGGCTGGCCTAAGCGCAGTTTTTGGGCCAACGCTGCATACATATCAGGGCTACGCAAGAGCTCATCCAACAGCAGCTCGCTTAATTCGCTTTGCTTGCCATGATGCACTCCACCCAGCGCCGCCAAGCCTGCACTAACTACAGCATACAAGGTTGTGCCCGCCGAAGCCACGCAGCGAGCAGTAAACGATGAAACATTGAGTTCATGATCGGCGCTAACAATTAATGCAGCATTGAGCAACGGCTGTAAATCTGGCGGAATCTTCCAAGCCTCGGCCAATTGCGCCACGATCGGGCCTTGCAAGGGACGTTTGGCGGCCACGCTGATCAACAATTGCACCACGCGTACCGCTGTGCGTTGCAAGCCTTGCGGGCGTTGATCGAAAGCGGCATGATCGTTGCTGCCAACGATTGCCAACGCTACCACAAATTGTTCAAGCAACGGTAGATCAGGCAACTGGGGAATGTTCAGCGCTGGCAAATCTCCCCATAATTGCTGGCTTTGTTGCCGATCGCCGACCCAAATCAGGCTAGCAACCTCTTCGATGCTGGCACTACTGGCCAATTCGCGCACATCAAACCCACGATAATAGACCTGTTGATTATCGATCAGCGTGATCGCTGAATCGAGTACTGGCGTGCCCCAGTGCAATGCTCCAGCCGCCACACTAGCCGGATTGCGCCGACCTTCACGGCGTAATTTCAATTGCTCAACCTCATCAAATAAATAGCGATGAGCATGCGCTCCGGCTGGCTCCGAGTGCAACAACCCGCGACTCACATAGGCATAAACGGTTGGCACACTAATTCCCAAATGCTCGGCCACTTCGCGAGCACTCAAATAGCGCGTCATTGCGTTGCTCCATTCCAATATTGATTTGTCAATCAACATTGACAACATTGATAAATCTATTTATAGTCGATAGCAGCAGGAATTTCAAGCGGCAAAATTGCCGCTCAAGGCCTAACACGCTGGAAAGGATCGATTGTCAATGGCGACTGAAACCCAAGTTCATGTAGGTTTAGAAGGGATTGTTGCTGCGGCAACGCGGCTCAGCAGTGTCGATGGCCAAGCTGGGGAATTAATTATTGCCGGTTTTCCCTTGGAGCGTTTGGCTCCGTTTGCAACCTTCGAGGAAACGATTTTTCTCCTCTGGAATGACCATTTACCAAGCCAAAGTGAGTTGGCCGAATTGCGCCAGAGCCTTGCCAGCCAGCGCCAATTGCCAGCCCTGACCTTAGAAGTTGCTCAACAGCTGGGCCGCGAACAGGCCGACCCGATGGATGCACTGCGGGCTGCGACCGCCACATTAACCCCATTGGCCGATGAAAAAGCTACGGCCCAACGAATTGTGGCTGCTTTGCCAACGATTGTGGCGGCCTACTGGCGAGCACGTAACCAAGCCGAATTTATCGAACCACGCAACGATTTAAGCCATGCTGCCAATTATTTGTGGATGTTGACTGGCAAAGAGCCAAGCGCCGAACAAGTGCGGGCACTCGAAACCTATCTCAACACGGTGGTTGACCATGGCCTGAATGCCTCGACCTTCACCACCCGCGTGATTATCTCGACTGAATCGGATTTGGTTTCGGCGATTACGGGAGCAATTGGAGCGCTCAAAGGGCCGTTGCATGGCGGCGCACCTGGCCCAGCCTTGGATATGGTGTTTGAAATTGGCACAGCTGATCGCGCTGAGGAAGTGCTTCGCGCCAAGTTAGCACGCGGCGAGCGCTTGATGGGCTTTGGTCATCGTGTCTACAAAGTACGTGATCCACGGGCTGAGGTTTTGGCAGGTGCAGCCGATCAACTCTTTGCCAACGATGGCAACCGCGAGTTATACGAACTTGTACGCCATGTTGAGCAAACCGCAATTCGGCTGCTCGAAGAACACAAGCCAGGCCGCAAATTGCAAACCAACGTCGAGTTCTACACTGCCTTGCTATTGCATGGCATCGATTTTGAAACCGACCTATTTACCCCAACCTTCACGATCAGCCGCGCTGTTGGCTGGATTGCCCACGCCTTCGAGCAACGCGCCGTTGGCCGGATTATTCGCCCACAATCGATTTACACGGGCGAGCGCAACCGTATTTGGGTTGAAGTTGCTGAGCGCTAAATCGTTGCTCAGCCCTCGCCAACAGTGCAGGTAAGGGCTGAACAGTAGGCATAACGACCTCGGATTGATTGGGTGGGGCTGAAACCAAACCCAAACCGAGGTCGGATGCCGAGTATCTCAGCCATTACCCGCCAGATCGATGTCATTCCGACCACAGCTCGCCTCGTCTGTTATGCGGGAGTGGGAGCTGGCGGTTGCGGGAATTCCAAAACGCTTTCAATCGCTTGCTTGGCGGCAGCATACGGGTCGAGTTGGCGCTCGCTCATCTGTTTGAGTAGTTGTTCATGGACGTGCGGCTCAAGTCGTTGCAGCAATTGGCGCAACAACGTTTCACGCATAATCACTTTCCACTCGCGCTCAATCCGTTCACGTTCGCGTAATTCGAGCAAATTGTTGCTTTTGAGATGGGCGAGATGCCGTTCGACTGCCGCCGCAGCCTCGGCGATATTCTTGCCAGTGTTGGAAACGGTCTGGACAATTGGTGGCTCCCAGCCATCGCGATGTTCGCCACTGCCAAGATGCAACATCATCTGCAATTGCCGAACTGTGCGCTCAACGCCCTCGCGATCAGCTTTATTGACCACAAATACATCGGCAATTTCCAAAATCCCAGCCTTGATCGCCTGAATATCATCGCCCATGCCTGGCACTTCGACCACCACCACCGTATGGGCTTCGCGAGCAATTTCGACCTCGGCCTGACCAGCCCCCACAGTTTCAACAATCACAATGTCGAAGCCTGCTGCATCGAGCGCTTTGACGGCATCGCCAGTGGCCCGCGACAAACCGCCAAGGCTGCCACGGCTCGCCATCGAACGAATATAACAGCCGCTATCGCCGCCCAACGCTTGCATGCGAATCCGATCGCCAAGGATTGCGCCACCACTAAATGGCGAAGTTGGGTCTACCGCCAAGACGGCGACCGTGCGCCCAAGGCTGCGCCAATGCAAGGCCATTTGGGTTACCAAGGTCGATTTGCCAGTGCCAGGTGCGCCAGTTACCCCAACGATATGAGCATGGCCAGTGTAGGGGTAGAGCGCCGCCAAAGCCGTTTGGGCTTGGGCATCGCCAGCTTCAACCAAGGTTATCAAGCGGGCCAGTGCACGGCGATTGCCCGCACGAGCCTTTGCTACAAGTTCCACGCCCAACCTACCCTTCTACCGAGCTACGCTCAACATGCTCACGAATAAAATCGATAATTGCATGGGTCGAAGAGCCAGGCCCGAAAATTCCCGCAATCCCATGATCGTTGCGCAAGATTGCTGCATCTTCATCGGAGATAATGCCACCAGCTACAACCAAAATATCCGCGCCATCGTTTTCGCGCAGCATGGTGGTGATTTTGGGCAGCAAGGTCATATGCGCCCCTGAGAGAATCGACAAGCCGATGCAATCAACATCTTCTTGCAAGGCGGCTTCAACGATCATTTGGGGGGTTTGTTGCAACCCAGTATAAATAACTTCCATGCCTGCATCACGCAAGGCACGGGCGATCACTTTTGCGCCACGGTCGTGGCCATCAAGCCCTGGTTTGGCCACTAACACCCGAATTGGTCGTTCCATAAGGGTCTTTCCTCCACATTGAGAAATGACGATATGCCCCATTGTAGCGCAGTTTAGCCCACCTGCGAATCAGCAATCAGTTGCAGATCGTCACTTCATTTGAGCGCAGCAATTTAGATTAACGCTGCGACTTCTTTCAACCGCACCCGCTTGACCCATTGATAGCCGCGCTTGCCTTGCAAACATTGTTGGCGGGTGGTGGCGATGTTGCCCAAGCCCCAACGCTGACCATTGGCGAGATCAAAGTTCATACTGGCTTCAACCACATCGAAATTGGCACTCAGCGCATAATTCGTGCCTGAACGATCAGTGCCTTGGAAGGGGCCAACATACAACGTTACATGGCCCGCCCGCGCCGCGCCGTTATTGCCAAACACTAGCACATCGCCTGGTTGCCAATCGTTGCCATCGGTAATTTCTTGCAGGGTAGCTGGGCCAGGCGCATAATGCTGGGCCATATGCGGGTTGGCTCCGCTGTTCCAATCCACATTAAAGCCTGCTGCTGCCAAACAAATGCTCACCAAATCGGCGCAAACAATATCTTTATAGTATTGATGATTGGGATTGCTGGCGAATTGCGCTCCATAACACATTTGTTGCAAATTCGTGGGCAGCGCATCGTAGACGGTTTTTTCATCGCCCAGCATAAACAAGGCTTGATCAATAATCGCTCGCACTTTGGGATGTAAAGCATTATAGCTGGGGTGAGCCGAACGTACGCCGCTGCCACCACCGCGCACATTGATCGGCTGATTAATTGTATTATTGACAATCACTGGCACACGAACGGGGGTATAACCAGCGACATTGACTTCGAGCAAGCCAACTGCGCCTGCTCCAATATTGTCAAAGCGATAATTGCCTTGGGCATCGGTTTTGACTTCGCAGGCCGCACGGGCTACAGGCGCAACATCGGGAATCAGATAGGTTTTGGCGGTTTGGAATAAACGCCCATCAGCAGCCAATTGGGGATTATGAATCAAAGCATTATCCCGAAACGATTCCCAGCTAATTGGCACACGCTTATCAATATATTGCACCCAGCAATCCCAACGTGAGCCAGCAAATCCAGTGATTTGGCGTGTCCAGCTCACTTCTTGGGCTGGCGAAACTTCGGGCATCAAATAGGTTTTATCGCTATGAAACACCCGTCCATCATCGCTCAAATGGGGATTGTAGATGAGCGCACCATCGCGAAAATCGCCCCAAGCAATTGCCACTTTGCCGTTGATCTGCTGCTCCCAACATTCCCAGCGCGTGCCGCTAAACCCTGTCAGCGAGCGCGTCCAATCGACTTGGCCTGCTGGCAAGAGGCTGCGATTGGCCACATTGCTCAGATAGCCTGCTTGTGAGATAAACCGCACGCTAATGTTGGCAAGCGGCGCAAGATCAATCGTCCGAACCACCCGCCCAGTGATGCTATAACTGGTCATGCCGTTGGCTCCCTACTAGATGCTTTCGTAGTTCAATGGTAGCGGTGGCGCTCAGAGATTGCAATAGCCCAAGGAAAGTATGAGGGACGAGGGATGAGGGATGAAATTTAACCACGAAGGACACGAAGAGCACCAAGGATCATTACTTAGTGGTCTTCGCGTTCTTCGTGGTTACGAAACGTTTGGCTACAAACTAGGGTGTTGTTTGTGCCAGCTGTTATTTTGCTCGTAGGCATGGCCGACGCGCAGCAAGGTCGCTTCATCGAATGGCTTACCAATTAATTGCAGGCCAGTTGGCAAATTGTCACTGAAGCCACAGGGCACGACCAAGCCAGGCACACCCGCCAAGTTAATCGGCAATGTACACACATCCGAGAGATACATCGCCACTGGATCATCGGCTTTTTCGCCAATTTTGAAGGCCACGCTGGGCGAGGTTGGTGCTGCCAATACATCAACTTTGCTCCAAACTTCTTGGAAATCGCGGCGAATCAAGGTACGCACTTGTTGGGCACGGCGATAGTAGGCATCGTAATAGCCCGATGAGAGTGCATAGGTACCAAGCATAATCCGGCGGCGCACTTCCGCGCCAAACAATTGGCCGCGGGTCGATTCAATTTCATCGAACAGTCCATTGCCTTCCAAGCGCACGCCATAGCGCACACCATCGAAGCGAGCCAAGTTGGTGCTACATTCGGCTGGCGCAATGATGTAATAGACTGGTAAGGCATATTTGGTGTGTGGCAGCGAAACCTCAACGATTTCAGCACCTAAATCTTTAATCTGCTCGATCGCCGTGCGTACCGCTTTTTCAACCCCAGGCTCCATACCATCGACGAAATATTCGCTAGGCACGCCAACTTTGAGTCCGCGAATATCGCCAGTGAGGCTGGCGCGATAGTCGGGCACAGGCAAATTGGCGCTGGTTGAATCTTTGGGATCATGACCAGCAATTGTTTCGAGCAACAAGGCGACATCTTCAACCGTGCGGGCGAATGGCCCACATTGATCGAGTGATGAGGCAAAGGCCACCAAACCATAGCGTGAAACCCGCCCGTAGGTTGGCTTCAAGCCAACGATGCCACACAACGCGGCAGGTTGGCGAATTGAGCCACCAGTATCAGTGCCCAATGTGCCAAAAGCTTGGCCAGCAGCAACCGCCGCCGCCGAACCACCCGACGAGCCACCAGGCACGCGTTCGGTATCCCATGGGTTGCGGGTACCGCCAAACGCACTATTTTCATTGGACGAACCCATGGCAAACTCATCCATATTAAGCTTGCCGAGGGTTACCGTGCCAGCCTCGTTGAGTTTGCTCACGACGGTGGCATCGTAGGGCGGAACCCAATTTTCCAGCACTTTTGAGCCGCAGGTAGTGCGCACATCTTTGGTGACAATCACATCTTTAATGCCTAATGGAATACCAGTTAAGCTCGTGGCGTTACCAGCCTTGATGCGCTCGTCGGCAGCTTGCGCTTGTTGCAAGGCCAAATCGGGCGTTTGAGTTAAAAACGAATGGAGGGTTGGCTCTAACGCGGCGATGCGTTCCAGCAGAGCCTCGGTCAGTTGCACCGAGGTAATCTCACCGCGATCTAATTGGGCGCGGGCCTCGGCAATTGTCAATTCATGGAGGGCCATAATCACATCCTCACGCATGGGCTTGCTTGTTTACCAACGCGCATTGTAGCATAGCGCATCGTTTCACGATCAAATGGCATTATTTGGCCTTTTGAATGGGCTATTTTCGCAGTTGGGGCCATGACAAGCAACGATTGGCTGTGGTATACTGCTGATGAATTTTCCCCTTCGAGGCACTGCAAGGAGGTTGACGTGGCCAATCGCAACCGCAAATCCACCGATTCGACCAAAACAACTGCTGTTGAACGAGTTGATATCGATCGCTCGTACAAGTTTATGATCATGACCTCCTTTATCCTCAATGTTGTATTAATCATTGGCTTAGGTGTTTTAGCAATTGCGTTATTTGGCTATAAAACAGGCCTCGCGCCGCTTAAACCAACGATCGCCAAATTAACTGATACGATTGATGGGCTGAGCAATGCCACGATTAAAGCCAGTGTACCGCTCAATGAGCAGTTGCCGATCACCTTACAAGTGCCTGTTAGCCAAAATACCAATGTGCGGGTGACCCAGGCTGTGCCGTTGCAAGTGCCTGCCGATATCACCCTTCCAGGGGTGGGCTATCTCAAAGCCAGCGTGGCCTTGAATTTGCCCGAAGGCTTGGAATTGCCGGTCTATTTGAGCCTGACGATTCCGCTGCAAGCCTCAGTGCCTGTCAGTTTAACCGTGCCAGTCAATATTCCACTCAAAGATACTGAGTTAGGCCCGCAATTCCGTAGCCTTGGTGAATTGGTGCAGCCGCTGGCCGACCTTGTAAATGGGGAACCAACCGAACAATGAAATTGCTACTTTGGGATATTGATGGAACCCTGATTCGGTCACATGGGCGCAGTCTTGAAGCTTTCAAGGCTGCGTTTCAGCATGTATACGAGGTTGATCTGCCGCTTAGCCCAACCGCTGGCAAAACTGATGGCCTGATCGTTCGCGAGACACTCCATTCATGGGAAGAGGCGGCAATTCTCGAACGGCTTGAACAATTTTACGCCGTGTATGAAGGCGAATTACAAGCTCGTTTTGAATATCTGCGACGTGAAACCACAATTTTACATGGGGTTCAGGCAGCTTTGAGCCACTTACAACCGCATACAATTCATTCGTTGCTAACAGGCAATATGCAGCGTACCGCCAAAATCAAACTTGATGCTGTTGAGCTAAGCCGCTATTTTCGTTGGGAATGGGGCGCATTCGGCTCGGATAGCCATATTCGCAACGATTTAGTGCCCGTCGCATTGCAACGGGCGCAAGCTGCTGGTTGGCATGGCACGTTTGATGATGTGGTGGTAATTGGCGATACGCCGTTTGATATTGCTTGCGCTAAAATTGCTGGAGCATGCTCGGTCGCCGTGGCAAGTGGTAAGTTCAGCCTCGAACAACTCGCTGAGCACCAGCCCGATTTGCTGTTGGCAGATCTGGGCGAATTGGCCCAGCTTCAGGCATTTTTAGGAGTAGCCGATGAAATTGCTCGATAAAGTAATTGTCATTACTGGTGGCAGTCGTGGCTTGGGCTTGGCAATGGCCGAAGCAATGCTACGCCAAGGTGCCAAAGTTGTGATCGCTGGCCGCGATCAAGCCAGCCTTGAACAAGCCTTTGCTCAACTCAAACGCCAATCGAGCCATGTGCTGGCGACAACTTGCGATGTTGGCGATTTGGCGGCAATTGAGGCATTACGCGATCAAACTATCGCCCGGTTTGGCAAACTCGATGTTTGGATCAACAATGCTGGCGTGGCTGGGCCTTATGGCGCGACTGTGGCTATACATCCCCGCGATTATCGGCGCGTGATCGACACTAATATTTTTGGCACCTATCATGGCTCAATCGTGGCGCTCAAATATTTTCAACAACAAGGCCATGGCAAATTGATCAATCTGTTTGGGCGTGGCGATACTGGGCCTGTGCCGTTTCAAACCGCGTATGGCGCTAGCAAAAGCTGGGTGCGCAACTTTACCTTGGCCCTCGCCAAAGAACATCGTAACCAAGGCATTGAAATTTTGGGCTTCAACCCCGGCTTGATGACCACCGATATGCTGACCGATGTGCAAGTGATGGCAGGCTACGAAGCCAAACTTGAAGCCCTCAGCACCATTTTGCGCATGTGGGGCAATCCGCCCAGTGTACCGGCGCAAAAAGCGGTTTGGCTTGCATCGAAGGCCACCAATGGCCGCAATGGCTTGAGCATCAGCCTACTTTCGCCACCACGCTTGTTGCTGGGTGCACTCAAAGAAGCAATTCGGCGTGTACGCGGCAAGCCCGCCCCAGCATTGCCAATCAAACTGACCACCATCGATTAAGGATTGATTGAGCAACGAAACCACGCAGCGAGGTTGGGTCGGGAATTGGAAATACTAAAAACTCAACCAGCCAAAAGAGCGCTAAATCTGTCTTATATTGATCAGTACAAAATTGCTCAAACCTGCTAAAATAGCGCGATTGACGCTTATTTGTGGTTTGAGGATGTTCCCCATGGCCAAATCAACTGTTGAAACCATTCGTGCCCGCTTCGATGCTGATGTTGAGCGGTTTTCCAATTTGGAAACAGGTCAATCGGCGACGGTCGATGCCCCGTTAGCAATGACTTTGGTTGCCCAAGCGGCGGCGGCCACCACGCCTAATGCTCGCCATATCTTGGATATTGGCTGCGGTGCTGGCAATTACAGCCTGCGAGTTTTGCAAGAATTGCCCAACCTTGATGTGACGCTGATCGATTTGAGCTTGCCAATGCTTGAGCGAGCGCAACAACGGGTCGAGGCCGCCACAACAGGCAAGGTCACTACGTTGCAAGGCGATGTCCGCCAGCTTGAGTTGGGCAGTGAGCAGGTTGATATTATTGTGGCAGCGGCGGTATTTCATCACCTACGCGACGATGCTGAATGGCAGGCGGTCTTTGCTCAATGCTATGCAGCCTTGCGTCCAGGCGGCTCACTGTGGATTTTCGATCTGGTGGAACATTCTAGTGAGGCTGTTCATAGCTTGATGTGGCAACGCTATGGTCAATATCTCAGCGATTTCCGCGATGAGGCTTACCGCAACCAAGTATTTGAATATATCGAGATCGAAGATTCGCCGCGCCCATTACTCTGGCAAATTGACGTTTTGCGCAGCGTCGGCTTCCAAAAGATCGATATTTTGCATAAAAATAGCTGCTTCGCCGCGTTTGGCGGGGCGAAATAGCCAGAGGATCAAACAAGCAACAGCTTTACAATAAAAACGTTTGACAAGCATCTTTGATGGCATATATACTACACAAAGCCCGTTGGCAACCCCAAGCGGGCTTGTAGTGTGCTGAAAGGCTGGTGCGCGGTGTCTCAAGAACGGCTCGCAGCGTTGCGGATGCTTTTTGAAGCAGCCCAAATCGATGGATTGTTGGTCGCTAATAGCCAAAATCGGCGCTATCTGAGCGGGTTTACTGGCTCGGCGGGCTTGTTGATCATTGATGCTCAACGGGCATTATTAATCAGCGATGGCCGCTATACCGTGCAAGCAGCCCAAGAGGCCAGCCAATTTGAAACGATCACCCGCACGCTTGATGAAAGCTTGTATAGCTGCGTTGGCCGCCATATTGCGCCGATCAAACGCTTGGGCTTTGAGCCAGCAACACTCAGCGTTGCCGATTACAATGCCTTGCGCCAAGCCTTGCCTGCTGATGTAACCTTGGTTGCAATTGGGGCATTGACCGAGCAACTCCGCGCGATTAAAAGCGACGAAGAAGTTGCGGCCTTGCGTCAAGCAATTAACATCACCGACCAAGCTTTAGCCGCAGTTAAGCCAATGTTGCGCCCAAGCATGCTCGAACGTGAAGTTGCTTGGGAATTGCACAAGGCAATTGTTGAGCATGGCGGCGATGGTTTAGCTTTTGAGATTATCGTGGGTGCTGGCTTAAATAGTGCTTTGCCCCATTATCACGCTGGTAACGCCCCGCTGGGCCAAGGCCAGCCGATTGTGGTCGATTTTGGGGCGCTCTATGCTGGCTATCATGGCGATATGACCCGCACCTTGGTACTCGGACAGCCCGATGCCAAATTTGATGAAATTTATGGCATTGTGCGCCACGCGCTTGCGGATGCAACCAACGGCATCACCGCCAATACCACTGGCAAAGAAGCCGATGCCTTGGCTCGCGATGTGATCGAAGCCTCAGGCTATGGCGAATATTTCAGCCATGGCACAGGCCACGGGGTTGGCCTGCAAATTCACGAAGAGCCACGGCTCAGCCGCGTTCACAACGATTTGCTGCCAGTTGGCTCAATTTTTAGCATTGAGCCAGGCATTTATTTGCCCGATTGGGGCGGCGTGCGGCTCGAAAACTTGGTTTTACTCAATGCCAATGGCATTGAAACGCTTACACAATCGCCACTTGACCCGATCATTGTGATCGAGCAAGCCTAAAATTTATTACAACCCAAAGGGAGTTCGTGTATCATGGTCTCAACAGGTGAAGTACGCAAAGGTCTAACCCTCATTATTGATGGTGAATTGTTCCGCGTGATGGAAGCCAACCACGTCAAGCAAGGTCGTGGCACGGCATTCTTGCGCCTGACCTTACGCAATGTCCGCACCAGTGCTACAACGGTTAAAACGTTTATGGCTGGCGAACGCTTCGAAGTTGCCCGCTTGTCAACCCGTAACGTGCAATATCTCTATCGCGAAGATAACTATATCTATGTGATGAACACCGAAACCTACGATCAATTCCCCGTCAGCGTGGATTTGCTCGAAGATGCGTTGTTGTATATTCGCGAAAACGAAACCTTCGACGTTTTGACCTACGAAGATGAAGTGCTGGATATTTCGTTGCCACCTTCAGTTGAGATGGTTGTGGTTGAAACCGAGCCAAACTACAAGGGCGATACCGCTTCAGGTGGCGGCAAGCCTGCAACCACCGATACTGGCTTAGTGGTGCAAGTGCCTTCATTCGTCGCGGTTGGCGAACGGATTCGGGTTGATACCACCAACGGCAAGTACATCACGCGGATCTAAGTGGGGTTTGGCCCATTATTTTAAAGCTGATCATCACGGCGCTGGGCACGAATCCCTGCGCCGTCGCCATTTCTCCTTGTGTAGTTGAGGATGCTAGCCCATGAGTGAGCAAACGCCCGAACAGAATTTACTCACCGAGGATGTGCGTGAGTTGCTGCGGTTAATCACCCAAACTGATATTACTGAGCTAAGCCTTGAGCGTGGCGATGCCAAAATTCATGTCAAGCGCACGCCCTATGCTGTGGCAGCACCTGTAGTCGTGACCAGTGGCGTAGCGGCGACACCAGTTGCAGCCAGTATTGCCGAAACGCCCGCCGCGCCTATTGGTCAACCAATCAATTCGCCAATGGTGGGAACCTTCTATGCCTCACCATCGCCCAAAGATCCACCGTATGTCAAAGTTGGCGATGAAGTGCACCCAGGCGATGTCGTTGGCATCGTTGAAGCCATGAAGATGATGAACGAAATCGAGAGCGAAATTCATGGCCGCGTGGCAGCGATCCACGTTGAAAATAACCAGCCGGTTGAATATGGTCAAGTGCTCATTTCAATCGTGCCGCTCGATTAAGTTCCATACAATGTTGGGTACTGGCTATCCAACATTGTTTTTTTAGTTAAATTCTCGTACAATTGTGCTACTACCATCTGCAAGCAGGCCAAGCTATGGAACAACTTTCAGTCAGTGAGTTATGTGGCTATATCAATGCAGTGCTCACTAGCGACCCCGTGGTGAGTGATGTTTGGGTTTATGGCGAGGTTTCTAACTGCAAACGCCATTCATCAGGCCATTGGTATTTGACCCTTAAAGAGGCCGATGCCCGTATTGATGCGGTGATTTGGCGTTCCACAGCCTTGCGTTTGAGCCACCTACCCCAAGATGGCATGGCAATTTTAGGTCATGGCAAAGTTGAACTGTATAATGGACGCTTGCAAATTTATCTTGATTTTATTACTCCTGCTGGCGAAGGCCTGTTGCAAGCCCAATATGAACGGCTCAAAGCCCAATTAGAAGCCGAGGGTTTAACCGAGCGCAAACGGCCATTGCCGCTATTTCCTCAACGCATTGGCATTGTCACTTCGCCAACTGGAGCGGCCTTGCAGGATATGTTGAATGTGCTGCGCCGCCGTTTCCCTTTGGCCGAAGTGATTATCGCGCCAGCTCTCGTGCAGGGCGAAGATGCCGCGCCTTCGATCGTTGAAGCCTTGTATGAGCTATTCGATTTCGAGCCAGATGTGATTATTGTGGCCCGTGGTGGTGGCTCAATTGAAGATCTTTGGGCGTTCAACGAGGAGATTGTGGCGCGAGCGGTTTTTGCCTCGCCAGTGCCAGTTGTCACCGGAGTTGGTCACGAAACCGATACAACAATTGTCGATTTTGTTGCCGATTTGCGTGCGCCAACGCCTTCGGCTGCCGCTGAGTTAGTTACACCCGATTTAGCGACGTTGCGCGATGAATTGATCAGCCAAGTTGGGCTGTTGCATGGCTTGTTTCAAGGGCGTTTGCAATTGCTGCGCAGCGAATTAGGCCAACAGCAACAACAACTTTTACGTCACAATCCGCAAATGCGGCTGCATCAAGCGCGTGAGCAGGTCAATACCCAACAACAACAGTTGCAGCGAGCGATCCAGCGTATGCTCGAAATGGCTCGCTTAAAAGTTCAAGTTGCTGAGCGCAGTTTAGTTGCACTCAATCCCGAACGAACCTTGGCGCGCGGCTATGCCGTTGTATTGCATAACGATCGTGCCCTGACCAACACCAGCCAAGTAGCAATTGGCGATAATGTGAGTATTCAATTGCATCAAGGCCAGGTTCAAGCCACAATTACTGAGCTACGAGATTGAGCGATGCTACTCGCTAGTTTGAAAATTCAACCACCAGCTGCCCACGATGCTGAGCAATTTCCCCTAAATGTGCCAGCAATCCAAGCCTTGGTTGGCCAAACCTTCGATTTTGACGTGCCTGTGACGATTATTGTGGGTGACAATGGATCGGGCAAATCAACGTTTTTAGAAGGTTTGGCGGTTGCTACGCGTTCAATCGCCGTCGGAACCCACGATTTAGAGCGTGATCAAAGCCTGACTTCGGCTCAACGTTTAGCCAAATATCTCAAACTTAGCTGGCATAAACGCACTGGGCGCGGCTTTTTCTTGCGGGCTGAAGATTTTTTTGGCTATGCTCAGCGGGTAAATCAATTGCGGCTTGAAGCCGAAGCTGGCTTACGCGAGATCGAGGCGGATACCACACTTTCGCCCTTGGCGCGTGCCCAAGCTCGTCAAACCCATTCGCGCACGATTGGGGAGTTGCGCCATCATTATGGCAATGGCCTCGATCATATGTCGCATGGCGAAAGTTTTTTGCGTTTGTTTCAATCGCGTTTTGTCCCAAATGGCTTATATTTACTCGACGAACCAGAAGCCCCGCTAGCACCAATTCGCCAATTGAGTTTGTTGGCATTAATTCGCGATGCAGTTGAACAACAACAAAGCCAATTTGTGATTGTGACCCACTCGCCAATTATTATGGCCTACCCCAAAGCTCGCTTGCTCCAGATTAGCCCTACAGGTTTGCAACCGATTGAATATAACGCGATTGAACATGTCAGCTTATTGCGCGATTTTCTCAATCATCCTGAGCGTTTCTTGCGTCACTTGTAAATTTTGGGGTCGGGGATTGGTTGTTGGGGTCGGGTTTAAACCACGAAGGACACGAAGTTGCGCGAAGGATGAGACGCTAGGCTGAAGGCTATCGGAACAATCGTTGGTATTTCCAGCCAATCTCCGATAGCCCATAGCCTTTAGCCAATAGCCCTTCGTGTTATTTCGTGTCCTTCGTGGATCAAAACCTATTAGCCGCGGAAGCCACCACCACGGCGGTCATTGCCACCGCTGCTTGGGCGTGGGCCACGGTCGCCGCCTTCACGAGGGCGGTCACCTTCGGGGCGCGGGCCGCGATCACCTTCAGGGCGTGGGCCACGATCGCCACCTGGGCGTGGGCCACGATCGCCACCACCACCGCCACCGCGAGGGCCGCCTTTGCTACTGCTGCTCTTGCGTTGCTCAGCGGTTTCGCCAGTCAGAATTGCGCGACGTGAAAGGCTCAATTTGCCAGTGCCTGGTTCAACATCGATCACCATCACGGTCAATTCGTCGCCAATTTTGACCACATCTTCAACGTTTTCGACGCGCTTTTCATCAAGCTCGGAAACGTGAACCATGCCATCTTTGCCTGGCAACACGTTGACGAATGCGCCATACGGCATAATCCGCACAACTTTACCAGTAAAGATTTCGCCAACTTTGGCTTCGCGGGTCAAGCCTTCGATCAACGATTGCGCCATGCGTGCGCCATCGGCATCGGGCGTGGTCACGAATACGCGGCCATCATCCTCAACATCAATTTGAGCGCCAGTTTGCTCGATAATTGATCGAATCGTCTTACCACCAGGCCCAATCAATGCCCCAATTTTCGATGGGTCGATTTGCAGGGTGATAATTCGTGGGGCAAATTGGGAAATATCGTTACGCGCAGTGTTGATAATTTCATTCATCTTATCGAGAATGAACACGCGCCCTTGGCGAGCTTGCTCAAACGCTTGCTGCATAATTTCATAGGTAATGCCCGTGGTTTTGATATCCATTTGCAGCGCGGTGATGCCAGCGGTCGTGCCAGCAACCTTGAAGTCCATATCACCCAAAGCATCTTCCAAGCCTTGGATGTCGGTCAAAACGCTGAATTGGCCAGCGGCTTTGCCTGTGATCAATCCCATCGCTACGCCAGCAACCGGAGCTTTGATTGGCACACCAGCATCCATCAAGGCCAGCGATGAACCACACACCGAAGCCATTGACGATGAACCGTTCGAGGCCAAAACTTCTGAGACCAAACGCATGGTATAAGGGAACTTATCTTTTTCAGGCAAGACTGCGACCAAAGCGCGTTCGGCCAACTTACCGTGGCCAATATCGCGGCGACGTGGGCCACGTGAAGGTCGAGCTTCGCCAGTCGAGAAGGCTGGGAAGTTGTAGTGGTGCATGTAGTGACGAGTGGTTTCGATACCCAAATCGTCGAGCCGTTGCTCATCGCCAGGCGAGCCAAGCGTTGCTACGGTGAGCACTTGGGTTTGACCACGGGTAAACAAGCCTGAGCCGTGAACGCGCGGCAAAACCCCAACATCGACCGCAATTGGGCGAATTTCGTTGACCTTACGGCCATCGACGCGAATCCCTTGCTCAAGAATCGAAGAACGAACTTCATCTTTAACCAAGGCATCGTAGTTTTTGGTTACTGCCTTGACCCGTGCTGCCAATTCTTCTTCGGCCACGCCAGCGCTGAATTGCTCCAACACTTCGGTGCGCAAGCCATCGGTAGCAGCTTCACGAGCAGCTTTGTCGCTATTGTTCAAAGCTTGCAAGAAGCGATTGCCCATCCACGCTTTGATTTCGTCTTGTAGGCTGGTATCGACGACTGGAGCCACAAATTCTTTTTTGGGCTTGCCACATTTTTCGGCCAACTCAAGTTGAGCTTGAATAACCGCTTGCATGGCTTCGTGACCGCGTTTGACGGCTTCGAGCATTTCAGCTTCGGTCAATTCGTAGGCGCTAGCTTCGACCATCATCACGGCTTCGCTGGTACCAGCAACCACCAAATCGAGGCGGCTATTTTCCATCAAGCCCATAACTGGGTTGACTGCAAAAACGCCATCGATATGACCCATTTGCACTGCACCAACTGGCGCAGCAAACGGGATATCCGAAATCACCAAGGCTGCCGAAGCGCCAATAATCGCCAACGGACCAGGATCATTAACTTGATCGGTTGAAAGCGTCGTAATCGAGACCTGCACGTCATTGTAGTAACCTTTGGGAAACAAAGGTCGCAATGGGCGGTCGGTCAAGCGCGAGGTTAAAATAGCAGTTTCGGTTGGGCGGCCTTCACGTTTGAAGAACGAACCGGGGATTTTACCTGCGGCATACATCTTTTCTTCATAGTCAACCGTCAGTGGGAAGAAATCAATCCCATCGCGTGGTTCGGCTGACGCGGTGACAGCGGCGAGCAAAACTGTATCGCCATACCGCACCAAAACTGCTCCATTGGCCAACTGCGCAACCCGACCTGCTTCAATCGTTAACGGGCGACCCGCCAGCTCGACAGTTACGCTATGAACTTGTTGTTCACTCAAAATGTGCCTCCAAACACCCCACTTGGGTGCTTCACGATGTGGAGCGTTAGGCACTGGAGCCTGCACAGCAACTCCCTGTCACTGTTCACGCGCCAATTCCTAACGTCCACAAAACATCAGTGCGCCTCTTTTATTGCAATCATTGAGCCAGCGAGGCTATGTTTGGCTCAACACAAAAACGTCTGGGAGCAATTGTACTCCCAGACGTGTATTTTAGCATGCTTTGCAAGCACTCTACCCAATTTAGGCTTTGATCCGCAGACCCAAGCGTTCGCTGACAGCGCGGAACCGAGCATTATCTTTTTTGCTCAGGTAGGCCAACAAGCGACGGCGACGACCAACCAACTTCAGCAAACCACGGCGTGAGTGGTGGTCTTGCTTGTGCAATTTCAAGTGCTCAATCAATTGGTTGATGCGGTCGGTCAAAAGGGCAATTTGTACGTCTGCCGAGCCAGTATCTGATTCGTGCAGTTTATAGTTATTGATAACGGTTGACTTATCTTTTTCCAGCGACACAGTGTGCCTCCTTGAGTAATTGGGCATGGGAATGCCGGTTTTCCCACCCTTCCCTGTGCAACGCCATTCGCGGCACATTGGCTGCGAGTATACCAGCAAAATCGATTCTGTGCAAATTGATATGTCAAGCCGATTTAACATTTTGGATGAGAAGTGGATGAGAATGATAGGCAAAATTGCTCATGCTAATGGCCTAAAAGCAATTTCGCTGCTAGCTTGGGTAGTTGTAGCAATGAGTCGTGCGCACCAATCCGGTCGCTGGCGCAAACCCACAACGCAGATACAACTGCGCCGCCGCCGGATTGCTCGTATATAAACTAATTTGTGCAAAGTGGCCAGCAGCATGCTTCAGGCTATGCAGCACAATTTGTTGCGCCAAGCCATGTCGTCGCCAAGCTGGCAGCACATAGACATGGCGAATGCGCCCAATCTGAATGTTTGGTTGGTAGGGGTCGCGACTGATGCCGCCAATTGCCCGCAAACGCTGGCCTTGCCAAATGCCCCAAAAGCCCTCGCCAACTTGGGCAAAGGTTTGTACGCCACTCTGCCATTCATCGTAAAAACGTTGCACCATGCTATAGCCTTCGGCGGTGCTAGCGGCGATCAAAGGAGCCAATTCGGCCAGATGGTTGTGGTTGAATGTGCGTAGCTCCTGCATACCCGAACTCCCTTGCTAAATTGAAAATAGCCCTTGCAAGCCTGCCAATTCGTTTTTGGGGTCGCGCTGCATTAAATCGAGGCCTGCTTGCTGTGGCGATTTGCCCTCAAATAATACTCGATACAACTCATCAGCAATTGGCAATTCAACGCCATACTGTTGAGCAAGTTGTCGTGCTGTGGCGGTGGTATTCACGCCTTCGGCCACCTGCCCAAGCTGCGCCAAGGCCGTTTCGAGCGATTGGCCGCGTGCTAAGGCTTCACCCAAGCGGCGGTTGCGGCTGTGCGGCGAGGCACACGTGGCAATTAAATCGCCTAAGCCCGCCAAGCCTGCAAAGGTCAGCGGATGTGCGCCGCGTGCCATGCCCAAGCGGGTCATTTCGGCCAAACCACGGGTGATAAACGCTGCTTTAGCATTATCGCCCAAGCCCATGCCATCGCAAATGCCCGCGCCGAGCGCCACAATATTTTTGAGTGCCCCGCCCAGTTCAACCCCAACCACATCGCTCGAACGATAGATCCGCAGCAGATTGGTGGTGAGCAAGCTCTGCGCCCGCTGACCAGCTTGATCATCACTTAACGCTACAACACTGGTTGCAGGCAAGCCTTTGGCAATTTCGTTGGCAATATTTGGCCCCGAAAGCGCCCCAATCAAGCCGCGTGGGTGCGGCGCAAGTGCCTCAGCCAGCACTTCGCTCATCGTTTCAAGGCTGCCCGACTCGATACCTTTGGCGCAACTCAAAATAATGCTATCGGCGGCGAGCTGTGGGGCAAGTTGAAGCGCATTGCTGCGAATTGTTTTCGAAGGCACAGCGAGGAGAATAACTTGGGCTTGAGCGGCCAGCGCCAGATCATAGGCCAAGCCCAAATTTGCAGGAAAGCGCTGCCCAGGCAAAAAGCGGCTGTTTTCGCCAGCAGCTTGCAATTGAGCAACTTCAGCTTGGTTGCGGCCAAATAGCGTGACATTCCGCCCGCCGCGAGCCAAAACCAAGGCTAAAGTTGTGCCCCAATTGCCAGTGCCAATCACAGCTACATCAAGCCGTTGGTTCATAATGATGCCTCCAATGTTGCGATTCAGGTGCTCTTAGCATACCATTATTCCTAAGCGTCCCAGGTTGAACAATCATGAACCAGCAATTGCAAGTTGTGACCCAAGCTGCGATTTTGGCCGAATGTAGCGAAATGTTTACAGCAGGTTGGGGTTAAAAAGCGGTAAAATCAAACCAGCGACAAACTTGCAATTAGCATCAAAGGTGGTCTGGTATGGCTCCGGAAACAATTTATTTAGATCATGCAGCGACGACTGCGACCGATCCAAGGGTGGTTGAGGCCATGCTGCCCTACTTCAACACGGCCTATGGCAATCCATCAAGCATCTATCGACTTGGCCGCGCAGCGCTCGAAGGCGTAGATGAAGCCCGCGAAACCGTTGCGAGTTTGCTGGGAGCAAAACGCAAAGAAATTGTGTTTACTAGCGGTGGCTCCGAAGCCGATAATTTGGCGATCAAGGGCGTGGCGTTTGCTCAGCGTGATGCAGGCAAAGGCAATCACATCATCACTAGCGCCATCGAGCATCATGCGGTGCTGCATGCGGTGGAATATCTCGAACACTTTGGCTTTGAAATCACGATTTTGCCGGTCGATAGCACGGGCTTGGTTGCCGTGGCCGATTTACGAGCGGCACTGCGCCCAACCACGGTGTTGGTCAGCATTATGGCCGCCAACAACGAGATTGGCACGATTCAGCCGATTGCCGAATTGGGCGCGGTTTGTCGCGAGCACAATGTGCTGTTTCATACCGATGCAGTGCAGTTGATCGGGGCGCAACCAATTAATGTTAAAGAATTGAATGTTGATTTATTAAGCTTAACTGCGCATAAATTTTATGGGCCAAAAGGCGTAGGCGCGTTGTATATGCGGCGTGGCGTGCCCTTGCTACCGTTGATTAATGGTGGCTCGCAGGAACGGCGTTTACGTGCTGGCACCGAAAATGTGCCTGGGATCGTTGGGCTAGCCAAAGCTTTGCAACTTGCCGTCGATGAATTGCCACAGAGTAGCAACCAACTAACCAGCCTGCGTGATCGGCTGATTAGCGGAATTGAAGCAGCGATTCCGCATGTCTACTTAAACGGCCATCGCAGCCAGCGTTTGCCCAATAATGTCAACATGTCGTTTGATTTTATTGAGGGCGAAAGCATGTTGCTGTTGCTTGATCAACAGGGCATTTATGCCTCAAGTGGTTCGGCCTGCACCAGCGGTTCGCTTGACCCATCGCATGTGCTGATGGCCTTGGGCTTGAGTGCCGAACGCGCCCATGGCAGCCTGCGCATGACCCTTGGCCGCGAGAACACTGCCGAGCAAATCGAGCGCGTATTAGCCTTGTTGCCGCCAATCGTCGAGCGTTTACGGGCAGTTTCGCCGATGTATCGCCATTTCTTGGCGGAGCAAACTGTTTACTAAGCTTGCTTTGTTAATTTCACCCAGATTCGCTAGCCCAGCCTGAGCGATGTTCTGGTATAATGTCACGCTAGACTGCCTTCGTTGGCGATAGTTAAAGATCGCTTAAATAACATATACTTTGGAGATCGTGTGAAAGTCACAACTGAACAATTACCAAAGCGCATTGTTGCGCTTGAGATCGAGCCAGACGCAGCGACGATAGAAAAAGAATTGAACAAGGCCGCGCAACGGATTGCCAGCAAGGTTGCCATTCCAGGCTTCCGCAAAGGTAAAGCTCCTCGCTTTATCGTTGAAAATTACTATGGCAAGGCCGCAATTTTAGAAGAAGCGACCGACGAAATTATCAATGTGGCCTTCCGTGCTGCGCTCGAACAAGAAAATATCAAGCCAGTTGCTCAAGCTTCCTTAGAAAAATTAGAGCCAGAGCCATTCCGCTTCCGCATCTTGGTTCCGGTTGAGCCAGAAGTGATCTTGCCCGATTACAAGGCGATCACGGTTGATCTCACCGAAGAACCAGTTACCGATGCAACCTTGGAAGTCGCGTTAGATCAAGCTCGTGAAAAACACGTCGTTTTGAGTGCTCCCGAAGGCGAACCAGAAGCCGCTGAAGGCGATCAACTCACCGCAACCGTCCAAACCTTGGTCGATGGTGTGCCTTTGCACAAACTTGACGAAGAAGAAGATGACGAAGAAGAAGATGACGATGATGACGATGATGATGATGACGATGATGACGATGATGATGAAGACGACGATGACGATGATGACGATGATGACGATGATGACGATGATGACGATGATGACGATGATGATGAAGGCGAACCAACGACCTTAATCATGGAAGAACGCCGCATCGTGCCTGAACTGTATGCAGGCTTGAAAGGCATCAAAGCTGGTGAAACCCGCGAAATCAGCGCTCACCTGCCAGCCGATCATCCTGATGCTCGGGTTGCCGATAAAGATGTTGTGTTCAAAGTAACCGTCAGCGAAATTCAAAATCGCCAATTGCCAGCATGGGAAGAACTCCCAGGTTTGGAAGAATTTGAAGGCGATTTGGATACTTACAAGGCTGACCTGATGGAGCGTTTGGTCAAGAATTCAGGCGATCATCATCGCCGTAATGTCTTGAACCAATACCTCGAAGAAGTTGTCGCCGCAACTAGCTTCGATGTGCCCGATGCCTTGATTGCTGAACGCGCCCACGAATTGCTCCACGAGCAAGTTGAATCGTTGGCTCGCTATGGCATCAACATGGAGCAATACCTGCAAATCGTTGGCAAAACCCACGACGAAGCAGTCCAAGAATTGTTGCCCCGTGGCGAAGAAAGCTTGAAATCATCGTTGGTTGTGCGCAAAATCGTTGAAGCCGAAGGCTTGAGCGTTGACGAAAGCGAAATCAATGCTGAAATCGAACGCATCTTGAATGATTTCCCTGATGCTCAACGTGGCCCAGCTCGCCGCCGCCTCGAAAAAGAATTGCGGCCTCAAGTTGCTGGCTCGTTGCTCGACAAGAAATTGCAAGATCGCTTGGTCGAATTGGCAACTGGCAACGCCGCTGCCTAATTCAAAACCTCAATCAAGCCCCCTTGTCCCAGCAATTGGGCGAGGGGGTTTTAGTTTAAAGGCAAAAGGCAAACGAGGATGGGCTAGGATTCAGGGGTCAGGGGTCAGTATGAGCTGCGGGAATGGAGGTAAGCCCATTGGGAATGAGAAGCATAATTCGTGCAATTCGTGCAATTCGTGGCTAAAAATAACTTCGTGTCCTTCGTGGATCAAACCAGTAAGCGGGTCGGCACACCAACTGCCTTGGCTTGGCTGGGCAAATCGCGAATAACCACTGCGCCCGCCCCAACCACTGTCCATGCCCCAATGCTACGGCCTTGAATAACCTGTGCGCCCATGCCCAATGAAACGCCTTCGCCAATTTTGCATGTGCCAGCCACCCGTGAGCCAGGGTTGAGATTGCAAAACGCTGCCACAACGCTATCGTGGCTAACGCTTGCCCCAACATTCACAATGCTATATTCGCCAATGACGGCAAGCGGCCCAACCACGGCATTGGGGAAAATCATTGCGCCTGCGCCAATCGTGGCATGCGGCGAAACCAGCGCATGCGGTGAGATTGCGCTGGTCGCTTGTAACGCTGCGCCAAATTGGTGGGCGATGCGTTGGCGGGTGGCATTATCACCAATCGCAATCACGACATGCACTTGAGCCAAACGAGTGGTCAGCCAATCGATCGGCCCCAAAACCCGAATACCTAAAATGCTTGTGCCATGCTGCGCAGCATCGTCGGTGAGCAAGCCACGTAATGGGCCGCCTTTACCAGCCGCATGTTGGGCTTGCACAATTTCGGCTACCTCACGCGCATGGCCGCCAGTTCCAACAATAATTACTGGTCGCATTATTTACTCCGCAAATCTTTGGCCACACCATCGCGCCCATAAATGCCAACTGGCCGCAATATTGCGCCAATTGTCCGCCACAAAATCAAGCCATCAAGTCGCCAACTCCAATGCTCAATATACCAACAATCAAGCTGAATCCGAGCAGCCCAATCGATATCATTGCGGCCATTAACCTGTGCCCAGCCCGTAATCCCTGGCCGCACCGCCAAACGTTGGCGCTGGTCGGGAGTATAACGCGCTACTTGTTCGGGCAAGCTGGGTCGCGGGCCGATTAAGCTCATCTCACCCTGCACAACATTGAATAATTGCGGTAATTCATCGAAACTCCAACGGCGTAGCCATTGGCCAACCAGCGTAATGCGTTGATCGTTGTGGGCGACCTCAATGCCCAAGCCTTGGCCTTCAGCATTCACCACCATCGTGCGAAATTTATAGAAGGGAAATTCATGACTATCACGGCCAACGCGCGGGCGAATGTAGAAAATTGGGCCACGCGAGGTTAATTTAATCGCTAAGCTAATCAGCAACAGCAATGGACTCAGCAGCAGCAAGCCCAAACTAGCAACGATTAGATCAAACCAGCGTTTACTTGGCGCAAGCGGCTTTGGTGACATGATTCGTCCTCTAGCTCAGGCGTAGGCGTTCGATGCGAGCGAGTGCTTGCTCAAGCTCACGGGTAACTTCGCTTTTGACGATGCTCATTGGCACCACTTTGGCAACTGGCCCCAAAATTGGCTTGAGATCAAAGCTAAGGCTGGCATGCACTTTGGTGTTATTAGCATGCGGTTGGAGTTGCCAGTGAGCCATAATTGGCAAGGGTTGCTCAGCATCAAAACGAATCGATTGCTGCTCGATCAGGCTAAATCTGCCTTGGGCGGCCTGCGTACCAAGCGGAATGCCAAAATCAAAATAGGCAGTTACCGGTTGGCTATCGTTGGCTAGCTCACTAACTTCGACGCGGGCGATGCGTGGCAAAATTCGCGGCAAATTATGCGGATTGGCTAACAGTTGCCAGAGTTCGCTGATTGGACGGCGGAGTTGGCGTTCGCGGGTAACGGTGATCATCGGCGCTCCTTAGGATTTGTGGCGGCCTTGGATCGCCGCTAGTTCCAATGAAAAGGCTTGAATTGGGGCATTCGGTCGCCATTGCGGCCAATTGCGGCCATAGCGCTCAGCCAGCGCCACCAGCGCAATTTGTGGCTCGGCCAAAGGCTGGGCGCTGGCTTGAGCAACAACTGAACGAAACGTCCAATCAGGGTTAATCTGATCGGCTTCGATGCACCAGCCTTGGGGTTGTAGTTGCAATAGCTGGGCCAAGCGTCCTGTAGCGCGAATCGCAATCAGCAGGCTTTGCTCACGCCGCACAAAAGCCAAGGGCACGGCATAGCTGGCAGATCGCGCTTGATCAAAGCCTGCAATTCGGAGCACCGACAGTTCATCGAGCAAAGCCAAGGCTGCGGCTGGCGCTAAAATCCGCATCATAAGCCATGCTCCCAGCGTCGCCCGCCGATCCGTTCGATTTGAATGCAACCAGTCGTGGCTTGGCTAATTGTGGTGATTACCGCGCGAGGCCCAGCCTTCAAAGCCTTGGTGGCTTGATCGATAATTTGTTGCCAAAAGCCAGTGCCATACTTGAAGGCCAGCAATCGCGTGGCATGGGCATACTCCGCGCCCAGCGGCACATCACGGTAGCGCCCCCAAACAAAAACGCTGGTTGAAGATTCTGGCTCAAAGGCATCGGCTTGTAAGCCCACGCCTTGGGGATAGCGCCGCAACAAATTCAGCTTATGGCCAGGTTGGGTTGCGAAATAAATATGCGGTGCTTCGCAGACAAAAAAGAGCGGCGTAAGATTACTCTGGTTGCGGGCGTGATCGTGAGTTGCCAAGCGGCCAACTGCGGCTTTGGCTAAAAATGCCCAAATTTGAGCCGCATTTAATCGCTGCCCATCGCTTAATTGTTCGGTTTGCTGTTGCATAATGTCAATTATACGAGCAATTCGATTAAAAGAGTATCTATGCAGCCAAAAACCTTGTTTCGCACATCGCTGATTTTGATTGCCGCAACCGCCGCCTATAAAGTGCTGGGGTTTGCTGAAAAAGTCGCTTTAGCCCATTTTTTTGGTACAAGCACGACCGCTGATGCCTATTTGGCCGGAGCAGCGGTGGTGTTATTAATGGGATTTTTACTGGGCGATATTGCTGGGCCAACCCTCGTTCCCATGATTTTGCACGATCAAACGAATAGTCCGCGCACGCTTCGCGCGAGTTTGGGCTTAGTCAGCTTGGCGGCAATTCCACTCACAGGCTTGGGCTGGCTGTATGCCAAGCAATTAGCCCGCTTATTTGGACCAGGCTTCGATCAACCAACCTTGCTTATGACCGCCACGATTATTCGCATTGGCTTATTGGCCTTTCCGATCATGTGTTTTACCGCAGTGTTGGGCGCGTGGTATCAAGCGTTCGAGCAATTTACCCGCCCAGCCTTGGCCGATTTGATGTTGAAATTAGCTCCCGTAATTGCTTTGATTGCAACTGGCAGCGTGTATGGCTTGGCTTGGGGCTTGGTGGTTGGGGCAGTTTTGCGATTAATTCCGTTGTTGCAAGCTGATGTACCGTGGTTGCCAAGTTGGCGCTGGCGCGGAGCGCGGCTCACCAGCGTTTTACAGCATGCCTATCCCTTATTATTAACCTCGCTGGTATCGGTGCATTTGATTAGTGTGATTGAGAATGCGATTGCTTCGACGGTTGGCGCTGGCGCAGTAGCGGCTCAAACCTATGCCCGCCGAATTGTCGAAGTGCCAATTATTTTGTTGCCGCAGGTGCTAGGCCGTGTATTGTTTCCAGTGCTAACAGGCTTGGTATTGCAACGCAATTATCAGGCCTTGCAACAATGGCTGGCGCGTTGTTGGCGTTGGTCGTTGCTGCTCACCTTGCCGCTGATGGTCTTGGGCATGGTGCTGTGTCAGCAGATTGTTGTCTTGTTGCTGCAACGTGGCGCATTTGACCAACAATCGGTGCAGCTGACCAGCACTGCCTTATGGGCGGCTTTGCCTGGCTTGCCTGCTTTGGCATTGAGCACCTTGTTGATTCGGTTTAGTTATGCCATGGGCGATACCCGATGGCCCAGTGTGATGCGGGTGCTCGGCGCGTTGTTACAAATTGGCTTGGCCTTGTGGTGGCGACGTTGGGGTTTAGCTGGGCTTGGTTGGGCGACTACCGTTTCGTTATGGGCCGAAACCTTAGCCTTGGCATGGCTGGCACAAAAAACCGTTGAGCAACCAATTAAGCTCAATTGGCGTTTTATGTGGCAGGTACTAGCAGCGAGCAGTGTGGCTGGTGGTTTGGCCTGGTGGGTAATCCAGCGTTGGCAACCATCCAGCTCCAGCAGTTTATTGCTTAGTTTAACCAGTTCCTCGGTTTTGGGCTTAATTGGCTTTGTGGTAAGCTTGGCTTTGGGGCGCAATGCCGAAATCGGCTTGCTCTGGCAACGTTGGCAACAAGGAAAAATACAATGATTTGGCTGTATCTAAGTTTATTTAGCGTGAGTTTTTTGGCGGCCACAGTCTTGCCACTCGGTTCAGAGTTGGCCTTAGCGGCAATGGTCGTTCATGCCGAATCTCTATGGTTGCCATTGTTGATTGCCACGTTGGGCAATGTGCTTGGCTCGGCTACGACCTTTTGGCTTGGTCAACGAGCACGGACTGTCATCGACCAGCGCAATAACACGATGGCTGAGCGCATGCAACGGGCTGAGCGTTGGCTAGGGCGTTGGGGTACGCCAGCCTTAATTTTAGCCTGGTTGCCTGTAATTGGGGATGTATTGGTTGGGGTGGCCGGAGCCTTAGGCAAACCATGGCTGCCAAGTTTGGCTTGGATTACGCTGGGCAAGGCTTTGCGTTATGCAGCAATCGGCGCAGCAGCGCTTGCCAAAACCCAAATACCCCTGTTTACGTAACAACGATATGCGATAATACAGCTAGGCTGCAACTACCCAGTTGACCATAACGTCCAAAACAGCAGTGCAGCGAGTGATTCATGTATTCTCGCAATGCAGCGAAAGGAAGATACAATGCGTTTGATTTTATATCTTGGCAAGGGTGGCGTTGGCAAAACCACAACCGCTGCGGCAACCGCCGTGCGAGCATCACGCATGGGCTATCGAACATTGGTGGTCAGCACCGATGTGGCGCACTCCTTGGCCGATGCGCTTGATTGCCAAGTTGGCCCTAGCCCCACCAAGCTGAGCGAAAACCTTTGGGCTCAAGAAATCAATGTGTTGGAGGAAGTGCGCCAACACTGGGGCGAGTTGCAAGGCTTTGTCTCCAATTTGCTCAAGCGCAAGGGTGTTAACGAAGTTGCTGCCGAAGAATTAGCAGTGATTCCAGGCATGGAAGAAGTTGTCAGTTTGTTGCATATTCGCAAACAAGCTAAAGAAGGCAACTACGATGCAGTCATTGTTGATGCAGCGCCAACTGGCGAAACCGTGCGCTTGCTGACCATGCCCGAAACCTTCACTTGGTATGCTTCGCGGGTGATGCAATGGGAAACCAGCACCATGAAAGTGGCTAAGCCCTTGATTCGGGCACTGGTGCCAGCTTCGGATATGTTCGATACCTTGCCACGCTTTGTTGAGCAGGTTGAAGCACTGCGAGCAACCTTGGCCGACCCCAAAATTAGTTCCTATCGCTTGGTGGTCAACCCCGAGCGTATGGTAATAAAAGAGGCCCAACGCGCCGCAACCTACTTGGCCTTGTATGGCTATCCGGTCGATGGCGTGGTGCTTAATCGGGTGATGCCCAGCGATGTGCGTGGTCATAGCTTTATCGAACAAATGCAAGAAATTCAGGCTAGCTATCGCGCTCAAGTTCATGATATTTTCACGCCGCTGCCAATTTGGGAAGCCCCAATGTATGCCCGTGAGATCAAAGGGCTCGATGATCTGGCCGATGTTGGCGCAGCCTTGTTTGGCGAGCGCAATCCGCTTGATGTGTTTTACGTGGGCAAAACCATGGACATCACTAAGCAGGGCGATCAGTATGAGCTACGTTTGCCCTTGCCGCATGTCGAAGTTAATAAAGTGAACATGACCAAACGTGGCGATCAATTGTTTATTGAAATTGGCAACTTCCGGCGTGAGATGATTTTGCCGACGATGTTGGCTGATCGGCCAGCCCTGCGAGCGGTGTTTCGCAATGGCGAGTTGGTCGTACAATTTGGTGCGCCAGCTCCGCTCGAAACTGTTTAATTCTTACGGCCAAGCGCAACGGCATAGCATTCGCGGATATAGGCGAATGCTATGCCGTTGGTGATTCTACAAAACTTCTGAGGGATGTAGGGTATGAAGCTAGGCTAGAAAATTTCCTGCAAGCTCACCATTTGCTCACGCGATGGGCCGACCGAAATCATGCCCAAGCGCACGCCAACCAATTGGCTTAGGCGGCGAACATAGCGTTGAGCCGCTTCGGGCAATTCATCTAAGGTGCGAGCATGACTGGTGTTGGTTTTCCAACCTGGATATTCTTCGTAAATTGGCTCGATTTGGCTGAGCACCGAAATCGACGAAGGAAAGGAATCAAGCTCGGTGTCGTTCCAGCGATAGCCAGTACAAATTTTGAGCGTCTCAACATCGTCGAGCACATCGAGTTTGGTGAGGGCGATTGAGCTAATGCCATTAATTTCAGCAGCGTAACGCGCCGCCACCGCATCGAACCAGCCAACCCGCCGTGGGCGACCAGTGGTTGTGCCAAATTCATGGCCAGCTTGGCGAATATGCTCACCAAGTTCGTCGGTTAATTCGGTTGGGAATGGCCCACCACCAACGCGGGTGGTGTAGGCTTTGTAAATTCCGACTACGCCATTTAAGCGCATTGGCGGAATTCCAGCGCCTTGGCATGCGCCCGCTGAGCCAGTTGCGGTCGAAGTAACATACGGGAATGTGCCATAATCCACATCCAACAACGCCCCTTGATTGCCCTCGATCAAAATTGGAATATCGCGACGCAAGGCATCTTGAACCATGGTGTGGATGGGCACGATGTGGGCTTCGAGTTGGCGACCAAACTCCAAATATTGCAGATACATATCGTGCAATGAAGCGCTTGGCTGAGCACCATACATCTTGTTGAGCACGCGGCCTTTATATTCGAGCACACTGGTTAGGCGGCTGAGCAAGGTTTCTTCGTGGAGCAAATCGCCCATGCGAATACCCATCCGCGAAGCTTTATCAACATAGGCTGGACCAATGCCCCGTTTGGTTGTGCCAATTTCGTTCGCGCCGCGATCTTTTTCTTCGAGGGCATCGAGCGAAACGTGATAGGGCATAACCACATGTGCCCGATCGCTGATATAGAGTTGATCAAGCGAAACATTGGCCTCACGTAAGGCTTGCAACTCCTTCATCAACACCGCAGGATCGATCACCGTGCCTGCGCCGATAATATTGACTACATTGGCATCGAAAATTCCGGCGGGCGTAAGGTGCAATTTAAATGTGCCAAGATGGTTAATCACCGTATGGCCGGCATTAGAGCCACCGGCAGCACGAATAACCATTTTAGCTTTGGTTGCCAATAAATCGACAACACGACCTTTGCCCTCGTCGCCCCACTGAGCGCCAAGAACTGCAACGACTGGCATATGTATCACCTTTTCTGTAAGAGGAGCAAATACCGTGGTTATGGGCGACCGAGCAAACGCAACCGGAATAACGCCCAAACCGTCAAAAAGCCATATTTGGGGTGCATCTTCTTACCTTCCTCGTAAGTACGCCCCAAGTATGTAATTGGCACTTCAAAAATTCGCTCACCCTGCATCAGAACCTTCGCCGTTATTTCTGCCTCAATCCGAAAATCGTTGGAAACCAGGTTCATCGAGCGCATAATATCGGTGCGCATCACCTTGTAGCAGGTTTCCATGTCGGAGATCCAACAGTTAAACAGCAAATTGGTTAAAAAGGTGAGACCTTTATTGCCAATAGCATTCCAGAAATACATACCCGTATGCCGACCCATAAAGCGCGAACCAAACACGACATTAACCAAACCAGCTTCAATTGGTTTGATCAATTCATAAAAATCGTGAGGGTCATATTCGAGGTCGGCATCTTGAATAATCACAATCTCGCCAGTGGCATGGGCTAAGGCCGTGCGGATAGCCGCACCCTTGCCACTATTTTGGCGATGTTGGACAACCTGCATGTGTGGGTATGTTGCAGTTAATTGTTGTAAAACTTGGTAGGTCGCATCACGTGAGCAATCATCAACGGCGATCCATTGCATGGGAATTGTAATTTGCGCCAACCGCTCTAGCATTTTTGCAATTGTTGCTGCTTCATTGTAGCAAGGAATTAACACAGATAAAAGCATCATTTTGTCCTAAAAATTTAACCCCCAAGCGTGAATCCAGCTAGAGTACAACCAACACAAGCACAATCAGAATTGCTAATACAGCGACAGCAGCACCTAAAAATTTGAGTTGTTCAGTTTGGCGTTGTTTGGCAATAATCACCCGACATTCTGGGCAATAGGGGACATCGGGCAAGCTTGCGCTGAGCAAGGAAGGGGTTTTAATCGCAGCTTGCACCAGCTCTTTGAAGGTGATCAAAGGCTGCGCCATGCGCACGTCATCGGACGAAAGCTGTCGTTTACAGCGGGTACATTCAACAGGTGATTCGGTACTCATGGCGCATCCTTCTAAACTTACAATGAACGAACGTAGCGCTCAATTCGTTCTAAGGCGGTTTCGATATTATCCATACTGGTAGCGTAACACATGCGCACGAAGCCAGCGCCGCTTGGGCCAAAGGCATCGCCTGGGACAACTGCGACTTTTTCGCCGTAAAGCAGGCCTTCAACAAAGGCTTCGCTGGTGAGGCCAAGGCTACTGACCTGCGGGAAAACGTAGAACGCGCCCTGTGGCTCAAAGGTTGGCAAGCCAATTTGGCGCAATCCAGCCACAATCACTTGCCGACGGCGATCATATTCGCTGACCATGCGCTGAACATCTTCTTCGCCAGTTTGCAGCGCCGCCAAGCCAGCATATTGGGCTACCGTTGGCGCAGACATAATAGCGTATTGATGGATTTTGCGCACAGCATTGGCAATTTCGGCGCTAGCCGCCAACCAACCCAAACGCCAGCCAGTCATGGCATAGGCCTTGGAGAACCCACCAAGCAAAATTGTGCGATCGCGCATGCCAGGTAATTGGGCAAAGCTCGTATGCTCAACCCCATAGACTAAACGATCGTAAATCTCATCGGAAAATACCAACAGATCGTATTGTTCAGCTAGGGCGGCGATCTCCAACAAGCGTTCACGGCTCATCACTGCGCCAGTTGGATTATTGGGATAGCCAATTAAGATCGCTTTGGTTTTCGGCGTGATCGCGGCCTCGATTGCCTCGCGGGTTACTTGAAACTCCTGCTCGACCGAGGTACTGACATACACCGGAACCCCGCCAGCAAACACCACACTTGGGCCATAGGCCACAAAACATGGCTCAGGAATGATCACCTCATCGCCGGGATCGATCGTTGCTAGCATGGCATTTTGCAAGGCTTCGCTGACCCCAACCGTAATCAATAACTCATTCTCAGGATCATAATTGAGTCCATACAAATGATCGAGGTGTTTTTGTAATTCCTGGCGTAATTCGATCGTCCCAGAATTCGAAGTATAGGCAGTTTTGCCCTGTTGCAATGAGCGAATCCCAGCTTGGGTAATCGTATATGGCGTGACAAAATCTGGCTCGCCGATCCCGAGCGAAATCACATTCTCCATTGTGGCAGCAATATCGAAAAACCGCCGTATCCCTGAAGGTGGAACGCTCTGCACCCTTGCAGAAAGTCGTTCGCGCGTCATGGCTGCCTCCTTGGCTGCTTGATTTGGATCGCGGGTGTATGATACCACAGTCATTTTGCAAAAAAACATCCCCCTGAATCGCCGAAGCAACTCAGGGGGAACCGATAGTTAATTAAGCCTAAAGCTTATTGGCCAGCTTTGATGATGATGACCAAAATGCCATCGCCCATGCCCATGCTGCTGCGATCAACAGTCATAATGACCAAGGCTTCGCCAGCGCTCATGTTGGCATAGGTCAAGGTTTGCGTGCCAGCCATGCCGCCAGTGGTATCAGCACCAGTTGGCATTGAAGTCCAGCCAGCAGCGGTCAATTCGTCATCATAGAAGGTTTTGATTTCTTCTGGAGTTGCGGTTGAGATATAGGCTTGCTTGCCCAAGACAGCCGTGCTGCCAGCGCTACCAGCAAAGCCTTTTTCAAAGCTATCCATGAAGGTATCGGTCAAGGCATCGTCACCCGATTGATATTCTTCGCTGCTTGGTGGAGCTGGAATATCGCTCAAGTCGCCAGTGGTCACTGGGTCGGTGGTGCTGCCACCACTATCAGGGGTTGGCATAGTCATGCCGCCACCCAAGCGACCAACCGTGGTGAAGATGATCGATTGTTTCATGCTTGGATCAACGGTTGAAAGATCCAACACACCGATCATGGCGATGGTGGTCAATTCGCTGGCGCTTGGATAAACCAAGACTTTGCCGAAGGTTTGATCTTCGACTTGGCCTGTGCCCCAGCCGTAGGTTGCCATTTCACCTTCGTAGAAGTCCACAATCGTTTGTGGGTCTTCTTCGGTCAAGTAGTAGGTCAATGGTTCGAGATCCAAGCCAGTTTGTTGTTCTTGGTTTTCGAATTCACCTTCCATGCCACCGATTGCTGCATCAATGATTTCGTTTTCGCCCTTAACGTAGGGATCGCTTTGCGGTGGTGCTGGAATTTCAGCAGCGGCTCCGCTTGGATCAGTTGATGGAGCTTCGGTTGGTGCAGCCGCTTCTTCGGTTGCAGTTGGCGCTGGCACTTCAGTTGGAGCTGTCGTTGCCGTTGGAGCGGTCGTCGCGGTTGGAGCAGCACTACCACCACATGCACTTAATGCAAGGGCAATTAAAATTGCGCTAATCGTCCGTTTTGACATGAGGGTTATTCCTCCTAAATAAAATCTGTTGTTGGCATTCGCATTGCCAAGGGCTTTACGCTCAGCAATGTTCGCGCCACCCATTCATCCTAACTCTCAAATCAAAAACGTGCTATACCCAAAACAGTGTGGTAATAATCACAAGGCTTGGTACGCCGATACATTTAAAAGGTTACAACTTAGCCAAACTCTTGCAATCTGCCACACGAAGCCCTCAGCCTAAGCAATTGCTCAACACTGAGGGCGCTTGAAAACTCAGCAGATTGTGACGCTTATTTGACGTTAGTGCCAGTCGTGATGACCAGAATTCCAGTGCTGCCAGTCATCGTCAAATCAATCGCGTTGATTGCCGCTACATTAGCATCAGCTTGGAAATTGACTGATACCGTGTTAGGAACTGCTGGTGATTCGATGGTTTTCCAACCACGCTTGGGCATTTCAGTTGTATAGAAATTCTTAATTTCATCCATAGTTGCGGTTGAAATATAGAATTTGGTAGTTGTGCCAGTGCCAACGTTGGCGGCGCTTTGGCTGAAACTGCTAACTGCTGCATCAAGAATTGGATCTTGGCCATTTTGATATTCGCTGCTGCTGGGTGGAGCCGGAATAGTTGTATCAGTTACGCCACCACCACAGCCAACCAAGCCGACCATCAATACGACGAGCAATACATACCCAAAAAACCGTTGCATGTGACTATCCTCCTACTGGTTGTTTATTGTTACGCAATCATGACGTAGCAATTTTGCAAACCGTTCCTTAAAAGTTAGTCCAATTGCTTGGCAAGGGATTTTTGGTTGTTAAGGCAGATCAAGGACGATAATTGTGCGTTGTTGACGAACGCATCATACACGCCTTGTCAACCCCTGAACCAAAGGATGAAATATGAATTATGAAGGAGGAAGGCAAAAATTATCGTTTCCCAGTATCATTGAATGCCACGAAAAGATTTCATCCCTCATCCCTCATCCCTCATCCCTCATCCCTCATCCCTCATCCCTCATCCCTCATCCCTCATCCCTCATCCCTCATCCCTCATCCCTCATCCCTCATC